>CP126121.1:2448337-2768814 GCA_030123625.1 Nitrospira sp.
TCATCGGACACATTGGATTCCGGCGCGGCAAAAAGTGCTGCCGGCGTGACAACCCCTACCCACAGTAAGACGCTCGCCCAGATCACCATCTCATTCAGCTTCCGCATGGTTGTTCTCCTCACTGTGTCCATGAATAGTGTGTGCCTCTATAAAAACAGGTCGCTCATCAAGACACGGACGCCTCACGTCCCGGCGGCGTTCACGAAAGATTCGAAGACACTGGGCGCTCACTGTCTCGCGCCCGTCCACAAACACTTAAGACACCGCCGGCTCACCGACTCGCCGGCGCGCACAAACGTGGCGCTCATTATTCTTCGCGCCGTGCGCCTCGTCGATCACGAGGCCTTCGCCGGTGCGATCTTCTTTCCGAATTTCTCGATCTCCTCTCCAACCTCCTCAATCCCTTTACCGACCTCGTCGGCTACCCAGTCTGCGCCTTTCCTCATTTTTCCGGCGAGTAGGCGTGTGCCCTTCATGGTCTTGGCCCCGGCGGCTTCCGCTTTATGTCCGGCCCAGATCAAGCCTTGGTCAAAATGCGCCGCCGCCGCTTGCAGATCCTGCCCGACCTTGCGGGCCGCTTGCTCGGCCTGGTTCGTCCAGGATTCTTTGGCCTTCAGCTGATGATGGTGGGCAAGAGCCTGGTGAGCACGAGCAAAGGCCTCATCGAGTCGCTTCACGGAGGTGATGGTGCCATGTTCGACGTCCTCCGCCAGTTTGGCCAATTCATGGCCGGATTCTTCCATCAGTTTCTTTCCCTCCTCCGTAGCCCGGCCCGCTTCCAGTTTCAGAAAGGCCTCGCCTTTTCGGATTTCTGCGGCCGCCTTTTTCAGATCTTTTTTCAGAAAGGATTCGTGAGCTCGATGGAAATGCTCTTCCGACTCGTCATCTATGACAAGCCACACTTCCTCGTCGACAAGGAGATAGCCCTCAGGGGCTTTCGACGGTGTTGATTCGGCTCCAGCTCCTACAGGCATCATTCCGATTGTGACCGCCATCGCAAGTCTACACAGGGTCGGACGCATGATTCTCCTCCTTCCGCGCGCATGGACCGAACGCGCTTCCGTATCGGGTTAAGCTGTACCAGCCGCCCAGTGCTTCTCTCATCCGGATTGTCGAGTCGGCTGTTGTTCGAAAAGCGCTCTCGGCAGAGCTGCCGTCGCGCGTTCTTGAATCTCCTGTGGCGTCATTCTATGGACATTCAAGGCGAGCATGGCCAGCCAGGCGCCGTTGAAGATCATGTCGATCGCGACGAGCGTCCCGATGAGCCACAGGGCGGATTCCGGCCATTGGGCCCACACGAGAATGCCGAGCAGAAACGTGACAATCCCGCTCACGAGCAGCCATCCCCAACTCGGTGGTCGGAGGATCATGGCCCCCATGGTCCTGAACACTCCCACGACCAGAAAAAACGCGGCGAGCAAAAGCGTCAGGGATTGGGCTCCGGCCAAAGGATGCACCTCCATCAACAGACCGGTGATGACATAGAGCACGCCGATCAGGAGGTCCAAGAGGAATCCGCTCCACTTGGACGTGGATGCCTTAAAGGCGTGAACGGTCTGGAACATCCCACCGATGAGGAACGCCACTCCAAACACAAAGACGGATGCCAGCGTCGTGAGAACCGTATAGGTCAGCGCGATCGTGCCAAGTACCAGGAAGGCGATTCCCGAAGCCAGGAAATATCCCCAATGCTCGTGCACTGCCTCAAGGCCGGCAAGAATCTGATTTTTAGCACTCTCCATGGTCGAGTCAGGGCTCATATGCATCTCCTCTCACTTACGGGGGTCTTGGCCTCATATCATGAGGCCCCAGACCCCCGGTGCATGAGAACCGACGGCATTCGACGGTCCGACGGACAGCGAGTCATCTTCCCCGTCGGTTCCCCTCGTAGTCTCATGTAATTCTGATCTCGGTGCTCTGCGGTTTGGCTTTCTGAGATTTGGGCACGTGTACCTTCAGGACACCGTCTTTGAAGTCGGCCGTGACTTTGCCTTCGTCCGCGTCTTCGGGGAGCATGAAGTTGCGCGTAAAGCTTCCATAGGCCCGCTCGATGCGATGAACCTTTTTGTTGGTCTCTTCTTTTTCGTACTTCCGCTCTCCCGTCATCGTGAGCACATCGTCATGGACCGCCAGTTTCACGTTCTCCTTTTGAACCTCGGGCAGTTCGGCCTTAATGAGATATTCCTTGTCATCTTCCGTGATATCCACGAGCGGCACCCATGCGGCGACGGTCATTTCCTCCTTGCCGCCTTCCGAGCGAGCCGGGGAACGACCGAAGAATGAAGCCAACCGATGCTCCATCTCCTCCAGTTCTTTGATCGGATGCCAATGTGTTTTAAACGGCTCCCAACGGGTCAGTGGGTTCATGATAAGCCCTCCTTTTTTGTGGAAATTGTTTATGCGGTCGCTTGTGCGTCCGCACAACTATAAGAATTCCTCAAAAGGCGATAACTCGGGAAACACCTAGAAATTTTTTCCAACGAGGTTCGCCGTTTCGAACCACTCGAAGACAAACAGTCCGCTCGGCGTGATCCTGTTACGTACTCATCCGTCGCTGCTGCGGACAAACCTTGAGCAACAGACGTGCCCGTTCAAACAGAAAACAATATCATTGAGTTACGCAGGTTATTGTCTGACGATGGACAAGTTGACGAAATCGGACAGACAAATTGACCGTCGCGGCGGGAATACAACGAAGAACCGGGCGTGGGGGAAAGTCACCATCAATGCGATTCGGGCAACCAGACGGCGAACGTCGTGCCCTTGCCCGGCTCACTGTCGACCGAAATGTTGCCGCCTTGCCTGGTGACGAGCATCTGGCTGATGGAGAGGCCGAGCCCCGTGCCTTCGCGTCCCTTGGTCGTAAAGAACGAGTCGAAGATTTTCCGCATGACGTCGGGCGCCATGCCGGCACCGGTATCCGCAACTTCGATGACGACCCCCGGGCGGCCGCCTTCATCACGGTCGAACGTCCGCACGGTGAGTCGTCCGCCATCGGGCATCGCATGAACGGCATTGACTATTAGGTTAACAAGGACCTGCTGTAACTCAGTCCTGTTCATTCGGATGAGTCGCGACGCGCGATGGTCTCTTTCGACGGCAATCGTCGTCTTCTTGAACAGATGTTGGACCAGCGGCAACGTGTCGGTGACGATCTCCGCGACGTCGTACTGTTCGGAGTAACCCGCGTATTCTTGCGGCTTCGCAAATCGAAGCAGCCTGGTGACAATTTCACCGATGCGGTACAGCTGCTCGTCTATAAGCCGAAACTCCGTCTTTGCCGATTCAGCCTTGCCGCCCATCAAGTCGCGAAGCACCTCCAAATTTCCCTGCATGACCGCGATCGGATTGTTGATCTCATGCGCCACGCCGGCGGTGATTTCGCCTATCGCGGCAAGCTTTTCCGACATAATGAGTTGTTGAGTCGTCGTCTCCAATTGTCGATTGGCTTGTTGCAGCTCGAGCGTGCGCCCTTCGACACGCTGATTGAGCTCTTCATTCCACTGGCGCAGCTGTGCGTCGCGCTCCTGGATTTGATCGAGCAGATGATCGAGGTGAAGCGCCACTCGGCCGATCTCGTCCTTACTCGCGACATGGCCGGTCCGTGCGTCAAGATCGCCGCTCTCGACCCGGGTGATCGTGCCGATCATCCGTTCAAGAGGCCTGAAGATTTCGGCGGCCCATCTCAGAAATAGTGGAACGGTCGCGGCGACTGCGAGCAGGAACGCGAGCCCTATCTCCAGCAAAGTTCGACGCTTCGCTTCGGTGAAGGGCCTCTCAAGAAACCCCGCATAGAGCATGCCGACGCGGCGATTGTGGCTGTCGAGGATCGGCTCATACCCCGAGATGTACCGGTCATTGACGACGAAGGCGCTATCGAGCCACGTTCGACCCTGTTCGAGAACGGCGCTCCGCACCTCCGCCGAGACGCGCGTCCCAATGGCCCGTCGAGTGTCGAACAAGCGCACATTGGTGCTGATGCGAACGTCATCGAGGAACAGCGTGACTGTCCCCTGGCTGCCCTCGGGCAGACCGGAGTCGTGATAGATGAGATCATTGATCGTGTCGACAAAACCAAGGTTTTGATTCAACAGGATGCCGCCGACCAAGGCGGCGCGCCGCCCGTCAGGCAATGTCAGCGTGCTGGCGGACTGGAGGACCAGACCGCGCGCTTCCTCTGTGCGAGTGGTGGGGACGCTGCCGACGGTCGAAACGATTTCAATTCGCGCCCGTTGAGCGAGTTCGGGCGATATCGCGGAAAGCTCCGCCTGCTCGAACACGTCGATGCTTGTCTTTGAGCGACCGTCAAGAGCCGAGTTGAGAATGGGCCAGTTCCAACGCATGGAACTCGAAACCATCGGATATTCGGTCGCGATGATCTGTCGGTCGTCGCCGACAAGGTAGAGGAAATCAAACCCGCGTCTCTGCGCGGTCTCTCTGAGAAGGCTTGTAAAGGCGCCGTTTGCATAATCCTGTCCCCGGAGCACCTCCTGGAATCGTGCGGAGTTCGTGACGGAAACCAGGTGTTCCTCCGAGTTTTCTAGAATGCGCGCGAGATACTGGTGAGCGATGGTCAAATCATCGTTCACCTTGGAGACCAGCGTTGCATCAAACTTGGCGTTCCAACGAGAGATGCTGATCCCAAGCAGCAGAGGTGGAATCACGAGCATCGGCAGGAGTGCGATCGTGAGCAGACGGTGGCGGACCGAATGCCGGCTTCTCCAAGGCCACAGTCCTATATCCGCCAACTTGCGCATTTGCGGTCGATCGTCTTGCGTGAGATGCCGAGTCGCCGCGCGGCTTCCTCGCGATCTCCCCCCGTCTTACGGAGCATGGACAGGATGTGACGTCGTTCCACCTCGGCCAGACTGTCCTCTTCTTCTTTGTCGCCATCATCGACGGATCGCTCGAAATCTTCCGGAAAGGCGCCGAGAATCACTGTTCGTTCGATCAGATTACGCAATTCCCGGATATTCCCGGGCCAGTCATACCGCGCGAGGGAGGCGCGTACTCTCTCGTCGATCGTGACGGGAGGCATGCCCAGCTGTTGAGCAATCTCGCTCATGAACAGCGCGGCGAGTTGCTGAACGTCGTCCCCGCGATCCCTCAGCGGCGGCAGATGAACCTGCATGACATTGATGCGGAAATAGAGATCAGCCCGGAAGGTACCCGCCTCGACGCGGCTTTGCAGAGCGGCATTCGTCGCAAAGATGAAACGAGCGTCAAAGGGAATCTCGCGCTCCGAGCCGACCGGTCGGACGCGGCGATCCTCCAGCACGCGCAGCAGCTTGCTTTGCAGCATGTAGGGCAATTCACCGATCTCATCGAGAAAGATGGTGCCGCCCTGCGCATACATGAACAGACCCTCACGCGCCCTGCCGGCGCCGGTGAACGCTCCCTTCACATGGCCGAACAGTTCGCTTTCGATCATGTCCGGCGGGATCGCACCGCAGTTGACGGGCACGAAGAGCTCATCGGCCCGATTGGAGAGCGAATGGAGCGCGCGCGGCGACCTCCTTGCCGGTCCCAGACTGGCCGGTAAATAATACAGAGGTCGGCAATGGAGCCACGCGCGCGATGGTCTCGCGCACCTGTTGGATCGCCACGGAATCGCCGAACAATTTGCTTCGCATGAAGATTTGATGTTGAGCCGACTTCAGTTCGTGGCGCAGCACGTAATTCTCGCGCTGCAGCCGAGTCCGATCAAGACAACGCGCCACGGCGTTGAACAATTGATTGGATCGAAACGGCTTGAGGACGAAGTCGACCACGCCGGCACGCAGAGCCTCTATGGCGGTCTCCAGATCGGCATAGGCCGTCATCAAGATCACATCGGCGAAGATGCCGCTCGCCCGCTGTTTGGCGAGCCAATCGAGACCGTTTTCCCCCGGCATCACGTTATCGAGGATTACGACATCGAAATGCTGAGCGTCGAGCTTGCGCGACGCTTCCTTCGTATCAGACGCCTCCTGGATCGCCTGACAGCGTGGCCCGAGCGTCTTGAGCAGGAAGTTCCGCATCCCCGGCTCATCATCAACGACCAGAATCGACGCTTGGGCCAACCATGGCCCGAATTCAGGGTCGACCACAGGCTCAACGACTTCGCGGATTGAATCCATCGACATTTAAGTCTCTCCCGACGTCGGCCACGAAAAAGACGGCAAACACAGGACCGGCGGCTAGCGTATCACATCAAGCCGAAGGCGGGGAAATTCTGCTTGCGCTGCGACGTGCCGGTGGCACAGTGGGCACCAAGCTGGAAGGATGTATTGGGGCTTGTCGTTCACTGAGATAATGGGAGAGGTGAGGAAGCTTTTACCGGTAAGTGAGAAAATTCTCAGTAGCGCACTTTGAACATACGACTGTGTTAGGAATGGCAAGAATCGTGTTGACAAGTGTAAGGTAACGGGCTACGGTCCTTCGATGAAGATACGGAACTTTGTGCATAAGGGGCTGAAGCGTCTCTACAGCGAAGATAGCGGACGCGGCGTTCCACCCGACACTGTGGACAAGTTACGGAAGATGTTCGCCTTTATGGACGATATGCAAGATCCCGACGAACTGCGGGTGCTCCCAGCATGGAAAGTCCATACCTTGACCGGCGACCGCAAGGGGACGTGGAGCCTGAGTGTCACCCGTAACCGGCGGCTGACATTCCGCATCGACCATGCAGAGAGAGAAATTTTCGACGTGAATTTAGAGGACTACCATTAGAAGAGGAGAAACAGTATATGGCTATGAAGAATCCGCCACACCCTGGAGAGTTTATCCGCACCGAGCTGGTAGAGCCTGCGGGATTGTCAGTAACGGCAGCCGCCAAAGCTCTTTGCGTGTCGCGCCCAACCCTGTCCAGTCTGCTCAATGGCAAGGCCGACTTGTCGGGAGAGATGGCGTTGCGGCTGGAAAAGGCATTCGGTGTGAAGATGGACACCCTCATGCGGATGCAGGTGTCCTATGACATCGCCCAGACCCGCAAGCGAGCAAAGCATGTGCATGTGCGGCGGCTCTCATTGTCCGCTGTTCACTCGTAAGAGCCCTGTCTCATAAACACATGTGTGTGAAAGACCCCATCAATACCGCTACGCTGCTGCGCGATCGCGGAGTGGAGCTGTGCTCACTCACCGAACAAATCGACACCACCTCACCAGCGGAAAATTCACTTTTCATTTGTTCGCCGCTCTTGCCGAGTTTGAACGGGATTTAATCCGGCAGCGGGTGAATGCGGGGCTGAGAGCCGCACGGGCACGAGGCAGGCTCGGAGGAAGAAAACCGAAATTGAAACAGAGCGACATTGAAAAAGCGCGGGTGCTGCTCTCATCCGGTAAGTACAGCATGGGAAAAGTCGCCAAGGAATTACAGGTCAGCTATACGACGCTGTGGCGGGCAGTCGGAAAGGTAGCAGTTGGGTGATTGGCTTACGGCGCTGCGATTTTAGAGGCTTTTCAAACTTCACACTGCCTGAGCCTGTGAAGCAAGGCGTATGAGCAAGTCGGTTTGCTTATGCGGTCTGACGGATGGCGGGAGAAGCTCCGCGATCTCGGGAACGGGAACGTTGGCGAGTTCGCGGGGTTCCAGCTTGTGAAGCCCGCCGCCATAAACCCGTCCTTCACCGAGCAAGCGCGAGGGCGTTATCTGGTTTAAGAGTTGCCAGACACGGGGAAGAAGGGATTTATCCTGCGCCAGTGCACGAAGCAGAATGGGAGTCGGATACATCGCAAGATACACATTGGCGACCGTGGCGCGGGAGTTGTTGAGGATAAAGCGGAACGGTTTACCGCTCTTGGCATCGGAACGACCGAGATAAGTGCAGACGATAGGGGCGGGGGGTCGGTTCTCCTGTGCGTACCATAGGGCGCGATGCTGGCAGAGATAGCGTTTATTAATGTCGGTTTGCTTTCCCTCCTTGAGATACTGGTAAAGCGTTGGAAAGCGGCGTTTGATTTCATCCTCGGGCAGTTTGGTATCAAGAAGGTAGCGGGCACGTTCAATTTTAGGGTTGCCGTTGCGGTCTGCGGTGATTTCATTTTCAGTTAGGTAGCGTGGGCTTGGCAGAATCGGAGTGAATAGTTCCATCGGAAGCTGGCGAGCCTTAATTTCTTCTTCGCTGAGAATAAAAAACTCGTTGTTGCCAGTCGCCAGCCCGCGCTTAATCTGAAAAAAATCCGAGAGGGTAGGAACTCCTGTTTGGGTTCGGATGTCGGCAAACCAGCGTGAGGGAGGATGCCCGTCAACTCCGATAAACCTCTTGAGTGGAAAGCTGACATTGCCAAGTCCGTTGATGGTTTCACACAAGAAGACCGGTTCTTCTGGTCGTTCTCAAGGCAGACGACTTGAAAGCTATAGATGAATATTATCAAGACCTGCTGGGATTAACAGGAAACGCTTCGTCACGAAATAAATATACGGAGACATTGAAGGCTTTGAAGAAAGCACTCGGTGATTTGGAACGAGAGAAAGTTATCGAGCTGGCAAAGATGCCAATAGAAAATTCTTCGGATGTAGCGCCTGTATTCAACGGGATTACCGGAGATGATGAGATGCAGCGGATTCTCGTAAACCGCTGGAATGAGTGTGCAGGGTGCATTCAAAACGCTTTCCCATTAGCGAGCATTGTCATGATTGGCGGGCTACTAGAGGCATTGCTGATTGCCCGCGTGAACCAACTCGACGATAAAGCACCTGTATTCAAGGCAGCCGCCGCGCCGAAAGATAAGGCGGGGAATACATTTCATCTTCGTGATTGGACGTTGACGCACTACATAGATGTGGCGTGCGAGCTAAGGTGGATTTCTGAAACCCACAAAGATGTAAGCGTGATTTTAAGGGATTATAGAAATTACATTCACCCGCACAAAGAGCATCAACACAAAAGAAAAATCGAGCCGAGGGATGCTGAGCTGTTATGGAATGTTGGAAAAACAATGATGCGTGAGCTACTAAAAGTGATTTGAGGAAGGGCGGCTGTCCGGCGGCTACAATTCTCTCTATCTTTCCCTCCTGTTACGTGGCTCTGTGCTCGCTTGAGCGTACATACGTTTCAAGCCTGCAATGCCCTCCAGAGGGTAGAACGGTTTACGGAAAGCAACGCGGCAACTTCGCTGGATGTTGTGCCGTCACTGAGGAGCTTACGGGCATGGTCAAGCTGGGCGGCAGATAGTTTCGGCTTGGCTCCAAATTTAACCCCGCGCCGTCGTGCTGCCTGTTGTCCGGCTTTGGTGCGCTCCACGATCAAGCCGCGTTCCAGTTCGGCCAGTAACGCCACCATATGCAACATGGCTTTCCCGAGCGGATGGGTCGTATCTATCTGCTCGGTCAGGCTCTGGAACTGTACGCCTCGGCTGGTGAGGTCGTGCAGGGTGTTCACCACATCGCGCACGCTGCGCCCCAGCCGGTCTAGTTTCCACACTATCAGCATGTCGCCATGTTCCAGTTGTTTTAAACAACGGAGCAGGGCAGGGCGGTTTAATGTCGCGCCGCTTTTGCCTTCATCAACAAAGGTTTTCTTGCAGCCCGCCCGTTTCAGCGCGGCAAGTTGCAGGTCGGTGTTCTGGTCATCAGTAGAGACGCGGGCGTATCCGTATTTCATAAAAGCTTCCTTGTTGCGTCAGTGAACAAACCCGCCTTGTTCAGCGATGGCGGCAACGTCCCGCGCACCATGAAGAACCCGGACAACGATTAGTGTTCGCTTGGTGACTTGGTAGTAAATGGCGTAGGGATGGTGAAACGTGACTCGCAAGCCCGTACCGAGTTGGTCGCGGGTTGTGCCCATCAGCGGAGACTGCCGCACTACATCTATCGTCTTAATAATCCGGTCAAGGTAACGGGTTGCGGTCGTTTCACTCACTTCGGTCGCAATGTATCCCCAGATTTCCGCAAGGTCGGCTTCCGCTGCGTCGGTGAGGTGGAGGGTCAAGGCTTGGCTGATAACTTCCTCCCTCTGGCAATAATGCGCTTTTTATCAAACTGACGTACCCGGCCAGCAGCAATATCGGCTAATCCCTTATCGATGTCGGCTTTCAGTGCCGCGAATTCCTGAGACTGAAATGCCCGGCGTTGTTTCCATTCGCGCACGGCTTCGCGCACTACTTCACTGGTAGAGGCATAGTCTCCATCATCAACCGCTGCTTTGATAACCGCTGCCATGTCAGTGGGCATGGTGATGGTCATGCGTTCAATACTCGCCATAGCATCCTCCGTGTATGATTCATTAATCATACTTTATCATACTATTCTGCTAAGGCAATCGGAGATTTCACGCGGAGAATGTGCAACAGACTTCTGCAACAGTCAAGGAGTAGATTTTATGCGGGTTCGGGAAGTGTTGCAGAAGTTACCACTTATGAAACAGGCGATGAGGGATAAATGGCCGAAAGTGGTATCGTAAGATGGTACCACTTCGGCGGGATGTGGAGAGACGTTACAATACTTCCGGTTGGCCATTACCCTAAAGACGGCACTATTTTTTCTGGCCGATAGAATATAGACCGCGATAAGTCATGCGCCAAACAGCCAAATTGCACTGGGAATGGGCATGCCAGAAAGTTCGGGTCATGTTGCATCACATCTTGTTCGTGTCTGGCTGAGCCTTCCTGCCAGACTTCTTCCGTCACCGCCTTGAGCGTATCTAAAGAAAATTCTTTCCTGCCGCTCGCTGCGTAACCGTATAGTCGAAGCTTCTGGTGTGGACCGCGATAATACTAGCGCGCCTAGCTTGATGTCCAAAGTTGAATAAGAATAGGAGCCAAGGCCTTACTTTGCGGAAGAGGTAGAGCGTAGTATGAATGGCTCAAGAATTGCGCGTGAAGAATCAAGCAGGTCGGCGTAGATGACTGCTTCAGCGAACAGCGAATAAGGAGGCCGATTATGGCGAGGAAGGAACTCCATGAAGCAGGCTCTTTCGTCACAGACGGTGAGGATATGAGCAAGACCCATCCTTCGCGGCGGGAAATTCTGGCTCGGGGAAGCAAGATGGCGCTCGGCATGGGGGTTGCGACCCTGCTTGGCAACGTCGGAATTTTCCAAGAGCAATCCTATGGAATGGATCGATCTACACCCAATCTCCTCGATTCACTGGCGCCCGCCCGCACGGCCTTGCTGGTGATCGACATGCAGCGGGACTTTCTCCTACCGGAGGGTTACGCGGCGCAGGCAGGGCTCGACATTGCGCCGTTGGTCGCGACCATCCGTCCGATCGAAAAGCTGCTTGCCGTGGGGCGAAAAGCCGGACTGCTGATCGTGCATACCCGCGAAGGCCATGTGCCGGACCTGTCCGATTGTCCGCCATACAAACTGGAGCGGAGTCGAAGGGCCGGTGCGGAAATCGGTTCGAAAGGTCCGCTCGGTCGTCTGTTGGTGCGGGGTGAAGTCGGGCACGATTTCGTGGAGACCTTACGTCCCTTGGAACGGGAGATCGTTATCGACAAGCCCGGCTATAGCGCGTTCGCTCACACCGGATTACCACAAGTGCTGGCGAAACACGGCATTAAAACACTCATTTTAACGGGCGTCACCACGGAGGTGTGCGTCAGCTCCACGTTACGCGCTGCAATCGACCTTGGGTACCGCTGTATCACGGTGAGTGATGCCTGCGCTTCGGGAAATCCCGCCCTGCACAAAGCTGCATTGGCTATGATCGGCGTGGAAGGCGGCATCTTCGGCGAAGTCGCCACAACCTCAGAGGTCATTGAGCGATTCACCCGCTGATAGAGATCCTTGGTGACCGAACCGAACCACATCAATCCGCATCTCGCTGAATCGTCGAGGCATAGCCGTCTTCCGACACATAGGCTTTGACCTGATCGCCGATCGTCACGCGATCCATCTTGGTATGATCGTCGACGCGGACACGGGTCGTTTCGCCGTTGCTCTCCTTGATGGACACATGCCTTGTTCCGATATCCTGGATCCTCCCCGTGACCGAATCCTGTTTGATCCGCTCTCCCAAGGTCGGTGAAGCTGCTCGTCGTTCGGACGCCGTCTGACTGCATCCCAACGTCCCGACAGAAAGCGCTACCGTGGTCACAAGAGCAATGTGTAATAGGTTGACTCCCATAACGGCACCTCCTTCAGTTCTCTTAGTTGATTCTAGCTTGGAAGTACCACGGCCCCATGCTAGGAGTGGCCCTAGCCGCAGCTTTCTGCATCAACGACTCGTCATCGGATTACCGCGATCGACGAGACAGTATGGGCCGGAGGACACGGCAGCGTGTTGTCGTTGCCGGTCATGGAATGTGCGATGGACAAGGAGGCTACATTATCCGAGACGGAACGAAAAGTCTCTGTCGTAGCCGTTTGGTAAGGTTGGTGAAAGACTACATGAACAGGAGGGAGATAAAACTTCGGCATGCTCTCATGCAGCTGCGCGACGGCTTCGCACCCAATAGACTCGTCTAGTATCCAGGGTGACATCGGCTTGACCTGTCCGACTTAAAAAGTCGACGGCTAAGAACACTTGATTCCAGGTCAAGTCGGGACAGAGTTGCGTGACGTCGTCCAACGAACAAGCTGTATCGCGTTCTTCCAGCACGGACCGGACACGATCAACGATACCTGCCTCACCCATGAGTCACCTCGCTTCCTGATATCAGATCGGATGGAGCACATTATGTGCCAAGCTGAAGTTTCATGAATCTTTCCGCACACCAAGCGTCCTGAACTCATAAAACAGGCATGGCGAGCGGTTATAAGACTAAGCATGGATACTTAGGAAGACCGATTCAATCTTGCCTTAGCTTTGAACTGAGCGGATTCCAAAAGTCGCAGAGTGCGCAATCGCTCTTTAAGAAACCAGATTTGAGGGTTGGATGTCTGATGGTTACCTGTTTCAGCCAGGCAGTCGGCTCAGTGCACGGTATAGTTAGGTAACTCCTTGGCCTTGATTTTGCACAGAATAAAGATCGTGTGGTTTTCATACAGCGTAGAGCAGGTAAACCGATTGTGTTGGCTACCATACATCCATCATGACATCCATCCAGCAGATTGTACGAGGAAGTGTCCATGTTCATCGCAAGACGAGATTCAAGCACGGATGTCATACGTGTGACGACATGGCACTAAAGGAAACGTGTCAAGGATTTGAGGGGGGTGTCTATGTTTCAACAAGTCGAGCAAGTAGAGAAGGAGGCAAGTATGTCGGCCGCCGGGCGAATCCTTCTGGCCGTCGACGAGTCCGAAAACTCTCATCGCGTTGTCCAGTATGTTGGATCCCTTCTGAGCCGAACACCCGATGCCGTCATCACCCTCTTTCATGTGCTGAAGCCCATGCCGCGGAGATTGCTGGAGCATGGTGGGTCGGAGAATCCGGCGGTCGAAGAGCAATTGAGCGTGCAATTGCGCAATGAGCAGGACGCTTGGATTCGGAAAGAACGAGAAGCCGAGTGTCACGTCCTGAAGCAGGCGTGCGAGACGCTGGCACAATCCGGGTTCGACATGAGCCGCGTGACGGTAAAGTATGGTCATGACGACGATATTGCCAGAAATATCCTCGAAGAGGCGCGGAGCGGGCATCACGGTACCATCGTCGTGGGGCGACAAGGGATATCGCGGATCAAACAGATCTTCGGCGGCGGCACGACCGACCATCTTCTGCACGCCGCCAAGGGGTTTGCAATTTGGGTGGTGGCATGAAAACGGGTGGAGACTCGTACCTTCTGCAATACCTTCCGGGACCCGTACTTCTCCCGCTCCGACTTCCGGCCCCTCACCCTCATGCTCTCCGGAACCTCTCCGCCCTCGCTGAGGTTGTATGGTGAACGGAAAGCCACGCGTGGTGATTCTGGGCGGCGGGTTCGGCGGGATGTATGCCGCGTTGGAATTTGAACGCGCGCTGGCGCGCGGAGCCGCCTTGGACGTGACCCTCGTCAATCACGACAACTTTTTTCTCTTCACCCCGATGCTGCACGAGGTCGCCGCGAGCGACCTCGATATCACCAATATCGTCAGCCCGATCCGCAAGCTGCTGCGTCGTGTGACGTTCTTTCATGGCGAGATCGAAGCCATCGATCTCCAGCATCAACGTGTCGGCCTGTCGCATGGGCATGAGCAACATTGCCACTCGCTGCCGTACGACCATCTGGTATTGGCCCTCGGGTCGACCACGAATTTCTTTGATATCCCCGGCTTGGCCAACCGTGCGTTCACCATGAAATCGCTGAGCGACGCGATTGTGCTGCGCAACCATCTCATTGCGAATTTGGAGGAAGCCGACTTTGAGTGCGGGGGGACACTGCGTGAGTCCTTGCTGAATTTCGTCGTGGCGGGCGGCGGCTTCGCGGGGGTCGAGACCATCGCGGCCATGAATGACTTTCTGCGGGAGGCGGTGCGGTTCTTTCCGCATCTTCGGGCGGACATGCTTCGGATCATTCTGGTCAGTTCGGGGAAGGTCATCTTGCCGGAGCTGGGGGAAAAACTCGGCACGTACGCGCAGCGCAAACTCATCGAGCAGAAAGTGGAAATCCATGCGAACTGTAAAGTCACTGTGGTGACGGATCAGGACGTCATGCTCAGCGATGGGACCACGGTGCCGACCAATACGCTGGTCTGGACCGCCGGCATCAGTCCGCATGCCCTCTTGGACACGCTGCCCTGCCCAAAAACGAAGGGCCGAGTCCTCGTCAACGAGTACCTGGAAGTTCCGGGGTGGCCTGGTCTCTGGGCCTTAGGCGACTGTGCGCTCGTACCGGATCGCAAAACCGGAACCTTCCATCCGCCGACCGCGCAACATGCGCTGCGTGAAGGACGAGTGGCGGCGCGCAATATCTTGGCAACCGTTCGGGGCGACCGGATGAAACCGTTCCTCTACTCGACGCTCGGGCTCCTAGCCCCCATTGGAAAACGGACCGGCGTCGCAAACATTCTCGGCATCAACTTTTCCGGCTTCATCGCCTGGTGGCTGTGGCGGACGATTTACTTGCTGAAGCTGCCTCGATTTGAGAAGAAACTGCTCGTGGCCTTGGACTGGACTTTGGACGTGTTGTTTTCAAAGGATCTGGTCCATTTCCGAACGACGCGCCCTCGTATTCTGCCGACATCGGCAGAATTGAAGAAATCCGCCTGAATCCCTCCCCCCTCGCATCATGAACCGCCGACCCGGACCTCGGACTATAAATCACTGAGGACGAAGCCTCGCCTAGCCCGCATTATTCATGACGGTTCGTCGCGAAATCGCGCAGTCGCATAGCGAGGTCCACGGCGCGAAGAATAATGAGCGCCACGTTTGTGGACGCCGCCGAGTTGGTGAGGCGGCGGTGTCTTGCACGCGGAGTCCTGAGAGACCGAGGCGTACTTGAAACAGTACGTCGAGGTCGCGAGAGGCGAGCCTGCCCGCCGAAGGCTTGTCGCAGCAGCGAATCCGCGATTGCAGCAGAAACGTTCATGAATAATGCGGGCTAGGTCTCCGCGATACGGCTTGCGCCCTGAAGGGGACTCCGCTATATAGGAGCGGGTAAACCGCGCCGGCTCACGATTGTCGCCGTAAAGGAGGAATGCTAATTATGAAGAGGATGCCGCTTGGAATTATGCGTATCGGCTTCGCGTGCCTGTTGTCGGCGGCTGGTTGCGCCTCGGAACAGACCGCGAGGCAGCCGGCATCAGTCAGTCCATCCGTGTCGCCGGCCATGACTGAGCCGGTCTCCGTTGGGCCGTCGGATTCCCTGAAGGCGTGCCTGGGGAGGATTTCGACCGATTCCAGCGAGGGGACAAAGATGGTCGCCGAACAAAGTTGTCAGGACAATGAAAAGCTTCATCAAGGCATAGTCGGGACAGCCATCGCGAAAAGCGGCAATCGCGCATCCGCCGGGACGCAAGGTGATTCGCTCGATGCCTGCATAGCGCGTATCCCCGCAGACGCGACTACAGGTCAGCGAATGTTGGCGGAGGAAAGCTGTAAACGCGATCAGTTGATGCATCGGTAAGAGCCGGAACGTATTTCACAACGCTTGGGCTGGCGCACCGATTTGGGCTCGTGGACATCGCTCTCTGGACCGGGTTTCCGTAAGGGCCGAGCGCCTACCGCCGCATCACGATACGTAATGAACAAGATGCAGCCATGCCGTGTCCTTCAAGGACGCTGATGCTTCGTGCACGAACCTGGTCTCTCGTCTGCTTGTTGTGGATTATAGTTGCGGGCTGCGCCTTCGGTGCCGGTTCGGGTCTTTCCGATTCCCCCAGCGACGGAGCAATCTCCGAAGAAGTGGAGGCCAAGCTTGCAGGCGATCAATTCGGAGGGTTGTCGGAGGTTCTGGTCGCAACCGAAGCAGGCGTCGTGACGCTGGTGGGCACGGTCAAACGGGCGGAGCAGAAAGCCAGGGCGGCGGATCTCGCCCGCCAAGTCAAAGGCGTGAAACGGGTGAAGAACGACCTTGAAATCCAGCGGACCGAAGGCGGAGAGGCGCCTACACAATAACCGCGGCACAGGTCATGCCGCACTATTCGCCATCTCCGATGGCGCCGGAGCCTCCCGGTAGCCGTACAGGATGCTCAAAAAGGCTGTCCAGCGCGGCCGCAGCGAGCGAAGAGGCGAAGCGTACACTTTTCGGTACGTTGAGCCTCTGAACGACGCGAGAACAAAGCTGGCGGACTTTTTCAGCATCCTGTTAGAGACCCCTTGTTCCTTCCTGCACTCCATCCTCCTCTACGGGCGAATCACCCTCGGCCATGGAAAAGGCTTTTTCAGGGAGGGTGATCGCATTCACCAGCAGATCGAAGGCCAATTTCGCCGTTCCCTTCGCTCCGGCCATCAAGGATTCGGCCGGCAAGTAAACGACGGTGGGATCTTTCGCCGAGCCTTTGACTTCGAAAATGGCGGTGTCGAATCCATGCCGCTCACCCGAAAAGAGTTTTCCGAACAACGGCACGCTTTTGAGAAGGTCGAAGTATTGGCCGAGCGGACTCGCCACCACCACTCCATCGAATGTATCGTCGATGAAATCATATCGCGCCGTTCCGCTGATTTTCAGGATCGGACTATCCAGCAGGAATTCACTGATGTGGATGATGCCATGCTCAACGCCGAACACGAACTTCAATCGGTCGAACGGCACCCCATCCTCGGTGAGATCCGTCTTGCCTTTCAGCAATGCCGGCAAATTGATGAGAACCAGCACCTTGGAGATCACCGGCGCGTAAAAGAGACGCCCCTGCTCAATCATGATGGAAATCGGACGGCGGCTGGTGATCGAGGAATGAAAGACGCGGTCCTGTCCGAACTCCGCTTGGACTCCTCCCTTGGCCGTCATCCAGCCGTTGATTCGCGGCTGTTCTTCTACGAGAGAAAGGAGGTGGTCGATCGGCACGCCGCTGACGCCGAACGTGCTGCGGACCCACCGCGAGCCCCGTTCCGGGATATTCAGAATGACACGCCCCGCGAGATGACCGTCATCCGTATCGCCGCTGATTCTGTCGATCTTCAAACTTCCATGGTCGAACTGAATCCGACATGAGAGTCCGCTTACCAAAGATCGCCTATAATAGAGATAATCAATCAGCACTGTGGCGTCGAGCGAACCATTCGCCCACCAGGCTCCGATGGCGGACGGTGAATTGGAAGCGGACGAGCCGAGAGGACCTACGGGTTTCAGCGAGGCGACATCGATCTGTGGGGATTGAACGACTAATTTTGCCCTCGGGGCATCCAACCAATCCGTTATGGATCCCGACAAGCGCATATCGCTGTCGCCGACGGTGAAGGTCAGCTGTTGAATGTCGATGTTCTTGCCGTTGAAGCGCAGCCGCACGAAAAGATTTTTGATGGGGTCTTGGAACTGCCCTTCGACCATCCCTTTGTCGAAGCGTAGCCGGCCGCTCGTGACCCATGACGCGCGGTCCATGGCCCGTCCCTCCATTGTGAGCCCTGCCTCGATGACGCCGGCGCTGACCGACCCGAATTTCACGCCTCGAGGCAGCTTACCCAATGAAAGCGCGTCGGACCGTATTTTCGCTCGGAACTCCCATTCATTCGCCAGCCGGATCAGCCCTTCACCGGTCAACCTGACCGGCGGAAGGATGAATTCGCAGCGCCTGACCGACAAGAGCAGGTCCTTTTGGAGCCGGCCCTCAAACCGTATCCCAGCCGGCGCCCCTTTGGCTTTGTCGAACACATCGGCAACGTGGAAGTCGGTCTCGTCCAGCGCGAGTCTCCCTTGGAAATGGGGTGTGCGAACATGACCGGTTATGGAGGCGCTCAATGAGACGGGACCGTCAACATTCAGTTTGAATGTTTCACCACCGGCTCCGTGCAACCACGGGGCAAGATCTTCTCCATCGGCCGTGATCGTCAGCGCCACGCCCTGAAATGACGGCTCATCCGCAAGGGTCACTCTGCCTCCGGCCTCCACTCGCGCGAAGCCGGCTTGGCCGCTCAGATGGTCTAGGCGGACTTCCTTGGGGAGAATTCTTACGGCGGCTTCAATCTGTCGAAATGGGACCGACACGTCGTGATGCCGAAATCCAAGGTTATGGATCGCTATGGAGACCTCCTCTATGTCCAAGCCTCCCTTACCGGGCCGACCGGCCACATGCGCCACCATCCCGACCTCTCCGGTAACCTGCTCATAGTGAGATAGATTCAGCACCCTCTGCGAAAAGTTGCCCTGATTGTTCAGCAATGCGACCAGATCCGGCGCCCGAACCTCTCCCGAGATACGGGCATCCACCATCGGCTCCTGTCTCCATTCAGTGATGAGTACAGTCCCATCGGAAAGACGAACCGGCCCATAGTTTCCCCGCAGAGCGGTCACTCGGATTTGTCCGAGATCGTAGAGCACCGTCGCCGACAGGTCTCGGACAGCGGGATGGGTACCGCCGGGGAGGAAGCGCCCGTCACGGATTTCCGCGGTCCCGGCAATGCGGAGGTGTTCGGGCCGCCCCAAGGCGCCTTCCACATGCGTATCGTGCACTGAGATGGATCCCTCGACGGCGTGCTCGGACAGTGTATTCCGCAGGCCGGAGTGAATCCATTCTACCGGCACCTGATTCAGAGTTTGTTTCAACGGCACAGAAGAAGACGACAGGTCTGCGGATACACGAGGCTCTGCTGTGCCGAGCCCTGTCACGGTGGCGGTTCCCTGCAGGGAAACATCGGAAAATCCGGCTCGCCAATCTGCCACAATGAGATCGTATCCGGCAGAACGAGGCACCAGCCGCAGATGTCCGAGCAATTGGACCGGCGGGAAGGAACCACTTGGAAGAGGACGCAGACCAAACGCTCCGGCGACGTGACGAACGTCCAACCTATGAATACGGATAGTCCCTTCCGCTTGCGCCAAGGCCGCAGCCTGCGGCGATGCTTCATCCGTTCCGTTCAACAGAACAAGCGAGCCGTCTATATTCAACAAGGCGCTGTCGGCCGAGCCCTGCGGTATTTCTCCGGATACCTGGATCTTCACCGAGCGTCCCGCTATGTCCTCGGTCATCGTCAGCTGCAGCGAGGTCACGAGCAAGGGATCCGTCTGAACCGATCCCGATCGGTCCACAATCGTGATCCCGCCGTCCACGATTAAGAGATTGCGTACAAGGGCCAGGAAGCCGAACGGGGTTCCTTTCTTTTCTGAAGCAGTTTCCGGCTTCCTCTCACCAATGGTCCATTGTCCCGATGGATCACGCCGCACGGTGACAAGCGGGTGTTCGAGAACCACCTGTGTTGCCACGGCTCGACCTTCCAACAAGGGACCGATCTGAAGCGCGACATCCACATGTGTTGCGGACAAGAGAGGCGCGTCGAGTTGCCGATCAAACATCTTCACATGGCGGAGAACCAATCGAGGGCGAGAGAACAATCTGAGTTCCAAATCCTCGAACTCCAAACGATGGCCGGTCCGCTGTTCGATCTGGTGGACCAAAACATTCGTGACGGCATGCGTGTTGAGAGACCATGAAATCGCCCACACGGCCGCCGCTATGAGACCGATTGCGAGCATCATGAAAAGAAGGAACTTACCCCGAGACCGGGATACGTTGCGGGATACGGTGGAGGGAATCTGTTCGTCCATTGTCTGCCGCGCCAAGGGCAATTCTTATGCGAGAAGCCTGTCAAGCCACTTCGCCTGCTTGATTCTGCCACTCTACAGGAGTGATTTTGGCATACAAGCAGCTGGACTTTGGAGAGGGGGAATCCCTAAGCCCAACATGAGCCTGAACAGATTCGGCTCCATAAATTCTCTTTGAGCGGCCTGCAGTTGGCTAACGCCTCTCAAAGGCGTTGTTATGCGGCTTCTACTTCGACGTGATCGCTTGTGGAGGCAGGAGCCGGAATCGGTTGACCCTGTTCCTTCAATCCCTCTAAGTGAAGCGCAATCGCTTCACGAATCAGCGATAGAACCTCCTCCCTCGATTCGCCGGCCGCGACACAGCCCGGAAGATCCGGAACGTACGCCCCATAGGAACTTGGGCCCTTTTCCACGACAACAAGGTAACGCATACGCTTCACCTTTCCTTCTTGAGCCCGGCTTGCTTGATCGCACTATTCAACGTACCGGGCGGAATGTCAACGTTCGGCTTTCCTGCAACCGTCACGGTTCCCTTCTTCGTCGGATGATGAAATTGGCGATGACTTCCCTTCATTCTCACCTGATACCACCCATCGGCCTCAAGCAGCTCGATGAGTTCTTTAACCTTCATGCGTAGAAGTGTCCTCCCGCTCTATTTCTGAGCCGCATAAGAGCTGGCTCTTCCGTGTTCTGTTCGTCTCACACCATCGACTGTCCCGAGCATAACGCCATAATTGCTGGCGTTTCAATGAGACCAACTGTGGAGATTTGTATCACGGGAGACATTTAAGGGGGGAAGGATACTTTCAATCCCAGGGAGTGGTCGTTCAGTCGGACGATTCAAAATGACAGCGCAGTCTTCTGGCGGCGTTTCGCAAAGGCTGATCGAGCGTCCAGAGTGTTACGTGCTGAAGCATTGTCGAGGCGAGGAGGTGTATGTCGATCCAACCTAAGCCCTGTCCAAAGAGCTTATGGGTTTCGATAAACGTCAGGACTTCCTGATATTCAATGATGGGCGTGGTAGGCAACACGGCCAGAGACTCGATCACCTCAGACCGATGCTTCATGTTGCCGCAGGCGATTTCTCCAATGACGAGCGGGTGACAGACAACCAGGTCGTTGTCCAGCAGCCGTTGGAGAGCGGGAGAATTGTTACGAAGGTGATCGATCCACACGGAAGTGTCGACCAGTATGGCCACGACTAAGCGGACCGACGTCGGCGGATGTCTTTCAGATGGGGTTCAGTGCCGCCCAGCCGAGCGAGCCGTTTAGCAGCTTCGCGTGAGATGAGGGCTTCGAGCCCCAAGCGTACGAGCTGCGTCTTTTCCTGCACGCCGGTGAGTTGCACTGCGCGCTTAATGAGATGGTCGTCAATATTGAGTGTGGTACGCATATGCATGAATATGCATGGTGGAGGCATGTACTGTCAAGGAGTGCATTGAGTCACCACGGGCAAAAAATAATATAGAATGTAGATCATCCTCGTGCAAAAGATCCACTTCATCGGTTAGACGTCAAGCCATCAGCCGCCGGCAAGAGGAAGCTCAATCCAGTGATTTCTGAAACCGCGCCACGCTGACAGCCAACATGACGAAGGCTAAGAGACCCATGGCCGTCATCTGCGGCCACAGCGCGTCCAGTCCCACGCCTTTTAAGTAAACGCCGCGCAGTACCTCCAGAAAATACCGCAACGGGTTGAGGTAGGTGAGAGTTTGCAGCCACTCCGGCATGCTGCTGATGGGGGTGCCGAAGCCGGAGAAAGTGATGGCCGGCATGTTGAAGAAAAATCCTGACACCATCGCCTGCTGCTGCGTCATCGAAATGGTTGAGATGAACAGTCCGATGCCCAGCATGCAGAGGATGAAGAGGACGCTCCCGATTGCGAGGACGCCGATGCTTCCACGGAACGGCACGCCGAACCAGAAGGTGCCCACCAGCGAAACAAGGGTTGTATCGAACAGCCCGATCAGAAAGAAAGGCACGGTCTTGCCGAGAATGAACTCCAGCCGGCCGATCGGTGTGACCATAATCTGTTCGAGCGTGCCGATTTCCCGCTCGCGGACCACGGCAAACGCCGTCAGGCTCACGACCATGACCAAGATCAAGTTGCCAATCACGCCGGGCACAAAAAACCATTGACTGTCGAAATTGACGTTGAACAAGGGACGTCTCTCAAGAACGACCGAAGGAATCCTGGACGGAGCGAAAGGGGATGTGCGGAGAAGCTGCGTTCGTTGAAATTCCTGTGCGAATCGGGCGGCGATCTGGTTGATATAGCCGACCGCAATCAAGGCGGTATTGGAATTACTGCTGTCTACGATCACTTGCAACCGAGCCGTTTGACCTTTCCGGAGATCCTGCGCAAACCCCCCGTTGATCTGAAGCGCCACCACGACTTCTCCACGATCGATCAGGTCGTCGATCTCTCGACGGTCGTTGAGATATGCGCGGACATCAAAGTATGGACTCGCCGTAAAGCGCGACAGGAGTTCTCGGCTTACTTGACTATTGTCGTAATCCAGCGCCGCGGTGGGAATGTGGCGGACTTCCAAGGTCGCGGCGTAGCCGAAGATGAGCATTTGAATGATAGGAGGGGCGAACAATAGCGTACGGGTGCGTGTGTCCCGAAAGACTTGGATGAATTCCTTGATCAACATTCCGTGAAGGCGTCGCAACATGAAGGATTCCTATGCCAGCTTTTTGTGAAACGCGCGCGTGGCCAGGATCGTCAGGATTGCGGCGAAGAGGGCCAACGCAAGCAAATCGTCCGCAAGGAAAGGAAGCGACGTTCCTTTCAGAAAGACATCGCGCAGAATCGTCATGAAATAGCGAGCCGGGATGAGATAGGTCATGACTTGGATCACCGTCGGCATCTGGTCGATGGGATACAGAAACCCCGAGAGTAGAAAGGCGGGGAGAAATGTGGCGATCAACGCAGCTTGACTGGCGGCGAGTTGAGATTTGGCCACCACCGAAATGACGTATCCCAGCGATAGCACGACGACCAGAAACAGGGTGCAGCTGAGGAACAACACCGTCCACTGCCCGCGAAAGGGCACCTCGAACCACCAGATTGCCACCGCGGCGCAGAGAACCGTGTCCAATAGTCCGATCACAAAATACGGCACGAGTTTCCCGATCATGAGTTCAAGGGGCGTGATCGGCGTGGAGATGAGTTGCTCCATGGTGCCGCGCTCCCACTCTCTCGCGATCGTCAGTGACGTGAGAAAAGAGCCGATGACGGCCATGATGATGGCGATGACCCCGGGAACGATATTGGCGGTGCTCTCAAGGTTTTCGTTGAACCAAGTCCTGGTGTCGACACTCAACGGAGACTGGACCGTGCTCGGTCCGTGGCGCTGAATCCAGTCGAGGCGAAGGCGTTGATTATAGGACTGAACGACGGCTTCACTGTAACTGAGACTGATATTGGCGGTGTTATTGTCGGTGGCGTCGACCAGCGCTTGGACCGCGACGGGGCCGCCCGCACTCAACTGCTCGGAGAAATCGACCGGAATGACGATGGCTAGGCGGCAGGCCCCTGAGTCGAGCGCTTCGATCAACGCCGGATAATTGTCCACGGCCTTGACGATGCGAAAATACTCAGACGCTTGAAAATGTTTCAGAAGGTCCTGGCTTTGCTGGCTGCCTGCGCGATCGTAGACATACACCGGGATGTGTTGGACATCGAAACGAACACCATAGCCGAAGGCCAGCATGAGAAGCAGCGGCATCGTCACGGTAATCAACAGACTGGCGAGATCACGGCGAATCTGGAGCGTTTCCTTGCGGATCACGGCGATGAGTCGGTGCCGACGCATCAAGTCCTTTGGCCGCTCAATCGCGCGGTCAGCGAGACGAAGACATCTTCCAAGCTTGCGCGGATGGGTTCGATCCGCGACACGGCGACCCCATGTGCCGATAGGGCGTCGCGGAGACGCGGGATACCGGTCTGCGCGTCCGGCACGACGACGTGCAGCGCCTTGCCGAACAAGGCGACATCCTGAGTGTCCGGAGCTTGCTGCAGGACGTCGAGCGCCGGGCCGAGCCGATCACATTCAATCAGAAGAAGCTCGCCGGTCATGGTCTGCTGTTTCAACTCCGTCGGCGAACCGGCGGCCACGATCCGGCCTTGAAAAATCAGCACCAGACGATTGCAGTACTCCGCCTCGTCCATGTAGTGCGTGGTGACAAGCACGGTCACTCCTTCGGCCGCCATCGCATGGATCAACTCCCAAAATCGACGACGCGAGATCGGATCGACGCCGGATGTCGGTTCGTCCAAGAAGAGAATCGACGGGCGATGGAGCACGGCGCAGCCTAAGGCGAGCCGTTGTTTCCATCCGCTGGGCAGCGTACCGGTGACCGTCGATTCTCGGCCGGCCAAGCCGGCCATGTCGAGCACCCACTGCGTGCGTTCGTTGAGGAGCGATGCCGGCACATCGTACATATCGGCAAAGAATCGAATGTTTTCGATCACGTGAAGGTCGTTGTAGAGCGAAAACTTCTGCGACATGTACCCGATCCGGCGGCGCACCTCTTCGGGCTCCCTGGCGACATCAAAGCCGGCCACCAAGGCCTGTCCTGCTGAGGGGCGAAGCAGGCCGCAGAGCATACGGATCGTCGTGGATTTGCCGGAGCCGTTCGGGCCCAAGAAGCCGACGACCTCTCCGGCCCGCGCTTCTAGATTGATATGGTCCACCGCGACGAAGTCGCCGAAGCGTTTGACGAGATCATGCGCGAGCACAGGTATCGTATCGTGATCCGTCACGCTGTTTCTCCGGTGGTTGCCGACGTAGCAGCGACGAACAAGTCTTCGATCGTCGGCTCGACTTCTTCCAGGCGGTTGAACGCCAGGCCTGCCGTCTGGAGCGTCGCCCGAAGCTCGGGAATGCGACGCGCGGCATCGTCCACCACGAGATGGACACCATCGCCGACGAGCAAGGCGTTGAGCACGCCGGTTGCTTCGCCGAGGGCGGCTCGAATGCGACGGGGCTCATGACCGACGATCGACACCACTGCGCCATGAAGGCGTCTCTTCAATCCGGCAGGCGTCTCGCAATATAGCATCTGTCCCTGATGGAGCAGCGCCACCCGATGGCAGCGTTCGGCTTCGTCGAGATACGACGTCGACATCAGAATGGCAATGCCTTCGTTCAGCAGCGAGTACAGGATACGCCAGAAATCTCGCCGTGAAACCGGATCGACGCCGTTGGTCGGTTCATCAAGCAGGATCACAAGGGGGCGATGGATCAGGGCGCAGACGAGACCAAGTTTTTGTTTCATTCCTCCGGAGAGCTTGGCGGCCAACCGAGCCGTAAAGGGACTCATGCCGGCGGCGTCGAGCAATTGCCGAGACCGCGCCTCTCGTTCCGCGCGGGACACACCGAACACATCGGCATAGAAACGAATGTTTTCCGCGACGGTCAGATCTTCGTAGAGTCCGAAACGTTGCGGCATGTAGCTCAGGCGGGCTTTGGCCGATTCCGGCTCGCGGACGATATCGGCGCCCGCGACGGTCGCCGATCCCCCATCGGGTGAGAGCACGCCGGCCAGCATTCGAAGCGTCGTCGTCTTTCCCGCTCCATCAGGGCCCACCAACCCAAAAATCTCACCGGCATGCACTTCGAATGTGAGGCGGTTGACGGCTGTGACTCCGGGAAAGTGCTTCGTCAGTTCCGATGCGGCGACGGAGGGCGGCATAGATCATTGTTTCGGCGACACGTCGATGATCGCTTCAGCCGGCATGCCTGGTTTAAGCTCGTGGTTCGGGTTTTCCAGATCTATTTTAATGCGATAGACGAGTGTCACACGCTCCTTGTAAGTCTCCACGCTCTTCGGCGTGAACTCGGCTTGCGACGCGATGAACGACACGCGACCGTGATAATCCTTGCCGGGGTATGTGTCCGTGCGCACGATGGCCGGTTGATCCCACCGAACTCGACCCAGATCCGTCTCGTTGATATAGCCTCGCATCCAGAGCCGGTCGACATCGGCGATCGTGACGACCGGCGTTCCTGGAGCCACGACCTCGCCGAGTTCGGCCTGCCGCACCAAGACCACGCCGGAGATCGGAGCCGAGAGGACGGTATAGGACAGATTCACTTTCGCCATCTCCAGATGCTCTTGGGCCAGCTGAAGATTGGCGCGCCGCACGGCGATTTCTTCCTTGCGGGTGCCTTCGACGATTTGGTCGTAGGTTTCCTTGATGCGTTGATACGTGGCCTCTGCTCGTTTCATCAACGTTTCCGCACTATGGACGTCTTCTTGGGACACGGCTTGTTCACCGAGAAGGGCTTGGCGTCGGTAGAATTCGGCACGTTTGAGCTCGCGATCAGACTGCGCGTCGATCAGAGATTGCTTGGCGGCCTGAATCTCCTGTTTACGGCTCCCGGCCAAGGCCAACTTCAACTCAGCCTCTCGTGTCCGTATCGTGGCCTCGTCCATGCTTACTTGCTGGCGATAATCGTCGTCGTCCAGTCTGGCCAACAGGTCGCCCTTGTCGACAGATTGGCCCTCTTGGACCGGCAGCTCCACGATGCGGCCCGGCACTTTAAAGCCCACTACACTCTCATGCGCTTCGATGTTGCCCGCTATCCTGAGCGTATTGTCGGTCGCCCGCTCGGCTAATGAGCCCACATAGAGATATCCACCGGCGATCGCCGCCAGGACGGCAAGCACTATGACCACTATTCGTTTCTTCGCTTCCATACAATGTCAATATGGTCGCGATGACCGGACTCTCTCCGTGGTCAATCCTTCCAGCACGACCCGCATGATGGCGGTAAAGCCGCTTTTGGGTGTGAGACCAAGTTCCTCCATCTTGGACGGATTCATCACGGCCCGTACCGCGCCCAGGAGGATTTCGATCGCCAGTTTGGGTGGAATGTCCTGGCGGATGAGTCCGGCTCGGCGACCTTCCAGGAACACCTTGCCGAAATGACGTTGAATCAAGTCCCGCCTCCGGCCCTCCACCACCGCAAACAACTCCGGCGACTCGCGGCGGATGTCACGCAAGAACGGCGGCCGAATCTCCTCCATGTGTCCCTGCACACATTCGAGGAGACGGCGCAGCGCCACGAGGCAATCGGATGAGGATACGGAGGTAATGCGACTCAGATCGGCATCGACGTTCCGGAACTTTTCAAGGATGACGGCTTCCACGAGCGCCGTTTTGCTCGGAAAACAGGCGTAGAGCGTCTTTTTGCTCATGGCCATCTCATGAGCCAGATCGTCCATCGTGACGTTCCGAAACCCATGGGCAAAAAAGTGATGTCGAGATTCTCTGATGATGCGTTGGAAGGACTTTTGCGCGGGAGATTCCACTACCGGTTTCACGCGCGATATGGGGGACTTCTTCGTCATCACTCTGGAAACTATACTAGTACTTCTAGTTTCCAGTCAATGCGGTGCAAGCGCCGGGCTGTTGCTGCCGGCTTTGAAGCTATACCTCCGGGATAATGACGCGCCCATCTATTTTTCTTTGCTTTCGCTCCAGGCAGCCACTGCCTGCGCCATCTCTTCCAGTCGCAGAGCGGCACGCCCGAACACGGTGTCGGGTGGGTAGGAACCGTCAAGTCCTCGTTCGCCCACCGGGATGCCGGTGAGTAATTCCAAAGCTTCCTCGATCATATTCACGGCATAGACCGAAAAATGTCCGGACTCGACGGCCTCGACGACGTCGCGTCGAAGGGCCAAATGCTTGGTGTTGCGGGCGGGGATGATCACGCCCTGTTTTCCGGTCAATCCCTTCCGGGAACAGGATTCGAAGAAACCCTCGATCTTTTCGTTCACCCCTCCGATCGGCTGTATTTCGCCCAGCTGATTGACGGAGCCGGTCACGGCCAGCCATTGATGAATCGGCAGATCGGCCAGACTGGAGAGAATGGCGGCGAGCTCGGCCACGGCGGCGCTGTCGCCTTCCACTTCGGAATAGGTCTGCTCAAAGGTCAATGAGGCGCTCACCGCGAAGGGATGAACGCCGGCAAACTTGCCGGCTAAATATCCGGCTAACGTCAGCACCCCTTTGCTGTGAATCGTCCCGGCGAGTTCCGCCTCCCGCTGGATATCGATCACGCCCTTGGTGCCGACATATGTTCGAGCCGTGATGCGCGTGGGCCGACCGAACGCGTAGTCGCCGAGCTGATAAACCGAGAGGCCGTTGACCTGACCGACGACGTCGCCGTCAAGATCGACCATCAACGTTCCCTCTTTGATCTCATCCTGAATCCAGTGCTCGACCAGATTGGAACGACGGCGTTTATGCGTGACGGCAGCATCGACGTCCGCCCGCGTCACAAAAGAATGGCCATCCTTTCTGGCCCAGTATCCGGCTTCGCGGATGAGATCGCTGATGAGGCTGAACCGGAGCGACAGACGATCATGCCGATCGGCGAAACGGAGTCCTTGCCGAATGATTTCGGCCACCGCATCGGCACCGAAGTGCGGGAGCCCTTCTTCGCGGCAGAGTTTGCCGATGAATCGAGCATATTGCCGGTCCTGGCGCTCGCTTCTCGCGACCTCGGTGTCGAAGTCCGCCTTTACCTTGAAAAGCTTCCCGAAGTCTTCTTCATACGCTTGCAGGATATGGTAGAGGATGGGCGGCCCGACCATGATGACCTTGACGTTCACCGGGATGGGTTCAGGCCTCAGTCCCGCCGTCGAGAATCCGTAGAATTCTCCGGGATCTTCGATCTTCACCTCGCCTGTCTTAATCACGCGCTTTAACGCATCCCACGAGAAGGGTTGGCGCAGCATGTCCAACGCATTCACGATCAAGTAGCCTCCGTTGGCCAGCAGCACGGCACCGGCGCGGATCTCCATGAAGTCGGTGTACATCACACCCATGTGGGCACGCCGCTCGATCTTCCCGATCAGATTGGTATAGGTCGGGTGCGATTCGTCGATGACTGGGGCACCTGCCGTCGGGTCGTGCTGGACAATGAGATTAACCAGAAAGCGCGTCATGTCCGGTCGCTTGAATTCCAAGCCGGGGATGGCGATGGTGGGACCTTCGTGCGGGAGAAAGTCCTTGTAATGATGAACGATATCGTCTCGAACCTGTTCCAGAAAGGTGGAAACAGCGGACAAGTTTTGATAGGTCCGTCGTAGGGTTTCATAACGGCCTTCCAAGATGTTCATGACCAATTGGCGATCCAGGTGTTGCTGCCGATGTTCAGCCTCTTTCTCAAGGCCGTGGATACGGACATGGAACTCACGGATTTCGCCTTCAAGGGCCTTGCGTCGTTCACTCAAGTCCCGCTGTTCCTCGTCGGTCATCGCTTCCATATCAGCGTCGGTCATGGACTTGCCGGCCTTGAGGGGGACAATCCCGAAGCCGACCGAGGTTTCCTCAAACCCAAACCCGCGAGTGCGGCTGAGTTCCGTCAGTTCATGGAAGAGCGCTTTTTTCTTGGTATCGATGTCGTCGTGCAATTTAGCTTTGGCATCGAGATACTTCTTGCTCTCAAACGCCAGAGGGATGTCGCGCCGCAATCCCTCGATGAATCCCGCCATTTCTCGTTTGAACGCTGCGCCTTGTCCGGCCGGAAGCGCGAGAGAGGTCGGACGAGAGGGGTCTTGGAAGTTATTGACATAGCACCAGTCGGACGGGGCGGGAGCCGCTTGAGCCAGGCGTTTCACCATCTGTCGAACGAGCGTGCCTTTCCCCGTGCCGACGGGACCTGATATGTACAGATTGAATCCGGGGCTCTTCACGTGCAGCCCGAATTCCAGGGCCTCAACCGCCCGTTCCTGCCCGATGATTTCCGTGAGGGGTTCCAACTCGCTCGTATCTTCAAAGCCGAGTTGCGCCGGGTCGATGATCGGCGAGAGCATTGAGACAGGAACTTTGAATTTGTCCATCGTCGTCTACGGCACCTTCGTGATGGGCGGCGGGAGCGTGACGACTGTTGCCTGTGGACCTTTGTCACCCTGCTCCAAGCCGAAGACGACTTCCGTGCCGTCTTCCAGTTCCTCAAGCGTGAGTCCTTGCAGCGCATTCGCATGAAAATAGACCTCACCGCCGCCCTCTCGCAGGATAAAGCCGTATTGCTCCTTGGGGAACAGCTTGCTAATCACCCCGCGATGAGGCGGCACGGGAGGCAGGCGTACTTCAGTCTCGGCGCGTTTGTCGCGATATTTGCGGAGTTCGATGCCGACTGCGTCAAACGCGTCGCGGATCGCTTCTTCGAATGTTTTGTTCTCTTTTCGGGCGGTCAGGGTATGGCGTCCGGGCAATGTCACGATGATGAGCGCCTCCGCCACGTTCGCGAGTTTCTTATGGTGCCGATTTTTGGTCAACGTGACTCGGCCGTGAATTAAGTCGTCGTGCCCTCGTTGCAAATCATCCATGCGGGCTTCAATCTCCATTTTCCACCGGGGGGTCATGGTGACATTGCGGCTTTCAATTTCCAGTTCCATTGTGCCTCCACATCTTGATGGTTCAGCTGTCACCAACCGGGTCGCAAACGATATGCCGACTTGATTAGAGTGAAGGGTTATCAGAAACTCAGCAAGGCCTATCGATTTGTGGGGCCTTGGTTCTTACGGCTGATTTCGCCATTGGCGCCTTTTTCCACAGTGACCGGCCGACTGCTGGAGCTGAATGCGACAATCTTCGTTCTCGACATCGCCATTGACGGATCATCGAATGGCTGTAGAGCGGGAATATGACTTGCGTACTGTAGCGGTATGTCAAAGTTGAGCAAACTTGCACTGGAAGAGTATTTGCGGACGCGTTTTGGCCCCTCCGTCAAGCTGCGGTCCTATGGAGTTATCGGCAAAGAGAGTTCCAAAGGGGCACAGAAGCGTTATGGGTACGGCACGCCGGTCAAATTGACGTTCCAAATCGGTCAACGAGTTCAATCTGCCGTCCTCGAAACCATGAAGCCGGGTCCGTTCGGGCATGAACATATGGCCGATCGCGCTCAAGCCATGTTGTGGGACTACGATTCCTATGGACGCCTGCCTCGCCATGTGAAGGCCCTTGATGTGGGTGCGTTCGATACCAAGCAGGCGCTCTTTTCTGTAGCCGAGGCACGGGAATTCTTCGTCCTGAATGAATGGACCGAGGGGACAAGCTATCACGGGGATCTTGAGCGATTGATGAAAGGCGGCACGTTACGGAAGTCGGATCGACAACGCGCAATCGCCTTGGCGCGCTATCTGGCCACAATCCATGCGAAAAAGCGGCGTGATCCGGATTTGTACAAGCGTCGGCTGCGTGAATTGATCGGTCACGGCGAATGCATCATGGGATTGACCGACAGCTATCCGGCGCGCTGCGGCTTTATTACCGGCGATCTATTGCGGACAGTGGAGGAAGCCTGCAATCGATGGCGATGGCGCCTTCGCGATAAAGCCCATCGGTTGTCCCAGGTTCACGGAGATTTCCATCCATACAATGTGCTGTTCCGTACCGGGACGGATTTTGCGGTGTTGGATCGGTCTCGAGGAGAATGGGGCGAGCCGGCCGACGACATCACCGCGATGACGATCAACTATCTGCTCAATTCATTGATTCGTTGGGGGACGCTCAAGGGGCCATTCGAGGTCTTGTTCCGGCTGTTCTGGGATACCTATGTGGAAACCAGCGGCGATAAGGAAGTGATGGAAACGACCGCACCATTCTTCGCCTTTCGCGGCCTGGTCGTAGCCAGCCCGCTCTGGTATCCCAATTTGTCGACTGAGATCCGGCGCAGCCTGTTTCATTTCATCGAGAATGTCCTCGATGTGTCGTGCTTTGAACCGGAGCGAGTGAATGAATACTGCATTTGAAAAGTCATTGGTCAATCGTCATTCGCCATTGGTGGAGAGTGAAGTCCATCGCGTGAGCACAATCAGTTAAGTCCAATCAACCATTAACCATTCCCCATTGACCCATGACCATTGACCATCTCCCAAGCTTTGCCATTTGGCTCACCGGTTTGCCCGCCTCAGGGAAGAGCACCATCGTTGCCGCGCTCAAGCCGCAGCTGGAAGCGCTGAACTTATCCGTTGAAGTGCTGGAATCAGATGCGGTAAGGCGTACGCTGACGCCGACTCCGACCTACTCACAGCCGGAGCGGGATCTCTTTTACCGGGCTCTGGCGTTCATGGGCGCAAAGCTCGTATCGCACGGCGTTACGGTCATCTTCGATGCGACAGCCAACAGGCGCGCCTACCGTGACTTTGCCCGCAGCTTAATTCCCACATTCATTGAAGTGTGGGTGGAATGTCCATTGGAGCTGGCTATGCAGCGCGACTACAAGGGGACCTATCAACGCGGACGACGAGGAGAATCCTCTACCGTACCGGGCCTGCAAGATCCCTACGAAGCGCCGTTGAACCCGGATGTGAGAATCGATACGACGAAGCTCTCAGCAAGGGAAGCAGCAGAAACAATATTGGAATATGTGAAGACGACAATAGCAGGCTGATTCTGCCGCTTCACGGCTCTTCTTGCATCGCTGCTTGATGAGGCTCTCCCTCGCTCGATATAGTGCCGTGTCATGCATAAGAAGCTTGCGTCCAATCGTAGAGAGAGGGACGGTCCCCTTTCGGAAGCGAGAGCAGACCCCCTTACTTCTGCTCCCGCCTCAGCAGCGCTTCTTGCCGCATTTCGCGCTCTCGCCGTCAACGATCTGTACACGATGGCTCCGAAGCAGTCTGTTGTCCGGGGGTACGACTATTATCGGCAGCAGCGGCTTCAGCACTATGCCTGGAGCGAGGATCGCGCCATGTTGACCGCGCAAGTGCGAGGAACCAGGCTGTACGAAGTCATCTTTTCTCTCGACGACGGGTTCCTGTCCGCCTCCTGCGATTGCCCGGCATGGGATCCCGACTGGCTCTGTAAACATGTCCTTTGCGCCTCTTTTGCCACCAAGCATCTGCTTTCACCTGAGACGTTCCAATTGCTCGACCGGCAACAATCCCACCTAGCCGCGCTCCGAACTGAGTTGCTTGGCGAGCTCGCCGAATCGGGTTCGAGCAAGGGGACAGGCACTTCTCCAAGGGAGGACGGTCTTGCGTCGGGCTATGAAATCGTGATCGACGCCGTCCGGCCGTATCCGCAACTCGTGATCCACCGGGACGGTGTGCGGCTTCCTGCAGGGTGGGCCTCCGCGTTGCCGGCCGAGCTGCGTCCAATGCTGAATCCGTCCTGGTTTGCATCGGGGTGTGGAGATGAGCCCTTACAGCGCTATCTCGGCCGCTCCAAGCACCGATTCCCGATCGTGCTGAAAACCTGCCAAGAATCGATCACTCTTCAATGGGCGCCGTCGGTCCAGTGTCGGAGCAAGACGGAGATTGCTGTCGCGGGCGAGGGCGTGAAAGTTCGCGCGGTCTGTGTGGCAGATGGGATAGCGCTCGACCGGATCGTTCGCGTCCGCAACTTCGTGGCGGATGTGAGAGGCCGTCGCTTGCTCCTTATGGAGGACGAAAGCGGATGGGCCTCGTTCCGCGTGTTGCGAGACGGGTTCAAGGGGTTCAACGCTTATCAGTATGGAGAACCGGGTGAGACGTTGTGCGCGGCGATCTTGCCGGACGGCCGGGGCTGTGGGCGCCTGCATGGCATTCATGATGAGACGGAGTTCACCGTCTCACGAGATGAGTTCCGATCCGCGCAGATCGATCTGATCCACAAACAGGCCGACAAGACCCTGCGCGATCTTCTGTTGCGCGTGGATGGGGCAGAAGCACAGGTTCATCCGTCTGTCCCTGTGTCGGCGGCCGAAGAGGTATCGTACTCGTTGATTCTGGCGCCTCTCTCCGACGAGGCCGGCGCGCCGACCACCGCATGGACGTTGCAGGCGCAATGCCGGCGCGGCGATGGCCCGTTTGCGCCGAGCGCCTCGACCTTTTCCTTTATCTCAGCGTTGGAACAGGGCCGTTATGTTTCCCCTCCGTTGCGGGCGCAGAAACGCAAGGTCGTGCTCTACGATCTGTTCTTCACGTTGCTCACGGTCGGCGAAGCCAAGGAACGGGACCGCCGCATCAAGACGGCGCTGGACCAGACCGATTGGACGCGGAGCATTCGTCTTGAGGCTGCTCAATGGCTGAGACACCATCTGTCGGTATATGTCAGGCCGGATGTGCGATTGCAGGTTGAGAACGAGCGGTGGACGTTGCAGGCGATCGACAAAAGCCGCGAAATGTTGCTGTACCGAATTCCATTCGAAGTCTTTGGTTTGGAGGCTTTTCGCGGGATGCAGCCGTACGATGCTATGACGATCGACTCCCAGGTGCTGTTCCAACGTTTGCCGGATCTCTTGGAAAAACTGACGGCAGCCGAGATCACGTTGCTCTACGAAGACCAGCCGCTCCGAACCACTCGATGGGACTGCTCCGTGCAAGTCGGACGTCAGGACCGAGAGGAGACCGGGATCGAGTGGTTCGAGATCCGGCCGGAAATTCGCTGCGACGGCATGTCGGTCAATGAGGCGGAATGGCGGCAAGCTCTCCGGCAGGGCGGACTGATCCGGACGACGCACGGCTTGCGGGTTTTGGACAGCCGGACCATGGAACGGCTGCGCGCGATCATCGGCCTCACGGGTGAAGCCCGGGCGGATCGGAAAACAGCGGAAGTCGTCCGCGTGCCCAGGTTGCAGATCCTCGACTGGCTGGCGTTGCGAGAGCAGGGCATCCCCGTGTCGTTGCCAGCCGAGGACGAGGCGGTGCTGGCACGTTTGCTGGGATTCGAGCGGATCGAGAAACCGCCGTTGCCGAAAGGCGTCCATGCGGTGCTTCGTCCTTACCAGCGGGAGGGCTATGCCTGGCTGACATTTCTCTACGAGCACCGGTTCGGCGCCTGCCTGGCCGACGACATGGGATTGGGGAAGACTCTCCAAACCATCTGCCTGCTGGCCGCCATCGAGGAGGGACGCTTCAAGGCGGCTCGCGGAGTGAAGGGACCTCATCTGATCGTCGTGCCGACGAGTCTCCTCTTCAACTGGGAACAGGAACTGGCGCGTTTCGCGCCCGGCTTGAAGGTCCATGTCTACAGTGGAAACGATCGGGCGCTTCATGTCAAAGACGGCGAGGTAGTGATCACGACCTATGGGCTTGTCCGCCGCGACATCGAGACCTTGGAGCGGATGACCTTTCATGTGATCGTGTTCGATGAAGCGCAGGCGGTAAAGAATATCCTGGCTGACACAACGGGCGCGGTCCGCCGACTCAAGGGGCGCTTCAAGATCGCGCTGACCGGCACGCCGATTGAAAACCATCTGGGCGAGTATTTCTCCGTGATCGATCTGTGCGTGCCCGGACTCCTCGGCGAGTACGAGCGGTTCAAAACGGATGTGAAACGGGTCGCGGATCGCACGCTCGATCGGTTGCTGCGCCGGACGCGGCCTTTTATTCTACGACGGACCAAAGCCGAGATTCTCCATGACCTCCCGCCGAAAACGGAGCATGAGGTATTCCTCGAGTTGACCGACCGCCAAAAGGCGCTCTACCAACAGACGGTCGCCCAGGTTCGCTCCACGATCGACGATGCCTATCGCACCAAGACCTCCGGGCAGGCGCAACTCATCGCGCTCACCGCCATTCTCACACTTCGACAAGTCTGTCTTTCGCCCCGCCTCCTCACGAACCAAACCGATGAGAGCTCGCCCAAGCTCGGCTTCCTGGTGGAGCGTCTGCAAGTCTTGCGCGACGAGGGGCACAGCGCCCTGGTGTTCTCGCAGTTCACCAGCTTTCTGGACCTCGTGCAAGAAGCGTGCACCAGGCACGCGCTGCCCTATCATCGGCTGGATGGGTCCACTGCGGCGGCCGCGCGTAAGGCCCGAGTGACGGCGTTTCAGACCGGTGAACAGCCTGGCGTGTTTCTCTTGAGTCTCAAGGCGGGCGGGCAGGGGCTGAATCTCACCAGAGCGAGTTATGTCTTTCATCTGGACCCCTGGTGGAATCCGGCGGTGGAGCGCCAGGCGTCGGATCGCGCGCACCGCATCGGGCAACAGCGGCCCGTTTCAATCGTGCGGATTCTCATGCGCCACAGCATCGAGGAGAAGATGATGGCGCTCAAACAGCGGAAGCTCGAGTTGTACGATGCGGTGATGGCCGGCGTGGCGCGCGGGTCCGGGCAAGGCGTGCTGACCAAAGCCGACTTCGACTTCCTGCTCTTGCCGAGTGCATGATCCCGGGGAACTGTCGCCCTTCCGATCCGCATGAGTAGTGGCTTACGCGTGAAGGAAACGCTTGCGGGAGCGTTGCCGAAACGTCAGCAACGGTAGTTGAAGCGTGGGCGGAGTTGCATCGCCTGTCGCTTGCCAGGCAGCCATGCCAGCCATTATAATGGCCATTTAACAGCCTATGAGAGGTGGTTATGCCGCAGGTCGACGAGTTTGTCTCTATCACAGAAGCCAAGAATAAGTTGTTGGATCTGATCAGACGCATGAAACACAAGCAGGAGATCGTCGCGATCACGCGCGACGGTGTTCCGTCGGCGGTACTGCTGAGTATGGATCAATTCGAGGGCCTTATGGAGACGATCGAGATTCTCAGTGATCAGAAGTCGATGCGAGGCCTTCGTCGGTCCTTAAGGCAGGCGGAGAAAGGCCACTGGGTTTCTCACGAGGCGGTATTCGGCCGTGACACTCCGTGAAAGGGTACCGCGCACGCTATACCCAGGAGGCGGCCGAGCGAATCCGAAAACTCCACCCTCAAGTCAAACGTGAGATCAAGCAGGCCATCAAAGAACTCCTGGTATCCCCGCTTGCCGGACATGCGCTTCAGTTCGAATTAGCGGGGCTGCGTGCTTATCGTATCCGGACGTATCGAATCATCTATCGGCTCAATGATGACGAATCCTGCATCGATGTCATTTTTGTGGGTCCCCGCCGGAGCGTTTACGAAGAGTTGAGAACGTACCTCCTCTCTGAACACGGAAGAAACTAAATGCCATCCTGGTGTTTCACGATAGATACTGCACAAACCATCTTCCCGCCTGTTCCGCCACCTGTTCCAGAGTTCCTGGTTCTTCGAAGAGATGGGTCGCGCCGGGGACGATGACCAGTTTCTTCTCGCAAGTAAGCAGATCGTAGGCCGACTGGTTCATCTCAATCACCGGCTCATCGTGGCCTCCGACGATCAACAAGGTCGGAGCAGTAACCGACGGGAGGTACGGTTCAGCCAGGTCCGGCCGTCCTCCTCGCGATACCACGGCCTTGATGTTCGATGGCTCTCGGGCGGCGGCCTGCAAAGCCGCTCCGGCACCGGTGCTGGCACCGAAATAACCGATCCCTAGGTTCCTGGTCCGCGGTTCCGCTTCCAACCAGCCTTTGGCCGTCAACAGCCGATCAGCCAGCAGGTTGACATCAAACACTTTGCGTCGATCGTCTGCTTCTTCATCGGTTAAGAGATCCAGCAGCAACGTGGAAAGTCCGTTTTGCTGTAAACGGCGGGCGACGAAATTATTGCGCGGACTCAATCGTCCGCTCCCGCTGCCGTGCGCAAAGACGACGACACCTCGCGGTTCGGCCGGAAGTCCGAGTATGCCCTCCAGGGTAATGTGCCCTTTTGTAATTCTGACGGTGTGCTCGTGCAAGGATGTCATGGTCGTCCCCGCTTCTTGGCGGGACTGCAGGGAGCCGGACGGCTGAGTTCAGACGGCAATTTGGTCTGGTCATCGACGCAGGCGGCATTGAGTTGTGTCTGTGTGAGACCGATGGCCGACGAGAGTATGGCGCCCTTGAGGTTTGCGCGAGTCAAGTCCGCTGAGTCGAGCCGAGCACCGCTCAAGTCGGCTCCGACTAGGGCGGAATTCTGGAGGTTGGTTTCCTGAAGATCGGCTTCCTGAAGATTGGCGCGGGTCATGTCGGAGTGGTTGAAATTCGACCCGCGAAGATTTGCGCCCACGAAATTGGAGGATTCCAGATTAGCCCTGTTGAAATGCGCATGGGCGAGGGAGGATTTTGGAGCGTAGGCTTCGCTCAGATCAGCGTTCATGAAGTTGGCGTGCGATCCCTTGGCCCCGATGAGGACCGCGCGATTGAGGTTCGCGTCAAGGAAATCGGCTTCATGGAGGACGGCGTGATAGAGAATAGCCATCCGGAGGTTCGCCGAGTGCATATCCGCCTTGACCAGCGCGGCCTCCTCCAGGTTGGCTCCTTCCAGGTCGGCGTCATGGAGGTCTGCATCCTGCAGCTCGGCATACCGGAGATCTGCGCCGCGAAGAATCGCTTTCTTAAGATTTGCGCCGCGCAAATTCGTTTCGTCCAAATAGGCGCTTTCCAGGTCCGCTTCGATCAGTCGGGCTGCTTCCAAGTGCGCGCGGTCCAGCAGTGCGCCTTGAAGATTGGCGCGATGGAGATTGGCGTTGTTCAGGATGGCGCGACGCAGGTCGGCGCCTGCGAGATCGGCATTCACCAGCACCGCATCTTTCAGGGTCGCTCCGTAAAAATATGCCTCGGCGAAATTGCCGTCGGTCAAGTCGGCAGAGGTGAGATCGGCTCCCTCCAATTGCGCCCGCTCGAGCGAGGCCCCGTTCAACTTGGCGCCGATCAGCACGGCGTCAAAGAGGGCGGCTTCGTCACCGACCGCTCGGGAGAGATTCGCCCCGGTGAGCCGGGCGCGGCGCAAATCGGCTCCAGAGAGATTGCCGTCTTCCAGAATGGATTTGGTGAGGTCAGCCCCGGCAAGACTGGCCTGAGCCAGATTGGCCTGGGACAGCTTTGCCTGCCGCAGGACTGTCCCCTCCAGATCAGCCCGTTCGAGATTCGCTCCCACGAGTGTTGCCCGGCTCAGATCTGCTTGACAGAGCTCGGCGCGTTTGGCATCCGGGTTTCCCCGATATTCCACCCATCGTTCATGCGAACGCACGAGAGCTTGCAATGTTTTGGCCGGGACAGATTTCTTCTTGTAGGGACTCTTACACATAGGGACCGTGGTCGCCGCCGCCTGGGAGGATGATGGACCGGCCGCCCCGGCCCATGAGGCGTGAAGTCCGAGGACGACGATAATGCCCACAACAATGGTCCTGATGGACAAGCGCTTCATCTCATGTCTCCTTCGCGGTTAGAGCCTGCGGTCAACCGTCTGCGCTAAGCCTTGCAAAGCCAAGGAAATCCGAACGTCATAGGGCGGCACCGTCTCCAGGGCTCGCAGCGATTCGGGAAGTTGTTCCACCTGCGCCGCTGCATGACGCCGCAGTTCGACCAATTCCGGCCATGACGCAAGGCGGCAGCCGTTCTTCATAACAGGTTGAAGCAGCGGTTCACCCGGCAATCGATCATCATGCGTCGTGACGATGTCGTGGTCCATATGTCCGTCGTCCCCAAGATATCGATAGACTTGTTTGCGGCCGGGCCAGGTAGCCTTGCCTTCCGATCGCTTGCGACAGGAACGTCCCCCATATTCTTGAAGTTTGTAGACGCAGTCCAACGAAGGGGCGTCAGAGGAGGTCGTCACCGCCGTGCCGACGGCGAAGCTGTCGATCGGCGCGCGGCTTTGGATCAGATCTCTCAGGCGATATTCATCCAGGTTGCCACTGGCAAGAATCTGGGCGTGAGGCAAGCCTCCTTCATCGAGGACACGTCGCACCTTTCGTGCATGGTCGGCCAGATCACCGCTGTCTAACCGTACTCCTTTGACGGTGATGCCCTTGGTTTTCAGTGTCAGCGCCAAGGACACGACCTTGTCGGCGGCGGCCTCCGTGTCGTAGGTGTCGATGAGAAGGATGACGTTGGCCGGTTGAGTGTGTGCAAAATGCTCAAAGGCAACGCTTTCATCTTCGTGGGCTTGCACGAATGAATGGGCCATGGTTCCGTGCAGAGGAATTCGATACGCCATGCCGGCCAGATAGCTGGCCCGCGCGGCGAGGAGCCCGGCTTCGGCACCGTGCGCGCGGCGAAGCCCAAAATCGATGAGCGGCTTTCCTCCTGCGGCCAGCACGGAGCGCGCCGCTTTGGAGGCCACCATGGTTTGAAAGTTCAACAGGTTTATCACGCGACTCTCAATGAGCTGAGCCTCAGGGAGCGGGGCGACAATTTTGAAGATCGGCTCGTGGGGAAAGAAAATCGTTCCTTCCGCCATGGCTTCCACATCCCCGGTGAACCGCAGCGTTTCCAGGTAGTGAAGAAGCTGTGAACTGAACCGCCCGGATTGATCCAGCCAGGCCAGTTCTTCCTTGGAAACGCGTAACTCAGAAAGATAGTCCAACACCTGTTCGAGACCGGCCGCCATCAGGAAGTTTCGATGGGCCGGCAGTTTACGCACAAAGAACTCGAACACGGCCGGTTCGTCCATCCCTTGTTCTAAGTAGGCCTGGGCCATCGTGAGCTCATACAGATCCGTCAGCAGAGCGCTGGCCGAAGGATTCATATCCTCAGCATCTCCCAGCGAACAGGCGCGGCTCCCAGGCACATCATCTCTTCTTCAGCGCGACGACCATCGTCGGGCTGCAGATTGACCGCCTTGACGCCGTCCATTAACAAACAGACGTCATAGCCTCGCATCCGAGCGTCCTTGGCCGAATTCAGGACACAATAATCGGTCGCCAATCCCCCGATGAAGAGACGATGCACGGTCAAGGCCCGTAGATGACGATCCAAAGCGGTGTGCTGGAAAGCGGAATAGGCTTCTTGGTCTCGGTCGATGGCTTTGTAAATGATGACGGCGGAGACGGGGGCCGGAAACGACGGCGGCGGCAGAGACCCGTGAGACCCGGCGACACAATGCACGGGCCACGGACCTCCCTGGGGTTTGAAGGAGCAATGGTCGGGCGGGTGCCAATCACGAGTCAGAAAAATCGGCAGGCCGTGAGTCTGAAAGAGACGAACATAGTTCAAGAGAATCGGAATGATCGCATCACCGTCGCTGATTCCCAGCCTTCCTCCCGGTAGAAAATCATTCTGAATGTCGACGAGAAGCAACGCATCATGCGGTGCGAGCGCAATCAGGGAGTCGCTGGGAAACCCGGCAGCCCGGCGATTTGTTGACCGAGGACATGACTCTGTCATCGTGCCTGTTGCGACAACAAGCGAATGTACGCCACGACGTCTTGCATTTCTCCATCGGTGAGCTGGCCGCGCCACGAATGCATCGGACTGAAGACGATGCCGTGTTCGATGGTCCGCAGCAACTCCTCATCGGATTTCAGGAACGACTGAAATCGCTGAAAATTGGCCGGGGGGACTTTCAGCGAAGCGGCGCCAGGTCCATCGCCCCGACCGCTTGGCCCATGGCAGTTTTGACAATGCCGCTCGTACACGGTTTTCCCGCGCGCACGGTCAGGCGGATAGTCCTGAGCGTAGAGTGAGGAGATCGAGGGCCCGTCTCCAATCAAAACCCCGAAGAGGCCTGCTGCAAGGAGCCGAAGCGGTATGAACTGCCACGGAGCTGCCGGCATGGCTAACTCTTCTTTGTGGTGTGGGCGATGAATGGGCTGAAGAGCTGCTGCAGTTTTTTGCCGCCGCAGGCGGGGCATGTCACCATTCCAGCTTCATGCTCCTTCAATGTGACCACGATCAACGATTCCTTCCCGCAATCGAGGCACTTATAGTCGTACATCGGCATGGTGCGCCCCTTTCGACAATCAGCCAAAAATCATGAGTGGATAGGTTCCCTGGTGCAACAGAGCATGTGAAACACTGCCGAGCACCATGCGGGTAAGGCCGCGGCGCCCCCGGGATCCCATGAGAATAAGGTCTGGATTCAGCGCCTTGGCTTCCTGAAGAATTCCATCAACCGGAGTACCCAACGTCGTCAGTACGCGGGTTTGGTAGCCCCAAGGGATCAGTTTGGCTGCCATCTCGCCGAGAAAGTCGTTTGCCTTGCGGAGGGCGTGGGTTTCCATCTGCTCGGCTGAGACCGCGTCCACCGGCCAGGGAGGCCTGGTATGAGGAAGAACGGTGAACAGTGTAATCGTGGGAGGATCACGAAAGGGCTTCTGTTGAAGGAAGGAGAGGGCCTGGTCAGCATCGTAGGTTCCTTGTAAGGGAAGCAAGATGTGATGAAGCATTTTCAAGGGACCAGGAAGAATCAGTTTCGCGCCCGGCGCGAAGGTCAGCACTCGGTGGGAGACGCTTCCAATGAGCCGTTCCTTGATCGGTCCAAGGCCTCGGGTACCCAAGAGAATCAGCCCCACCTTGAGTTGTTCAGCCAACGCCACGATCTGGTCCGCCGGAGATCCGACGACCAGATGCTTCGTGACCGGCCCGACATCCAACGGGAGCAACGACACGATGCGATCCAGCAAACGGGTTCCATCGTCGCGCATGTTTCGCTCGACTGTTTCATACAGTTCTTGCGCCACTTCCGGCATCATCATCGGATAAGCCGGGCTAGGGACATCGAGCACGTGCACGATGTGCAATTCCTCGGCACGAGACAGGTATTTAAGGGATCGGACCGCCTCATATGAATGATCAGAACCGTCGACAGTGAGCAAGATTTTCATAGCATCACCTTAGGACTGTGAATCTGCCGCTCCGTTTCAGCATCAATCATATGGGCCGTTGCCTGGTCATGAGCAGGGAGCATGGTCTCGAAGCGCCGCACTCGCTTCGCTGAGGTGCGGCTCTGTCACTCCGAGGAATGTCCTGAGTCAGCAGGTCTGCGGCTGTCGCCATCCTGTTTCCTCCGGTCGATATTTACTGGCAGTCTCCAGGGCAGAAGAAAACAAAATAGACGACAATCGCGAGACCTAGGCCTATTGCTCCAAGCAGAAGCCATTGAGCGCGTGTCATGCTCTCCTCATCACTGAAGAGGTGTGCAGCAAGACCAATGCCATTAGAAAGTGAGACCTAAGAATATAAAACGTGAAAAATATTCCTCAAGCATAGCCTGTTACCTTGCACTCATACGTTTCACGTGGTGCCCTCTGCTGGCGCCTTCTGCTACAGAGAGTGAATGACCGCTGTAGCAGAGAGCCCCTCCCAAACCCAAACCGCTGATAGTGTATGGCATAGGGCAGAAACAAGAGACTCAGATCAATGCCGATTTCTTTCTCAAGCCACAAGCGACATGCCATTAAGCTCCCGGCTCGCACGGTGGCACCACCCTTGCTCGGCTCAAAGACAGGAGGATCTGCTCATGCCGCAAGAGGCGAATCTCTTCAAGACCATCCTGGTGCCGGTGGATTTCTCTCCCTGCTCAGATGAGGCATTCCGGGTCGCCTGTCAGGTCGCGCGGTTGTGTAGAGCGACGCTGCTCGTTCTGCACGTGATCGATACCAGCGCCCTGGCCGCATTCAATCGACTGGGCCTGCTGGCCGTTCCGTCCGATGCCGCTCCACAGCGCCGTCGATTACGCCATCATGCCCGTCTAAATGTAAGGCAGTTGTTGGAGTCGAAAGCAGCCGCAGATGTGAAGATGACACGCCTGATTGTGGAGGGGGCGCCCTTCGTCGAGATCGCCAAAGTTGCGCGCATGGGGAATATCGATCTCGTCGTCATGGGAAGCTACGGTGGGCGGTCCGGTAGTGTGGACAAGATTTTCTTCGGTAGCACGGCCGAAAAAGTCGTTCGCACCGCAGGGTGTCCCGTACTGACCGTGCCGCTTGCCGCATCCGCCTCACAACACAAATCGACGCGTTAACGAACAGATGGAGGAGATCATGATTATTGGAGGAAATCGAGCGCAGTGGCGGAGATGGGGAATGGCGGTATCCATAGCATGTCTGGCCGGGATGTATGGCGCAGCCATTCAGGCACAATCCGAACAAGTGGTGGAAGTCACGATCAAGGATTATCGGTTTGTGACGAAGCAGAGTCCGTTGCGCCTGGGGTTTCCTACCGCCATTACAGTTCGGAATGAAGACGCCGTACGGCATGATTTCGGGTCGACCATGTTCGAGGGAATTCCGACACAGATAGAAAAAGACGGCGTGATTGCGTATGGCCGAGGGGTGGGGGGTGTCTTTCTCGACCCGAAACAGGACGCCACGATTCGATTTGACATGACGCGGCCGGGTCGGCAGGTCTTTCGTTGCTCTATTCATCCGACGATGAGCGGAGAATTGCTTTTGCTGAGTGCGGAGGCGGTGTGAGTGTGTCGCCAGAAAAACCGACCATTCTCTTTGCGACCGACGGGTCGCCTGGATCGGCGACAGCGGAGGCCTATGCCTGCGGGTTGGCCCGGTCATGGGGCGCCTCATTAACCGTGATGAGCGTGCTGGAATTTCCTCCCGGGATGAATCCGGACTATGCGGTGAATCGACTGTATCTGGATGAATTGATGAAGGACGTCACGGCGAAATTAACGGAATTGAAAGCGCGTGCGGTCGCCCTCGGGATTCCCGTACAATCGTACATTGCAACAGGAATCCCGAGTGAGGAAGTATTGACCGCCGCGCGGGCCGAAGAGGCCGAATTGATCGTGGTCGGAACGAGGGGGAAGACCGGTCTCGAACATATCTTGCTGGGAAGCACGGCTGAGCGAATCATTCGGAGGGCTTCTTGTCCCGTTTTGGCCGTCCCAATGGACATACAGCGGGCGGATGGAAACTCGAACACCGAAAAGCCGAGCGCTACACCGAAGCGAATGCTCGTGCCGGTGGATTTTTCCGACTGTTCGCTCGATGCCTTTGAGTATGCAGCGTTGATTGCACAACGATCGAACGCCTCTCTGAAACTTCTTCATGTGCTGGAGCCGGTGTCGTACGGCCTCGATTTTACGCTTCCCCATAGGGCTCAGAGGGAATCGAGCAAGACGGCCGTCACGGAGCGGTTATCGAATCTCGCCTCCGCGCTCATATCCGCCGGCCTTGCGTCCGACTTCCTGATTTCGGGAGGGTTGCCGGCCGATTCCATTCTCGATGCGGCGCGTGCTCAGTCGGTCGACATGATCGTCATGGGGACTCATGGCCGTCGAGGCTTGTCTCATGTATTATTCGGCAGTGTCGCGGAATCCGTCGTGCGGAGATCGTCGTGTCCTGTGCTGACCGTACGGATCCCAAAGTTACCGCCGGGCCATCGCCGTGTCCTTTCAGGACAATCGATGCCGACAATGTTTAACCCAGGAGCGAGTCATGGCAACCCGTAGGACCTCAACCAGAAAAGTAAAAGGCCGAACCCCCTCCGCAGCCGGCCAAGCCAGGAAGTCCGTCGAATTGCCGGATGGAATATGGGACCGGATTTCGCGGAAAGCGTACGAGCTCTGGGAACAGCGCGGACGCCAAGAAGGCAGTGCGCTTCGGGATTGGCTCGACGCGGAAGAAATCATCATGGAAGAAATCCATGAAGCACGCGAGTGAACAAGCGGTAGGATTCTGGACTCCTCGGTCTCCCTCTTTGGATGGAGCGCTCTCCCGCTTGGAAAACCTTTCGCGTAAACCGGAATTCAGGTGGCAACGGGAACTGGCACAGGCGCGCGCACTCAAGCCGTACTTGGAAGGGAGCACAGGACGGCTTGTCTCGCCGTTGGAACAAGAAATAGAACTGGCGCGTCTCTACCTGTTCTGCGACTATTATCCGGATGACGGGCAACTGACGCTTATCGAACAACTGCGGGACGTCATCACCGAACACATTTCCGACGAGGAGCGGCAGTGGCTCGATCCTTTAAAACATTCTTATCTCGATATACTGAAACCAACCTCGTCGCCTCAACTCGGCCAAGATCTCGTGCTGCAATCACTTGCTGATGGAACGAGGCTGGTCCTACCCCGTGGAGAATTCGTCAAGAATTTTGCGGCGGACCGCCCGTTGGTGACCCGTGTCATTCATGATCCACACACCCAGGAGCCCGACAGGGCCGTATGGGCCGGTTGTGGAATCGCCCTGTCACAAGCCGAGGCAAAGGCCTTGCTCGACATCACGTCGGAATGGCGCCGAGAGATGGAGATGACGACCGGATCCTTTGCACTGGGAGAATGGAAGGAGTTTGCCAAGCGATTCGGCTACATGATTCTCTGGGCGTTCGCTCAACGGCGCATGGATGCCTTGGTGGATGCCGTCGTCCATATCGGATATCGCACTCCGGACGGCCGACCTTATCTCTATGCGGTCGCTCTGTATGACCACCACGAGCATCGATTCTTCACGGAAGTTCTGTCGGGCATGGACGAATTTCATATCGAAAAGCCGAGTGGGGATGATACGCAGAGCGCCGTGAGGGATCGGTCTTTGGTCGGGCAATGGGTACAACACGAAGGGAGTGGGCTCGTCGCCCGACTCACGCTCACCGCGTTTCAACTCATCGTGGAATGCGACAGCCCGCAGCGGCTGGACTCCATCAAGCATCGGCTCGCGGCCTCGTTGGGATTTTCGTTGCATTTCCGAGGCGAGACGTTGACGCCGCCGGCCCGGCAACTATCAATGGCCGAACTCATGTCCGAGGAACCCCCGACGTTGGTCGTGACGCCGGAAGAAGATCGGACGTTGCTCAACCAATTCCTGGAGAAAGCGTACTTGGAGTGGTCGGATCAGCCTCATCTCGCGCTCGGCGGACAAACGCCTCGGCATGCGGCGGCAACTGCGGCGTTGCGGGGCAAGGTCGGTGAGCTGATCGACGACATGGAACGGCACGATCCGGGTCGTCAGCGGTTTGGGAAGACGGCCTTCAGCTATAACCGGCTTCGCGCCCATGTCGGCTTGGAAGAACGGCCGGAGTAGCGCCTTGCCTCCTGACAAGATGGAGTATACAACCATGCCGGAGATGAAGAAGAAGTTAAGGCTCGATGAGACATCGTCTAGGAGAAGCCGATGACAGAACAACGTCCGACGGTCGGTATGCTCGTCGGTGGCGGGCCGGCTCCGGGAATCAATAGTGTCATCAGCGCGGCCACGATCCGCAGTATTCTCGGAGGATCGGATGTGTTGGGGATCATCGATGGATTTAAATGGCTCATGGATGGGAGCACGGGACAAGTACGCCCGCTCTCGATCGAGGACGTGAGCCGAATCCATTTCCAGGGAGGGTCCTACCTGGGCACGTCACGTGCGAACCCGACCACACGCGCGGAGTCGCTCGACAACGTGGTGTTTGCGCTGTCGAGTCTCGGTATCACGCGCTTGATGACGATCGGCGGGGACGATACGGCGTTTTCGGCGATGAAGCTGGAGGAACGAGCCGGCGGTCGCTTTCAAGTCGTCCACATCCCCAAGACCATCGACAACGATCTTGACCTTCCTTATGGCATTCCGACGTTCGGGTTTCAAACCGCTCGTCACGTCGGGGCCGAGATCGTGAAGAATCTGATGGTGGATGCCCGCACCACCACCCATTGGTACTTGGTCGTGACCATGGGACGCAAGGCAGGCCATCTGGCCTTGGGTATCGGAAAGGCAGCCGGTGCGACGCTGACGATCATTCCGGAGGAGTTTCGCGAACGGCCTGTCAAGCTGCAACGAGTCGTCGATCTTTTGATCGGAGCCGTGATTAAGCGGTTGGATCATGGTCGGGCCTACGGGGTTGCGGTGCTGTCCGAAGGACTGATCGAAATTCTCGACCCGCGCGATCTCGGCGGGTTGGAGCACGTTGAGCGAGACGAATATGGTCATTTGCGGATGAATCAGGTGGATGTCGGCGATGTGTTGCGGCGCGAATCGACGAAGCAGCTTCACCGGTTGGGATTGTCCACCAGCCTGGTGGCGAAGAACGTGGGGTATGAGCTCCGCTGCGCCGATCCGATTCCCTACGATATCGAATACACTCGAGATCTCGGCTATTGTGCCGCTCAATATTTACTCGACGGCGGGACCTCGTCCATGGTCTCGATTCAAAACGGACGGTTCACGCCGATTCCGTTTAAGCAGCTGATGGATTCCTCCACCGGACGGGCCAAAGTGAGAATGGTGGACATGGATTCCCAGTCCTATCAAATCGCCCGGCAATACATGATTCGTCTCACCGAGGACGACCTGAAGGATCAGGATGCGCTGGGTCGCTATGCCGCGTTGACCGGCCTGTCTCCAGAAGCATTTCGAGAACGGTTCAGCACAGTCCTCTGAACAATATGGATGCATCAAAGGGTATCCGACATGAAGATTCTTGCGGCAACTGATGGATCGAAACATGGTAACTGGGCGATCGAATGGTTGGCGGAGATACCGTTCGCCGTGCAGCCGGTCGTCCGTGTCCTCCATGTCGTCGATGTGGCGAGCATTCGGGCTCCGTTTATGATCCAACCGGCGGTCGTCGGGACTGCACGGTATATTCAGTCCGAAGTGAAGCGGATGGAAACGGCGGCGAAATCCACAAAAAAAGAATCGGAGGGTTTGTTGTCGACACTCGGTTTGAACGGGACCGTCACGATCGATCAAGGCGGTGTGGCAACCACGATCATGAAGCATGCGCAACGTGGGGTAGGACTTCTGTCGATCGGGTGCCGAGGCTTGGATGCCCTGGATCGATTCATGCTGGGCAGCATTTCAAACCATGCCATCCACCATGCCCCTTGCTCCGTACTGGTCGTGAAAGAGAACCCTCGACCCGTCAAACATGTGGTGTTAGGGATCGACGGGTCGGCAGCGTCGGATAAAGCGGTGAAGTTCCTGATGCGCTATGTCGATTCGGCCCCGGACGGTCCGGGTCATGAACCGGTCATGGTGACGGTGACGCATGCGGTGCCTTATTTCAAGTTTCCGGAGGTCAAAGAGACGGGGAAAGCGCTGGTACAGCGTTATGGTGCTAAGCTCGCGAAATCAGGCTTCCAGATACGTGAAGCCTTGAGGCTGGGAAAGCCGGCTGACGAGATTCTGAAGGTGGCCAAACAGGATAAGGCGGACCTGATCGTGACCGGAGCAAAAGGATTGGGCGCGATCCGCCGTGTCCTCCTCGGCAGCGTCTCCACCCGGGTGGTGCAACATGCCCATTGCGGAGTGCTCGTGGTCCGCTGATCATCTTAAGTAGGGGATAGCCCATGGCTGCTTAAACAGCTTGACGGCAAGGAGGAAGGCGCAATAGACTGACGCCCTCTCGGATACACCAAGGGAGAGGCCTTATGACAGCATTAATGAAAATCGATCAAGACTCGCTTCCCGATCGTTTAGTGACGGGGCTTTCAAAAATCGGGTTGGCGATGAAGAGCCGCGCATGGAGACGGAAGGGACGGCAAGGTATCGGTCCCCTGCAAATCCAAGTGCTGACGTTTCTCCGGTCTCGGCCGAATCAGTCGGCTACCGTCTCCACGATCGCCCGAGAACTCTCCGTGAAGTTGCCGACCGCTTCTGAAGTCATCCGAACGCTTGAGCATAAGCGTTTGGTCCGCCGACGCCGTCGAGAGATCGACAATCGCGTCGTGACCGTTCATCTCACCTCACTTGGAGCGAAGGCAGGTCACGTGGAAAACCGATGGCCGGAGATCCTCGCGTCTGCTACCGAGAATTTATCGATGCAAGAGCAGGTCTCTCTTCTGACCGCGCTCGTGAAGCTGATCCGCGCGCTTCAATTGCAGGGAGAAATTCCGGTTGCGCGCATGTGCATCTCTTGCGAGCATTTCCGTCAGCATGTCCATGCGGAATCGGACCAACCGCATCATTGCGCCTTCTACAATGTTGCGTTCGGGGATCAGGCATTTCGCCTTGATTGTCCCGAGTACGTGGAAGCCGCAGCGGAAGATCCGAGCAGTAATGCCGACTCTCACAAGGCTGCGAGCGTGACCCAAACTCAAAGCCTAAGCGCCGGCTGACGGCTTATCATCCGACAACTTCTGTAGTGATTGCTCTGCTGGATTGATGTAGATCGGTCGGTCCGCTTCGATTTGCCTCATTAAGTCTTCCAAAGCCGCTTGCAACGCGATTTCGACGGGGTCACGGTCTGAAGCAGTGACCCACCGTACCGATGATCCCACTGCGGTGTGTTCGGCGCGATATGACTTGATAGGTCGGACGCCTTCGCTCATCTCTGCTTGCAAGCCGATTCGGTAATGATAGAGATTGCTGCGAGTGGTCAGCGTCAGTTTCGTGGCCACACGAAGCGTCAGGTCGGCCGAGTCAAATGAGACTGAAGTAAAGGTGCCTCGTTGCTGCAGATATCGCAAGACCGCCTGTTTCAGATCGAGATGGGACCATTCCAGCAGGACGATGCCTGGTCGATGGTCCGGGCCTTCCATTGAAACCGGGCTGATAACCGCCTGAAGGGTTCGAGGGATGGCGATAGAGGATACGTTCTGGGGAAGAGGCGTCACCTGAATTCGATGGACGCACCCCGCCCATGCGACGCATGTGATCAGCAGGAGTATTTTGAACGTCATTGAAGGGGGCATGGACGATCACGGGGCTGGGCCTACGACTCGCGCCACCGTGTTCTGATCTGCCGATTATGGAATCGAGTCCGCAGGGGGCCCTGACAGGACCTCCAAATCTTTCAACGCTCGAGCGGCATGTTCTCGGTAAGCGCGTTCCGTGGGTTCCGTGTAGGTATCGACCACACGTCGGTACGAGGCACGGGCTTTTTCCGGCTGCTGTTTGATCGCGAAATACTGCCCCAACGCAATCCAGTTCTCAGCCGCTGTTCCACGAGCGATTTTCATCAGCGCGAATTCACGCTCAACCTGCGACGTTCCCTGCAACTGACCCTGCTTCCTGACGGTATTCGCCATCTGATCGGCCATACGTTCGATTTGTTCGTTTTCATGGACTGCCGATTCCACTCGATTGGCCCTGAGGTGGTTGTAGAAGTTCTCGACATGGTCTTTCATGACCTCCGCTCGTCGTTGATACGAGTCTTGTGCGCAACCCGACAGAATGAAGACGAACAACAAGATGACACTTGCCGTTCGGTAGATGAAGGGGCGAATAGAGATCTTCACATGGGCCTCGTGGATAAGAGTCCTCGTACGTCTATGCGTCGAGTCTAGCACACACTCAGCCGTGCACACACTAGCTCGATCGGCGCATATTCTCATCCTCGGAGAACGGCCGACCTGGGTCGCGAAGCCCCTTGAACCTCTCACAATGGCTGAGCTATCTTAGTTCCCGGGTTTTCCTAAACAAGAGCTTAGGTCAATATAAGATGGCCTTCGATTAAGTAAGGAGGAGAATGACATGGGAAAGAGCTTAAAAGGGACCAAGAGTCACGACAATTTAAAACATGCGTTTGCGGGGGAATCACAAGCCAATCGCCGATATCTGTATTTTGCGCGACGGGCCGATATTGAAGGCTATCCGGACGTCGGCGGGCTCTTCCGGGACACCTCGGAAGCCGAAACGGGCCATGCCTTCGGTCATCTGGATTTTTTGAAAGAGGTGGGAGATCCGGCAACCGGCGTGCCGATGGGGAACACCGACGCCAATCTTAAATCCGCCATCGAAGGTGAAACATACGAGTATACGCAGATGTATCCCGGGATGGCGAAGACCGCGCGGGACGAAGGATTTCCCGAGTTGGCCGAATGGTTTGAAACCTTGGCGAAAGCCGAACGGTCCCACGCCAATCGGTTTCAAAAGGGATTGGATAGCCTGAAGGCGTAACAGCCTGCTAGCAGGTCACGCGCAGCGGTCAGTTTTCGACGTGGCGGGGGATCCGTCGGCGAAGGCTGGCCGCTGGTCGTTTTTGGAGAGACGAATGAAGGGTCTCAGTCTCATCACACCGATCGATCCCAAACAGTTGGAAAAAGAAACGCTGCGGATCTATGAGGTCTGTGACGGTTGTCGGCGCTGCTTCAATCTTTGTCCATCGTTCAACACGCTATTGGATCGGATCGATGTGTATGGGGGTGATGTGGCCAAGCTGACCCCGACCGATCATCATCGCGTCGTCGACGAATGCTACTACTGTAAGCTCTGCTTCAATCATTGCCCCTATACTCCGCCGCATCACTACGAAATCGACTTTCCGCATTTGATGGTCGCCTGGAAGAAGCGTCTTGCGGCGGAGCGCGGCGTTCGGTTGCGGGATCGCCTCTTGATCATGACCGATGTGATCGGAAGACTCGGCAGTGCGACCGCCTCCATTACCAACCGTCTGTTGGAGAACCCAGGTGTGCGCGGCATTCTGGAACGAGTCATGGGGATTCATCGGGACCGCCGAGTCCTGCATTTTTCCGGAGAGACGTTTCCCCGCTGGTTCGGCCGTCGAACCAGGACGGCCACAGGCGATTCACCCGTCCGCAAGGTGGCCCTGTTTTCCAGTTGCCTCGTGAATTTCCAAGTGACCGATGTCGGCAAGGCCACGGTGCAGGTGCTGGAGAAAAACGGGGTCCGAGTAGTCGTACCGGAGCAACGCTGCTGCGGCATGCCCAGTTTCGATATTGGAGACACCCAGGCGATTCAACAGGCTGCTCGAAGCAACGTCGCGTCATTGTACCCGTTGGTCGCCGAGGGATATGATGTGGTGGTCCCGACCGTCAGTTGCAGCTTGATGCTGAAACGCGAGTACCCGGAGCTCCATCGCGATGAGCAGACCAAACGGGTGGCGGAGCGGACCTTCGATGTCTGCGAATATCTGATGGCGATGAAAAAGGCGGGCCGATTGGCGACGGATTTCACCAAGAAGCCTGGGCGTGTTGCCTATCAGATTCCCTGTCATCTCAGAGACCAGAATATCGGGTTCAAATCCAGGGAGCTCATGGAGTGCGCGGGGGCCCAGGTCGAGGTGATCGAACAATGTTCGGGGCACGACGGCTCATGGTCGGCGAAAACGGAGTTTTTCCCGTTGTCCATGAAAATCGCCGGCAAGGCCGCGCGCGTGATCGAGCAAACACCGGCCGACCTCGTCGCGTCGGACTGTCCGTTGGCGGGGTTACAATTGGAGCAAGCCGGCGCGTCGGCCCATGCGAAAGGAAAGGCTGTCCTGCATCCGATTCAGATCGTCCGCGATGCGTATGGGCTCTCTCCACAAGAGTGATGGATCGGAAGTAAAAAACGGAGCTCCTGTGAAGGCGATCACTTCCAACGATGTCATCCCGTACGAAGAATATGAACGGCAGAGAGAAGCCTTTCGCGCGAAGATCATCGCGCTGAAGCAGCGGCGCCGAATTTCCGTCGGCCCATTGATCACCGTCGTTTTTGAAAATCGTGAGACACTCCGGTTTCAGATTCAGGAAATGATCCGAACCGAGCGAATCGTCGATCCGGTCAAGGTGCAGGATGAGCTGGATGTATACAACGCGCTCTTGCCGCAGCAGAACGAGCTGAGCGCCACCCTCTTGATCGAGATCACCGATGAGGCGAAGATGAAGGAGAAGCTCGATCAGTTCATGGGACTGGATCACGGCGAGAAAATGGCCATCATTGCCGACGGAGAAGAAGCCTTCGGCGAGTTCGAAGGCGGGCGAAGTCATGAGACGAAAATCAGCGCGGTCCATTTCGTCAGGTTTCGGCCGACCGCCACGATGAAAAGGGCCTTTGCGGACCTGACTCGGCCGGTGACGATTCGCGTGAACCATGGTACGTACCATCAAGAGGTTCCTGTCCCGGGCAGCATGCGGGAAGAGTGGCTCGCCGATTTGAAAGGCGGTGCTGAGTGTTAAGTGTTGGATGCTGAGTTTTTTAACGGTTTCAACCATCGTGTCATAACTCAGCACTCAGGACTCGGAACTCAGCACTGAAGAACGATGCCCCCTGTTTTACTGACCAAGCGCATCGAATTCGCCGCCGCCCATCGCTATGTACGGGCGGAATGGGATGAAGACAAGAACCGCACGGTGTTCGGACGCTGCTACAATCCTCCCGCCCATGGACATAACTATTTGCTGGAAGTGACGGTCTCCGGCGAGATTGATCCGAAGACCGGAATGGTCGTCAATTTATTCGATTTGAAGCGGGTATTGCTCGCGGTGCTGGAAGAATTCGATCACAAGAACCTGAACCTCGACATGCCCTACTTCGAAAACCGGATTCCCACATCGGAGAATTTTGCGCATGTCCTCTGGACGAAATTGGCTTCCCAACGAGATATCGGCACACTGTATGCCCTCCGGCTCTGCGAGGATGAAGATCTGTATGCCGAGGTCACGATAGCCGACCGCCCGGATGTCGCCGCCGTCGCCAAGCGATATTCGTTCAATGCCATCCAAGACAGTCATGAGGGGCGGGACTGGGACTGCTACGTAACGGTTCACGGGACGATCGATTCCATGACAGGCATGGCGACCGATATCGGCGTGCTGGACCGACTGGTGCAGGACCGGGTCATCAAACCATTCGACCGGCAGGATCTTCGGCAGGTGCTTGGCTCCGAAACGGTGAGGGGGGAAGCCCTTGCTAAGGCGATCTGGGATCGTCTCGTCGGTCGCCTTTCAGGTGGAACGCTTCGCAACGTCCGTCTTGTGCAAACCCGCGATCTCTCGTTCGACTACACCGACCTTCAGGACGAACGGACCGGTCATTGAATTTCGGAGGCTGTCAGTCTGCGCTGAGCCCGTCGAAGCACACAAATCGAGTTTTCCTGCAACCTAGGAGTTCACTCCCGCGATCCGGCATCCGAGGTCTCGAACGAAGTACATTCGGCAGGTGGATCGGATTAGATTCACACTGTATCTGTTTAGCTCGCTCGCCACTTTTTTCCCGAGTCTCAGATTCTCTCGCCGTTGAAAATCTTGCATGAAACTCATCGAGTTCGCTAAAAGCAAGTGGCATATCCATTGCTTCCCTGGCAAGCATTACTGAGTAATATCCCGGAGGCTTCGATGTCCAAGTCCCTTATAGCATCTTCCGTTGCCGTGCTGACCTTATCCGGGTGTTTTGCAAAGGTTCAGACTCTACCAGCCCATCCTCAATCCGAGACGCCCGTCTTTGCATCGATCGAGGAGCCGACTACGCTTGTGGGAATCGCTTTGTCGGGGGGAGGCAGTCGAGCCGCTACGTTCGCTGCGGGCGCGCTCGAAGCATTGGCCGCTTATCCAGTCGAACAAAACGCGAGAACGGTCAGTCTCTTGGAGACCGTCACGCATATGTCGAGTGTCTCGGGAGGCAGCCTTGCCGCCGCGTATTTTGCGATGAAGAAACCGGGTAAGGAGGAGCAAGTCCTTCAAGGTTCGTCGTTGTCCCCGGCCTATAGGAAATTTTTTTCAACCTTTCAACGTGACATGCAGATGAACTTCCAAGGCCGAGCGTTGGCCCGTCAGCTGTTCTTCTTCCGTGCCTTCAATCCATCCAAGTTGGCGTATTCACTTGCCGAGGTCTGGGACAGCAACTTTTTCGACGAACGCACGTTTGTCTCGCTGTACGAGCGTGAGCAAAGAGGTGATACGCCTCGGATTATTCTCAATGGGACCATCTACAACACCGGACGTAGACTCGCGCTTACCACCTTGGGGCCGCACGATTTTCGCTACGATTTTGTCGAACACTTACGAGAGAGTTTCGACCAACGCGGCGTGAAGATGAGTCCCACCGGTCGGGAGGAGTTCGAGCGAAGTATCGCGACGGCTAAAAAACAGTTCATGCCGTTCACCTTCGAGGACATCGGCGTTGACCACCGCACCTTGCCGATTTCTTTGGCCGTCGCGTCGTCTGCATCGTTTCCGCCCATCGTGGGGCCTGTTACGTATTGGGCCGAGAGAGGGGACCGCTATATCCATGTCGGCGACGGCGGACTTTTCGACAATCTGGGAACCGAATCGCTCACCACCCTGTTCTTGAGCAAGATTCCGAACGATCCACAAACCAACCGGCGTGGTCTGATCGTGGTTGTCGATTCGTCATTCCCCTTTTCAGCGGGCGAGGAGTCATTAAACCGGAACACCAAAGGCTTTCAGGTGTTCCGGAAAGATCCGGCGCGTATTGTCGGCATCATGGAGGCCCGGGCCAATGCCTATCAGACGATGTTGTGGCAGAGCTTACGCAGTCAGGACGTCTTGCTGCCCGACTATGATCATCTGAAGATCGTCGTTCTTCGCCACATCGACGCCAAGTGGGAACGGGGCTATGAAGACCTCCCGGAGGTTTGCCGGAGTAGATTTTCGCATGCGGTGACTTCGAAACAGATTCAAGCAGCTGTGAGTCAGATTCCCACGCAATTTAAGATCGAAGATGAGTGTGACGGCGCATTACTGATTCAGGCAGGTCGTCAGGTCGTGAACCAGCAGCGCGAATTGCTCGATCGGTTTTTTCACGGCACGAAACCTCCGGAGGCATTACGCCATGACACATCGTCCGGCTAAGGGAAACGTCATTACAGACGCCCCGGTCACCGGTTCCCCTGCCGCAGCGCGGTCGGTCTCCAACGACCACCACAACTTTCCGACGTGCTGGCTGAGGAATATAAGGCACTCTACAAGCCGCCGCTTTCTTTCACGGAAGTGACGATCGCCGGAACTTCTTGTGACGATACCTATTCTTGGCCTTGATTTAGATTCAGCATTCCTAGCGCACTCACGTTCCAAGCGCAGTTCTCACTGCTCCTGGGACAACTATTCCAGCTACGATCAGGCACTCCTCGCAATTCAGCGTGCATTGCACGACATCGCCGGTGTAATGAATGCACGCCTCATCGATGCCCATTCGTTCTGCTGGATGCTGGTGCGGATGAAGTTGCCCGCCGCGAACTCGCCGGTCATTATCCCAGCGCCAAGGTCATCAGTGGTTTACAGGCAAGTACGTTCACGACCAAACCACCATCAAACGAGATCGATGCTGACATTAATTTTGACAAGATGGACGAAAAGCAGTTTGCCCAGCGCGACGCAGAGCGCCGGCGCTTAGGACAGCTGGCACAAGACATTGCTATACAGTCGGAACTCAAGCGTTTGCGCGAGGCTGGATATCATAATCCAGAACAAACGGTTCGCCCGGTCTGGGACGAACCGGGTCGAGCGGAGAAGTTTCTCAAGATTGCCTCTCTTCACTAAATTACCTGGCCTCGATTCGTACTCCAGGAGATTGAAGAAAGGGTTCTTGTGTACACCATTAACCACCTCTTCTTCGAAGCCGTGCTTCATGAGGCGCTCGCTCCGGCGGTGTGATCAGAGAAATCCAGGCGATCACGCCACGCCTCTTGAGACTCGTACGGTAAGCCGTTGCGGGCTGGACATTGGGTATGTACGGGACTACCATGTGCGAATACTACCTCTTGATGCGAGACGGCTATGAGTGAATTGATCTTTGTCGTGGAAGAGGCTCCTGAGGGCGGGTACATTGCGCGCGCACTCGGGCAATCAATCTTCACCGAAGCGGACACGCTGGCTGAACTGCCGGGGAAAGTCCGTGAGGCGGTTCGTTGTCACTTTGAAGAAGGCCAGGCTCCGAAGGTCGTCCGCCTTCACCATGTCCGCGAGGAAGTTATCGCCGTATGAGGCTTCCCCGCGATCTGTCCGGACGCGATCTCGCCCAAACCCTTCGCAAACTCGGCTATTCGATCACCCGCCAGGCCGGCAGTCACCTCCGACTCACTGTGGAGTTCCTTCCTCTCGACATGCTAAACAGGAATCAGCTCGTGTGAGGAACGATGAGTGCGACGGGTTCGTTGTTTATCGGGATCGTAGGGTCGCTCCTATTTTTGATCAGTGTCTTTGCGTTCAGTCAGCGAAATTGGAAAGCCGGTTTGTTATGGCTATTGATCGGCGCAGGACTCATCGCCCTTTTAACTTACATGGATAAGCCGTCGGCGAATTTGTGGCGATGACGGTCATCTGTTCTGACCTAGACGAGAGCCTCACAATCGAACGTCGTGCTCCGATACCCTTACCACGGAATCGGCTTTCGATCTCGGATGAATAGGCCGGTCATCGACTGAGGCGCTTCCGTAGCCAGCCACACGATCGTATCCGCACCCTGTTCCACTGAACGAGGCGCCTCGCTTCCTCCCATCTCAGTCCGTACCCACCCCGGGTCCACGGAATTCACTGCTATGCCTGAGCTCTTGAGTGCCGCAGCGAATTTGCCCGTCACGCCGTTGAGCGCGGTTTTGGAAATGCCATAGGCTGGGACCGATGTGCCCATGCCGGTCAATCGTCCCACTGCGCTCGAGACGTTGATGATCCGAGCCGCTGCACTGTGACGGAGCAACGGCAGGAAGGCCTGGATGACGAGCAAGGGACCGATCGTGTTGGTCTCCAACATTCGCCGGAGCCGATCGGGAGGGAGAGTGAGGACCGAATCATCATGGCCGCTCAAGATGCCGGCATTGTTCACGAGGACGTCGAGATGATCGACAGTCTGGGCGATGGTTTTCACAGCCTGATCGATACTTTCTTGATCAGTGACATCGAGAACGACGGGGATAACGGACGGAGTGGAGAGGGAGACTGCGGCTCGTTCGATGGAATCGAGAGATCGTCCGGTTAGAAACACCCGCCATTGTTTTGCCGCCAGTTGTCGGACGACCTCCAGGCCGATGCCTCTATTGGCACCCGTGACCAGGGCAATGCCGGGCATACGCTGCCTCCACCTGCTGAAAAGCTTTCTTATATCAGTTCCCTGCACCGGTGTAGCGTTCCGTCCTCTTCAAGCCTTGCATGTCTTTATCAAGCGTCCTACAATCACCCCGCCTCTGGAAATTACTCATGCTTATGATGTTTCTAGCCACGCATTGGACCTGATATGCGGTTAGATCGGCTGTTATCCGCTACGATCTGTCTCTGTGTGGCCATTGCGGGCTGTCAGATGTTGCCGGGCAACTGGCGACCGGGATGGAATGAGCCTTGGGACGACGGAAAGCCGGTCGCGGAGACGGCCGGATCTTGGAAGCTGACCGAGGCTGAAACGCAAGACGGCCGCTTCCTGGCCCTCGCAGTTTCCGGCGGCGGCAGCCGGGCGGCTAATTTCGGCGCGGCGGTGATGCTGGAACTCCAGCAGCGTGGTCTGCTGGAACAAGCGGATGTCATTAGCGGCGTCTCAGGCGGCACGTTGCCCGCCGTCTATTATGGGCTGGGTGCCAAGGCCGGTCCTTTCACCGCCCCGGCCCTGCGCGAGGCGCTCGGCTATGACTTTCAGAGCAGTTGGATCCGCCGCTGGTTTCTGCCGCACAACATCTTACGTTATTGGCTGGCCGACTTCACCCGTTCCGATATCATGGTTCAGGTGTTCAACAACCAACTGTACCATGAGGCGACCTTCGCCGATCTGAAGCTGCACCCGAAGATCCTGCTCAACGCGACCGTTCACAATGATCATACTCGCTTCACCTTTACCGACGATCGCTTTGCGTTGTTGCGTTCCGCCCTCGCGCCATACCGGGTTGCGAACGCGGTCAACGCATCATCCGCCTTTCCCGGCGCCTTTCAGGATGTGACGCTTCAGTGGTACATGGACCGGCCGCATTACATGCATCTCTACGACGGCGGTCCCATCGACAATCTGGGCATTCAGGCCGTCGTCGAGTATTTGAACCGCAACATCCTGGGGACGACGCTCGATCGTCTCTTTCCCCATGGCTGCCTGATCATCGCGATCGACGCGACACCCGCCAGCGAGCATCCGGACCTCAATGCCAGAATTTCCAGCCGGCAATTCGCGGACTATTTCATCGACACGAACGCGCTCGATGCGACGGATGCCATGTTGATGGAAGCGCGCAGAACCCTCCTCGCGCGCATGGAAATTCCTACTGAACAGCAAGATAAACAGGTGCGAGGCCGGCTGCCGGTAAACGATTTGCATCAATGCAACTGTCATGTGCTTCATCTCTCTCTTCGGCATTTGCTCTACGGCGACGATTCGGAGGAGACTATACAATTGGCCGAGCGAGTGACCGAGATCAAGACGAAGTTTTGGATCGGGAAAGACGAGCAGGACGCGCTCTACCGAGCGGCCGATGTCATCATGAAGGAACTGGACGTGCAGCATCTCCTTTCAGACGAATCACTGAAGCCTCAATGTGCGGCGAGCAAACAGTGATCCACAGATCATTATCTTTCGCCCTCCCACGTCTCTGGGTTTTCTATCGAGTCTGAAGCATGCTTAATGCTTCTGCGGATGGTGGTCCCCGCCTGTTTGTGCGGCCCCGCCTTTGGTGTCACGCGGAGTAAAGCGGGCTGCATAGGCTTCGTGCTCCGGCAGCCTGAGGAAGACAATGATTCCGGTATCCGGATGAATCGTAAATTCCCCGGTACCCTTCAGCCTATTTTCACCGGACGGTTCCAACTCCACCTGGATTTTGGCCTTCTCATACCCATGTTGGATGGTGGCCTTGGCTTTGGCCCCATCAGTGGGAATGGCCTTGTCGGAATGATCCGTTACATACAGCACCAGTTCTCCGTCCTTGGCGACCAGCTCTAAATGGTATGGCCCTGCGGCAAGCGATTGCCCGCCGTGGAAGGCCTTCACGGGATCAGACTGTTTCGCCGTGTGCGCTTCAACCGGCACCGTCGCGAGCAGCGTTGCGCACAAACCTAAGTTCCTCAGCAGATGTTTCATGATCGGTTCTTCCCATCAATGCTTCGGTGGATGGTGATGGTGGTGCGGGCCGGCATCATGCGCATGGGATGGAGCTTTCTCTCCCTGTTCGCTCTTGGGTTTCAGCGGCATGAAGCGCGCGGCATAGCCGTCTTGATCCGGCAGTTTTATGAAAACGACTACGACGGTATTTGGCGTCAGCGAAAAGGTGCCGGAGCCTCTGAGAATATTGTCGCCGACCGGGTGCATGTTCACCTGCGTCCAGGTTGAGCCATTCTCGATGTTGGCTTTGGCTAGGCCGCCGTCCACGCTGATGGCATTGTCTGCATGGTCCGTGACATACACAGTGAGGTCTCCATTCTTGGCGACCAATTCCATATGAAACGGACCGGTCATGCGCAATTGCCCGCCGTGCGGAGCCTCAACGGATTCGAAATATTCGTCGGTATGGGCATGAGCCGGGAATGAAACACCCAGGATGACACCGATTACGAGAGCCGCAATCATATTGTTCATGCTCAGGTTGCCTCCTCACTGCCCTTCAACGCTTCCAGTGATCCGGCTGCGGTGGAAAGGTTTCTCCCGATTCAACTACTCAGTCTGCATGGACGCTACTTGAGCAGGTGGTCTGAAATGAGTGCGGCGAGTTCGGCCGGCTCGACGACTCCTTCACGCGTGAGCAGTAATGTACCATGCGCAAAGAAATGAGTGGTGGGGTATGTCTCAAACGTGTGGGCTTTCTTGATCTCACGACAGCGGCCGGGCACATGCATCTTGGCCTTACCGATTTTGATCTCGGGAAATTTCGCAGCCGTCGCTTCAAGAATGGGATCGTAAACCTTACAGGGCTCGCAGGCGGCAAGGCCATAAGCGACGACCGCACCGGCGCTGTCGGTGAATTCTTTGTAATTGGCGTCGCTGACGTCAAGGACGGTGCTCATACAGAGTGTCGAGTCCTGAGTGCTAAGTGCTGAGTTTGAGGACGACTCTCCCAACTCAGCACTCAACGCTCAGCACTGCTTAGTTTAATTTGGAGAGCGCATCAAGGATCTCCTTGTCCTCTCGCGCCGTCTTGATTTCCTGTACCTTTACGTAGGAGACCTTGCCGTTCTTATCGACGATCACCGTCGCACGCTTGGAACAGTTCAACGGTTCAAAGTAGAGGCCATACGACTTGGCCGTCGTCCGATGCACGTCGGACAACAGGCGGTGTTTCAGGTCCAAGGAATCCGCCCAGGCTTTGTGAGAGAAGAAGCTGTCGCAGCTGATGCCGAACAATTCCGCATTGGCGGACTGGAACTTGGGGAAATCGTCGGTCAGACACTTGTTCTCACCCTGGCAGACCGGGCTCCAATCGAGAGGGTAGAAGCAGAGCACGACGTTTTTCTTGCCTTTGTAGTCGCTCAACTTCACGTCCTTCTGGTCTTGATCTTTGAGATTGAAGTCCGGTGCTGTATCGCCCACCTTGATTTCCGGTGCTACGTCGCTCATTACAAACCTCCTTCTATTAGATCTGTATGGGTGATTGCTGTACGAGGTCTCGGATTGGCAGGACCCCACCATGAACGATAAACTTTGTAACCTGTGGTTTAAGGGGATGTCAACGGTCCGACAGGCCTAACGGGCTGTTGAAAAAGTCCGCCGACTTCATGAAGGCCCAGGTTGAGGTTAAGGGTAAGCGAATCAAGTCTCCACTCAGCTTTAGCCTTGACCTCAGCCTGTTCGGTTCTCGACGGACTCACGAGGTTTGAAGTTCTCGGAAACCCAACATTCGGCCGGCTGGTGCGGCGGTCCGATAATTCCTGACGCGAATCGTACGACTCAGCTGAGGAAGGTCGAGCGCGGTTCCGACTTTCGGTGGATGTCCCACCCGCAGCAATTCGCCGGCCGACTCCATCAATACTTCCTTAGCTGTACCGTCGGAAAGTCCTTTGGCCATAAACACTTCAACCTCGTCCAGCCCGAACTTGCTGAGTCCTAGTGAGTAGGACCACACCCGGTCCGGTTGGGAGGTGTCGTCATGGACGATCGACACGTGATCATCTAAAAGGAAACTTGCGAGCGTACGAGGCTGCCAATCCGAGGGATTGACGTACGCTTGGGTAATGACGTCATACGCCGTGCCTTGAGACAACAGAGTCAGACAACGAGCCAGGCGCGCTGCGAGTAGAACGGTATCGGGCATGTCGCGATGAGAGGCCATGGACGGTGCGACGGCACCCATGAGGTCATGCTCCCAAGCCAACTGCTTCATGATGTCGGTAACATGGCTCTTCGGCAGCGGCATCACGACATGAGCCGACCAAGGACCATGCGTCGCCTGCCAGGATTCGGCCGAACTCTCTTCATGTCGGATGGCCAATGGAGCGCCATACTCACGCTCATACAGCAGTTTCAGCTCATCGCTGGAAGGGGCTGTGCCGCGATAGCCGATGAAATAAAGCGGGGGCCGCTTGGCGGAGGGCCTGGGCGATTTCTTGCGGATTCTCATCTCAAATCTCGTTCCTCGTGGAGTGTATCTCGCAAACAAACGACGCTTCACGCTTCACGAACGACATTTCATTTCCCCGCCTTCCTGGCTTTGCGGCGGTCTTCTGGGTTCAGCAGCCGCTTCCGGAGTCGCAGGTTCTGCGGGGTCACCTCGACCAACTCATCGGCCCCGATGTATTCCAAAGCGAATTCCAGCGTCATTTCACGCGGAGGCGTGAGTACCAAGGCTTCATCTGAACCGGAGGCCCGCATGTTGGTGAGATGCTTCTCTTTGCACACATTCACATCGAGGTCCTCATCTCGGCTGTTCTGGCCCACGACCATCCCTCGGTAGACTTCGATGCCGGGCCCGATGAACATGGTCCCGCGTTCCTGGGTCATAAAGATGGCATAACCCGTACTGACACCGTCTTCGTAGGCGACAAGCGAGCCATGCGGGGCGACGATTAGGTCCCGCTCTTCCGCCGATTCGTAGGCCGAAAAGACATGGTGCAGAATGACGGTCCCACGGGTCTTCGCCAGGAGCATGTTCTTCAACCCCATAATCCCTCGGGTTGGAATGTGGTATTCCAAATGCATCTCGCTGGTGCCGACATCGGAGTGAATGAGGCGCATGTGCCGCATTTCGCCGCGACGTTTACCGACCTCTTCGATGACCGTGCCCTGATAGGTTTCCGGCACCTGAATAGTCAACTCCTCGTAGGGCTCCATGACGGCGCCGCCTTCACGGTGAAGAATGACTTCCGGTTGCGAAACTTGTAGCTCATACCCTTCCCGCCGCATCTGTTCGATCAACACCGCGAGATGGAGCTCGCCTCGGCCCGCCACGAGGAAGCGGTCGGCGCTGTCTGTCTCATTGACGCGAAGCGACACGTTGGTTTCCAATTCCTTGAACAGGCGCTCACGTAAATGGCGTGACGTCAGGAACTTGCCTTCTCGCCCGGCAAAGGGGCTGTTGTTCACTGAAAAGGTCATCTGAACGGTCGGCTCGTCGATCGAGACGCGCGGAAGAGCGACCGGACGCTCGGCATCGGCGATGGTATCGCCGATACTCACCTCATCGAGCCCCGCCACTGCGACAATTTCCCCGGCTTCCGCCCGCTCCGTATCCGTTCGTTCGAGGCCGGAATAGACCGCCAAGTCCGAGACCTTGCCTGTGGTCTGAGCCCCATTCTTACCGAGCACTACGACGCTTTGTCGCCGGGAGATCGATCCCGATTGGATCTTGCCGATACCCAGCTTGCCTTTGTAGGCATCCTGGGCCAGGGCCAATACCAGTATCTGAAGCGGAGCCTCGGCGTGAATGGCAGGGGCGGGAATTTTATCCAGAACGACGTCGAGCAACGGCGCGATTTCAACGCCGGGTTTATTGACATCGAGTGTGGCGGTGCCCTTGATCGCCGAGGTGTAGACAATGGGGAAGTCGAGTTGTTCGTCGGTGGCTCCCAGATGGACGAAGAGATCGAACGTACGGTTGACGACATCGTCGATCACGGCGTCCGGTCGATCGATTTTATTAATCACCACGATGGCCTTGTGACCCAGCGAAAGAGCCTTGCGCAACACGAAGGTCGTTTGCGGCATCGGGCCTTCCTTGGCGTCAATCAGCAGCAGTACGCCGTCCACCATTCTCAAGGTACGTTCCACTTCACCGCCGAAATCAGCATGACCTGGCGTATCGACAATATTGATCTTCACACTGTTGTAGATGACGCTCGCATTCTTGGCTCGGATCGTGATCCCGCGTTCTCGCTCCTGATCCATCGAATCCAAAATGCGTTCGCCCATGTCGTCGATCTTGCGATGGACATGGGTTTGGCGAAGCAGGGCATCGACTAACGTCGTCTTGCCGTGGTCGACATGGGCGATGATGGCGATGTTGCGGATATCGCTTCGGCGGTCATGAGGGGCACGTATCATGGTCATAGTTGAGTTGTTCCCGTGAGCGGCAAAAAAAAGACGCCCCGCTATCGAGGCGTCGATAAAATTATACATGAGCGTCGATCGTCTCACAAGCGATCATTCGGGTGACATTCGCGGTGGAAGCTTGAGTTTTGAGAAGACGCATTGTAAGGTTTTCCAGCTCGCCTATCGGATTTCCTCGGGAGAGAATTCTCATGCCAGGCGATGAACGGTTCATCGAGATTCAGGAACGGCCACGCCGTCGCCTGCGCTCATGGCAGATCGCATTCATCAGTGCCGTGGCGGTCACCATCGTCGGAGCCACGACGGCCGTGGGGGTCGTGTGGCATTTTGCGCAGGATCTTCCCTCTCTCGACCTGCTCCAAAACTACCAACCCAGTCTCGTCACCACCGTCTATTCGGATGATCGTCAGCCCATCGGCCAATTCTTCATCGAACGCCGTATCTTGACGCCGCTTCCTGAAATTCCCAAAACGCTGACACAGGCCGTCATCGCGACGGAAGACGCGCGATTTTTCGAACACCCGGGGTTGGACTATATCGGGATGCTGCGCGCGGCTTGGACGAACATTCGGCACGGAGGGCGGAAGGTCGAAGGCGCCAGCACGATCACACAACAATTGGCTCGTTCGCTCTTTCTCTCGTCCGAGCGGTCCTATGAGCGGAAGATTCGTGAGCTCATCTTGGCCTACAAGATGGAGGCTGTGTCGGGCAAAGAACAGATTCTCGAAACCTACCTGAACCAAATCTACTTCGGGCAGGGGGCCTACGGCGTGGGCTCAGCGGCTCATTCCTATTTCGGAAAAGACGTCCGAGCGCTGACTCTGGCCGAATCCGCGTTTTTAGCCGGTCTGCCGAAGTCGCCCAGCCGGTTTTCTCCTTTCACCGCCTATGAATTGGCGAAGAAGCGCCAAGAGCATGTTCTCGCGCGAATGGAGGAGGTTGGGTTTATTACAGCAGCGGAACGGGACGCGGCCGCTCGCGAAAAATTGAATTTCCATCGGCCTGGAAGCGAACACCTTGCGCCATACTTCGTCGAATACGTCCGTCAACTGCTTGTGGCGAAGTACGGAGAGTCCATGGTGTACAAGGGCGGTCTCCAAATTTACACGACCTTGAATTTGGAGATGCAAAAAGCCGCTGAGTCAGCGTTCTTGAACGGGGTTCGCGAGCTCGACAAGCGGGAAGGCTGGCGAGGGCCTCGGCGAACAGTCGATTTGGCGGCCGTTCAGCCCGTGGGCCTGGCCCAGGCGGATCAGCTGCTCAAACCCGGCTATCTCGGTGAAGGGGTCGTCTTAAGGGTGGCAAAGGATCATTATGTGGTCCAAGTCGGCGCATTTACCGCGAAGCTGGCGTTTGACGACATGGCATGGGCCAAGCGGATACTCAAAGGGCCGGATCCCGCGGTGGACTTCATCGTGAACCCGAATCTCAAATCACTGTTGAAACCTGGGGATGTCATCGAAATCGGCGTGAAGAAGCTCACCAAAGATGGAGTGCAACTCACACTGGAGCAGACGCCGATCGTCGAAGGAGGATTGATCGCGATCGATCCTAAAGGGGGTGCGATTCGCGCGATGGTGGGTGGATATGATTTCTCCCGCAGTGAATACAACCGTGCGGTGCAGGCTCACCGGCAACCGGGGTCTGCGTTCAAGCCGCTCATTTATGCGACCGCGATGAGTCAAGGGTTGAGCCCTGCCACACAGATCCTCGATGCCCCGGTCGTCTATGAGCAGGAAGAGGACGATAAGATTTGGAAGCCGGAAAATTACGGCCGCAAGTTTCACGGCATGGTGAGTCTCCGGGATGCGCTGGCTCAGTCACATAATCTTGCGACGGTTCGATTGTTGGACAAGGTCGGTGTGAAAAACGTGATCGAGTTCTCGCGTACTGTCGGGGTCACGAGCCCGCTCCCTGCCGATCTGTCCTTGGGACTCGGCACATCTTCCGTAGGCTTGATGGAATTGACGTCGGTGTATGGCGTATTTTTGAATCAGGGAAGTCGAGTGGAACCCTTTGCGGTCAAATCGGTCAAAGATAACATGGGTAAGGTGCTGGAAGTGACCGAGTCCGAGCCTCATGAAGTCATCGCCAAAGAAACCGCCTATTTGATTGTCAACATGATGGAGGATGTCGTGCAGAGGGGAACCGGGCAAGCGGCGAAGGTGCTGGGGCGCCCGATTGCCGGGAAAACCGGTACGACGAACGACTACATCAATGCCTGGTTTATCGGTGGAACACCGAATCTGGTCGCCGGCGTCTATGTCGGCTTTGACGATCGCCGCTCCCTCGGAGAGAGCGAGACGGGAGCCCGTTCAGCCTTACCGATTTGGACCGCGTTCATGAAAGAGGCGCTGAAGCAGCTTCCTGTCGTCCCGTTTGAGATTCCCGACGGGGTGACCTTTGTGAAAGTCGATGCCGCCACCGGACTTTTGGAATCAGAGCAAGAAGGAGAAGCGGAAAAAGGAACGGTTGAACTCTTTGCAAAGGGGAGTGAGCCTACTCAGAAAGCGCAGCGTCGACCGGATCCAACGGATTTTTATAAGCTCGATCAGATTCCCGAGGGACAGCCGGCTGGAGACGGAAACTTGTAGCGCCGTGATTATGATTTCGAATCTTGATACTCCTCGTGCCAAGCCATCTGAATCGCCTCCAGGATTTTCTCGTTCGATTTCTTAGGGTCGTCCTTAAACTCCGGCAGAGCGACGACCCACGCATGCATGTCGGTAAAGCGCATGGTAAGCGGATCGGTCTCAGGATGTTCCTCTACCAACCGGATGGCGATTTCTTCGGTATCTTGCCACTTCAGGTCCATTTTTCCCCTCGTATCTCGTCGCTCGTGAAACGTGAAGCGCGATACGAAATACGCTTCACGAGATGCGCTTCACGTTACTTCAGAAACTTTTTTCCCTCTCAGACCCTTTTTGAGGGAATCTTCCAGCATTACGACGTTCAAATGCTTGGCGGCCTGTTCGAGTTCCAGCATACGTGCCCGGATGGCACGGGGATCTGTTCCGTCCTTTGTGGTGGACAATTGCGACAATGCAGTGCGGATAGCATCGGCTTCCTCAGGTGCCACCAGATGTCCCGCTTCCGCCAATGATTTATCGGTCGTCTTGATTAAGGCTTCGGCATCTAAGCGAGCTTCGATCAGCTTCCGTGCGTTGATATCATCCGCGGCAAACTTGAACGAGTCCTCGATCATTTTCTCCACTTCGATGTCGGACAATCCGTAGGAAGGTTTGACCTCGATCGATTGACTTTGGCCCGTCCGCATGTCCGTCGCCGTGACATTCAAGATTCCGTTGGCATCGATCAAGAAGGTTACCTCAATGCGCGGTACGCCGGCCGGGAGAGGAGGAACCTTGAGGCGAAATCGTGCCAAGCTCCGGTTGTCTTTGACGAGTTCGCGCTCGCCTTGCAGGATATGAATGTCTACTCCGGTCTGACCGTCGACATAGGTCGTGAACATTTCCTTGGAGCTCGCCGGGATGGTCGTATTCCGGCGGATCAGACTGCTCATGACGCCGCCCATCGTTTCGATGCCGAGAGATAGGGGCGTCACATCGAGCAACAGCATATCTGTCGTCCCGCCGCCGAGAATATCGGCTTGAACAGCCGCCCCCAGTGCGACGACTTCATCCGGATTCAGGTGGCAATGCGGAGATTTCCCGAACAGCGCTTCCACGAGCTGCCGAACCAACGGCATGCGAGTGGAGCCGCCCACCAAGACCACTTCATCAATGTCTTTCGGGTTGAGTCCGGCGTCCTTTAACGCCATACGACAAGGAACCAAAGTGCGTTCAATCACACTCCTCGCCAGCGATTCAAGCTGATCACGCGTCAGCTCTCTGGTAAAGCGTCCTTTGTTCTCCGGTAGCTCGACGGCGATCTCGGTCTTGAGATCGTCCGAAAGGCGTATCTTTGCACGTTCAGCTTCCAGCCGGACGGCCTGTATGTGGTCGGGATAGCCGCTTAGGTCGATTCCTTCGCGCTCTCGGATTTCTCCTATAAAGAGATCAACCAACAAACGATCGACATCGTCTCCGCCAAGATGTGTATCTCCATGAGTCGCGAGCACTTCAAAGATACCGTCTTTCAATTTCAGTATCGATATATCGAACGTGCCGCCCCCGAAATCATACACGGCGATCGTGCCTTGCGTGTTTTTCTGAAGTCCGTAAGCCAGAGAGGCGGCGGTCGGCTCATTGATGATCCGCAAGACTTCCAACCCGGCAATGAGACCGGCATCTTTGGTGGCCTGTCGCTGGCTGTCATTGAAGTAAGCAGGAACGGTAATGACGGCCTTCGTGATGCTTTCGCTGAGATATGCCTCCGCGCGTAACCTCAATTCCTTGAGGATCATGGCGGAGATCTGCGGCGGCGAGTAACTCTTTTGGCCCAGTCGGATCCGAATGACGCCGCCGGTTTCAGTGAGGTGGTACGGAAAATAGGCGAGCTCGTTCTCGACATCGGCTAACCCCTTGCCCATGAAACGCTTCACGGAATAGACGGTACGCTCGGGATTTCGTGTTAAATGCTCTTTCGCCGAATCTCCGACAATCAGTCCGTTGTCCGTCAAGGCCACGACCGACGGGACCATCGTCCGACCGTTGCGGTCCGGGACAATACAGGGCTGCCCGTCCTTCATGTACGCCACCAGCGAATTGGTTGTGCCGAGATCGATGCCGACTATACGTGCCATGTCAAAAATGCTGAAAAGGTTTTCAGGCGATTGTTGCAGTCAAGTCATTGACAATATTATTGATATATGTCCGATGCGACAGGAGATCGCGCATTTGCTTCAGGATTCTGTCCCGTTCCGCCCTCGCCGGGCTCGTGGCTTCTCCGGTATCTTGTAGCTTATCCCAGTCGGCAAACAACTGCCGAAGTTTGGATTCCATCTCTTCCTTGCGTCGCTCCAACGCCTCCTGTTCAGTCTGCAGAGTAACGCGGAGCCGGTGGCCCTGATCCGAACCACGATCCGATGCCCGGTATTCTTCCAGGGTATCTTGAAGCTCCAGAATTTCTTCGAAGAGATCGGCCGGCGGGGAAGTTCTAATGTCTTTGACCGACCCGGTCTCCAGAGCCAATAGGTATTCCGCTCGCTGAATGGGATCCCGGAGTGTGCGATAGGCAGTATTGAGAACAGCGGCATTGCTGAGGCTGATGGTCTGTTCGGCCTGGCTCTTGGTTTGATAAAAGTCAGGATGAAATGTCCGGCTCAGCTCGTAGAACTTGGCCTCCAATTTCTTTGGGTCGAGCGTGAGGCGCCGTGGAAACCCAAGACAAGTGAAATAGTCGGTTTCTTTTGAAACCGGCTGGACCTTCACGCAACGCTCACAGAAGTATTCCCCCGTCACTTCCGACTGACAATGCCAGCACATGCTACGGGCCATCTGCAGCTGGCGACGGGGATCTGAAGAAATTGATGATTGATCGTTAGCCATGAGCAAAAACGGGCATGGGCACCGTGCCATGCCCGGTCGGCTTCTCCTGCTCGCATCTTAATCAGGCTGAGAATGATTCTCCGCAGCCGCAGGTCTTGTTGGCGTTCGGGTTGAGAAACTTGAAGTTTCCGCCCATGAGGTCCTTTTGGTAGTCCAATTGGGTTCCTTGGAGATAAATGGCGCTCTTCGCATCGACGATCACTCTGATACCATCGATCTCATAGACTTGATCGTACTGTCCGATCTTCTCATCGAAATTAATCGTGTAGCTGAGGCCCGAACAGCCTCCTCCCTTCACCCCGAGGCGGAGTCCGCCTCCTTCGATTCCTTGGACATTGATCAGTCGCTTAACTTCCTTCAAGGCTGCGTCGGTGAGCGAGATGATCGGAGCCTGCGTCTCGATATTTGTCGTGTCCATTGTGACGCTCCCTTCGTGACCGTTACTTCGTGTCGATCGGCTGCGCATCAGCCTTCTGCTGATAATCGGCCAATGCGGCTTTAATGGCATCTTCCGCGAGGACCGAGCAATGAATTTTCACCGGTGGAAGATTCAGTTCTTGCACAATATCCGTATTCTTTATTTTCTGAGCTTCCTCGATCGTCTTCCCCTTGAGCCATTCGGTGGCCAGGCTGGAACTGGCGATCGCGGACCCGCACCCGAAGGTCTTGAACCTAGCATCGACGATCGTATCGTCCTGCACCTTGATCTGCAGCTTCATCACGTCGCCGCACTCCGGGGCACCCACCATCCCGGTACCTATGCCTTCCTCGTCCTTCTTAAAGCTTCCCATATTACGGGGATTGTTGAAGTGATCGACGACCTTATCGCTGTATGCCATGATGTCCTCCGACTATACGTTGTATCTCAGTTAGTGTGCCGCCCACTGAACGGATTTCAGGTCCACGCCCTCTTTCGCCATTTCATAGAGCGGGGACATTTCGCGCAACTTAGTCACCACCTCAATAACCTTCTTGATCGTATAGTCAATCTCGTCATCGGTGTTGAAACGACCCAAACCGAAACGGATCGAGGAGTGAGCGAGCTCGGTTCCGACGCCGAGTGCGCGCAATACATATGAAGGTTCCAGGGTGGCTGATGTGCAGGCCGAACCGGACGAGAGCGCAATATCCTTCATGCCCATGAGCAGTGATTCACCTTCGACGTAGGCGAACGAAATATTGAGGTTGCCCGGCAAACGGTTCGTCGGATGGCCGTTCAGATAACTTTCTTCGAGAGCCGCCATGATGTCTGTCTGGAGACGGTCGCGCATCTTAGTCAGCCGTGCTGTCTCCACTGTCATTTCCTGCTCGCAAATTTCACAGGCTTTTCCGAATCCGACGATTAATGGTACCGGTAAGGTGCCGGACCGCATGCCACGTTCATGACCCCCTCCGTCCATCTGCGCCGCGATTCGTACGCGGGGATTCCGCTTCCTGACGTAGAGCGCTCCGACTCCCTTGGGTCCGTAGATTTTGTGGGCTGAGAACGACATGAGATCGATGCCCATGGCCTGGACATCGACCGGTATTTTCCCGACACCCTGGGTGGCATCGCAATGGAACAGCACCCCTTTCGCTTTCGCGATCTTACCGATTTCCTGGATGGGATTGATCGTGCCGATTTCATTGTTGGCCAGCATGACCGAGATCAAGATCGTCTTGTCGGTGATGGCATTTTGCACGTCCTGTGGATTCACCATGCCGAACTTGTCGACCGGCAGATAGGTCACGGTTGCCAGCCCTTTGGCTTCAAGAGACTTGGCCGTATCAAGCACGGCCCGATGTTCCGTGGTTGCCGTGATGATGTGGGTGCCTTTCTCCTTGTACATCTCCAAGGCGCCCTTCAACGCCAAATTGTCCGATTCAGTGGCGCCGCTGGTGAAGACGATTTCTTTTGAGTCGGCCTTGATGAGCTTCGCAATCTGTTTGCGGGCTTGTTCCACCGCTTCTTCTGCGGCCCAGCCAAAGGCATGACTACGACTGGCGGCATTACCGAACTTTTCCACGAAATAGGGCAGCATGGCCTCCAGAACTCGCGGGTCCATGGGAGTGGTGGAATGGTTATCGAGGAAAATGGGAAGCTTCATCGTTCTACTCCTTGTGCCGAGGGAGACTGAATCGTGATGAGCGGTGTGCCGCCCATCATGTCTCCCAACGTCATGTTATTCAGTAACTGATAGATGCTGTCTTGGATTTTCAGTAGCGGCGTGCGGATGTTACAGTGTTCAAGCTGCATACAGAATTCGCCATCTTTTTCGTGTGAGCAGTCGGTGATGGCAAGCGGGCCTTCGATGCTTTCGATAATTTGCGCAATCGTAATCTGCCTTGCACTTCGTGCCAGGAGATACCCTCCTTTGGGACCATTATGGCTTTCGATGAGGCCGTTCTTTGAGAGAACCTGAAGGACCTTCGCCAACAATTCCAAGGGAATGTTGTATTCTTCTGCGATCTCTTTCGTATTCACCACGCGGCCAGGAGTCACATCACCGAACTGGACCGAAGCAATGTGCTGCAGTGCCATGAGCGCATAATCGGCCTTTTTTGAAATCTTCAACATTCCTATTGCCGATCTGTTTGATCGGAGACTATAATGATCTCCGATCTATCCGGTCGGATTAAGCGTAGCACGCAGGTTTCATTGGTGTCAATACACAGTCAGAGTCCAGCGCTATCTCAGAAAGGAACAGGCACATGGGCGGGACAAACCCGTATATTGAAAAGACCGATTATGAGCTTCCCAAAGTCTCCTATACCGTGACATTTATTCAGCCGAATGGGAGTTCGACCGCAGTCTCAGTCGATCCTACAAAGATTCCCTACGGTGTTACTGGCCTGCCGGGAAGCATTTTAGATATTGCAATGGGTCACGGAGTGGATTTGGAGCATGTCTGTGGTGGTGTGGTTGCTTGTTCGACCTGTCACGTTATCGTGAAACAGGGATTGGAAACTTGCAATGAGGGAACCGACGATGAGTATGATCAGTTGGACGAAGCCCCCATGACGACATTACAGTCTCGTCTGGGGTGTCAGTGTGTGCCGAACGGAACCAAGGATATCGTCGTCGAAATTCCGGCCGTCAATAAAAATCTCGTGCGGGAGGGGCATTGATTCATACGCGTTGTTCGTTAAACGTTATTGGTTAAACGCAAGAATGAGGGTCTCGCGGTTAACGGTTACGATTCACGATAACTCTCTCTAATCGTACGTCTCTATCTTCACCTCTTTTCGATCGTACCCTCTCTCCATCAAATATGCACGCAGGGGCCGGACGAACGCTTTGGTCCCACAGATCATCGGAATCACTTTTGACTGTCCTTGGACCAGCGGCGTGAGCATGGACAAGGTTTTTCCCACGGCTTCCGACTCTCCGTTTCGAGCGACCAGCGGAAGATAACGGAAAGAGGGATGTTGCATGGCCATGGTGAGCCATTCTGGATGAAACAGGACCTCATCCTCTTGGGGCGCTACGGCAATCAATAAAACGGGAGTTTGGATTTTCAAAAAAAACATCTGTTTAAGAAGGCATCGCATTGGGACAAGACCGGTGTAGCGTCCAATCAGCAGCAGCTCTCGATCCAGTGGTTGAGGCAGGATGAAATTTCCGTAAGGGCCCGACAACGGAACTTCATCTCCAGATCTCAGCTCATAGAGATAATTGGAACCCAATCCTTGGGGGACGCGATCAAATATCAGCGTGAGTTCCCCATACGGGGACGAAGGATCGGCCATGGAATATGCGCGGTTGAGCGGCTGCTTTGGTCCCACCGGCAGTTTGAGAGAGACCCACTGCCCCGCTTGAAAAGGAATCTTGCTAGTCTTGGGCTTGACGACGAGTTGGCGGACGCGGGGCGTGAGATCGGTGACCGCAAGTACTGTGGCAGGTTGCGTGATCTCCGCCATGATCGACTCGCGGCACCGTCATAGCAGAAGCCGTCAGGAGATGGAAGTGGCCGGGCGATGTACAAGGATTTTCACAGCATGGTATAGATGTTCGGTCGGTTGTGTATGAAGAAGGGGCGACACCCTCATGAGCCAAGTTCGAGTCCGGTTTGCCCCAAGTCCGACGGGATTTCTTCACATAGGAGGAGTGCGCACAGCTCTGTTCAATTGGCTCTTCGCTCGCCAACAACAGGGTGTGTTTATCCTCCGCATTGAGGATACCGATCAAAGTCGCTCGACGGATGAATCGATTCAAGCCATCATCGATGGCATGAATTGGGTCGGTCTTGATTGGGACGAGGGGCCGTTTCGCCAAACGGAACGGATGGATCTCTATCGCAGCCATGGCATGAGGTTGTTCGAGGCGGAGCATGCCTACTGGTGTGTATGTAAGGCCGAAGCGTTGGAGGCTCGGAGAAAAGAAGCGGAAGCCAAAGGACTCTCCCCTCGCTATGACGGTCGCTGCCGCAATTTGGGAATCACTAACCCGCCGAGAGATGCCGCACTTCGATTCAAGGCCCCGCGCGAGGGCCAGACGATAATCGATGACCTCATCAAGGGAAAGGTCGTCTTCGATAACACCGTTGTGGACGATTTGATCATTCTCAGGTCCAACGGATATCCGACCTACAACTTTTCAGTCGTGGTCGATGACGCCTTGATGGGCATTACACACGTAGTGCGGGGAGATGACCATCTCACGAATACGCCGCGCCAGATTCCAATTTTCGAGGCCTTGGGGTTTGCCGTCCCGCGGTTCGGGCATCTACCGATGATCCTAGGGGCGGACAAGACGCGGCTCTCTAAGCGCCATGGTGCCACTTCAATTATGGCTTATAAAGACATGGGTTATTTGCCCGATGCCATGGTCAATTACCTGGTTCGCCTCGGCTGGTCTCACGGAGATCAAGAACTCTTTTCCCGGCAGGAGTTGATCGACAAATTTTCATGGGATCACGTGCAGAAGTCGGCGGCAGTTTTTAATCCCGACAAGTTGCTCTGGATGAATGCCGAATACGTCAAAACCAGTCCCCCGCGTCAAGTCGCCCAAGCGCTCGTGCCATTCTTGGAACAAGCGGGCTTAAAAAAAGAAATCGCGGCCGTTTCGGACGAATGGCTCACACAGCTGGTAGTGTTGGTGAAGGAACGGGCAAAAACGTTGGTCGAAATGGTGGAGTGGGTGAAGCCGTATTTTGGGCAGACGGTTACATTCGATGAAGAAGCGGTGAAAAAGTTTCTGACGCCGGCCATCGTACCGGTCCTGAGCAAACTGAGTACGCGGTTTGAAAACTTCTCGGTGTTTTCCAAGGCGGAATGGGAGAATAGCTTCAAGCAATTGGTTGAGGAAGAGAATATGAAGATGGGTCAGCTCGCTCAGCCGGTCCGCGTTGCTTTGACCGGGCGAACGGCAAGTCCAGGACTTTTTGAGGTGATGGAAGTGTTGGGTCGTGACCGGACCTTATTTCGCCTCCAAAAAGGGCTTGAGCGTGCCTCCATGGGATGAAGGGTTCTCCGCCAAGCCCGCGTCGATCTTGACGGAATTGCGATTGATATATTACTGTGAATCCCGGTTGGGGGATCGTCTAGCGGTAGGACGTCAGTCTCTGGATCTGACTACCTAGGTTCGATTCCTAGTCCCCCAGCCAATTATCTTTCTTAGCCTTACCGTCAGTGGTTCATTTCCGTACCGCGCTGGGGGATCGTCTAGCGGTAGGACGCCGGCCTTTGGAGCCGGCTACCTAGGTTCGATTCCTAGTCCCCCAGCCATTTCCTCGCTTGCAATAACTGTTAGCCCACATTGTCACGCCAAAACATAGCCAAGAAAGGCTGAGCGGCTGAGAGCATGAGAAAATCGTGAGACTGTGAGACCCAGGCGATGCTCGATGGCGAGAACTCGTTGCTCCAAATTCTCCACCCGCTGATGGAGTTGTTGATAGGACAAGCGCAGAAGAGCCCGGGTTTCTTTGGTTTCACTTTGCGTTTCTGATCGGAAATCTTCCATGTACTGTCGAGCGGCCTGTTGTCCTTCAACGAGAAGCGAGATCTTATGTTCCAGATGTTCAACCAGGACGCCGGTATGCCGTTTGACGTCCTCGATTTCCTCTCGAAGCCGGTCTTCGGTCTGGTGAATTTGGTGGTGAAGCCGGCCCTCGGTCTGTTGAATTTCATGGCGAAGCCGGCCTTCGAGGACTTCAGTGGCTCCGGTGACAATTTGTTTGATTTGCGCCAGGGATTCTTGATCCATAGCAGGAGCTCCAATCGGCGCTACTGTAGGTGATTGGTCGGGAGAATTCAACGGTCTGAAACTACGATCAGTCGTCTGCTGTTAGCTTCCGAAAAAAATCTGAAGTCGAGCCTTGGCATTCGCTTCACGAATGCGCATGGCGAATCACGCGAAGAAATGATGGCGCCAGAACTATACAGGGGTTACGCCAGCGTGCTCATGTCGATCACGAATCGGAACTTCACATCGCCTCGCATGACCCGTTCATAGGCTTCATTGACCTGCTGAATGGGGATCAGTTCGATGTCCGACTCGATCTGATGCTGTGCGCAGAAGTCGAGCATTTTTTGCGTTTCTTTGATCCCGCCAATGAGAGAGCCGGTGAGGCGCCGTCGCTTAAAAATGAGTGAGAACGCCTGAACGGGAGTCGGCGTCTCGGGTGCGCCCACGAGGATCATGGTGCCGTCCGTCTTGAGGAGGTTCAGATAGGCGTTGTAATCGTGTGGTGCGGAGACCGTGTCGAGGATATAATGAAAGTATCCTTGGAACTTGGTAAAGGTCTGAGGGTTTGATGTCACGGCAAAGTTCGCCGCGCCTAGCCGCTTGGCGTCCTCCCGTTTATTCTCGGATGTGCTCAACACCGTAACCTCGGTTCCCATCGCTTTGGCGATCTTCACCGCCATGTGGCCGAGACCACCCAGCCCGAGGACGGCTAGTTTGTGATAACGACCCACTCCCCACTGACGCAGGGGAGAGTAGGTCGTAATCCCTGCACAGAGCAGCGGGGCCGCTCCCGCCGGTGAGAGCGTCGAGGGAATCCGGAGGACATAGTTCTCGTCCACCACGATCTGAGTCGAATAGCCGCCCTGAGTGATCCGCCCTGCTTTATCTTGCCCGCTGTACGTCCACAGTGTGCCGCCGTCGCAATATTGTTCCAAGCCTTCGCGGCAAGCCGTACAAGTCCGACAGGAATCGACAAAGCAACCGACACCGGCTCGATCACCAGCCTTGAAGGAGGTCACCGCCGTGCCGACTTGTGCCACGGTTCCGACAATCTCATGGCCGGGTACCATCGGGAACAGGGAAATGCCCCACTCGTTACGGGTCTGGTGTATATCTGAGTGACAGATGCCGCAATGCGAAATCGTAATCATGACGTCGTGTGGACCGACTTCGCGCCGTTCGAAGGAAAACGGTTGCAATCTCTCTTTGGCTGCCATCGCCGCATAGCCTTTAGTCGCGAGCATAAAATATTGTCCTCCGAGGGTGAGTTGAAACTGTGACCTTAGCAAGTTCGCTTCAGCTTGCCAATAGGGAAGAGAGCGGCTCTGTCATAAACAGCGATGTTCGATCACCGTCGAGCGTGTGAGATGCGGCTTGGCGAGGGAACATGGCCCCCTCGCTTCCCCTTGTCGTCCTTAACTTTTCGCGTGGCCTTCGTCCAGATGCTCGTCGGATTCAGGAGTGATCATCTCAGTTGTGAGCAGTGGCCCTGGGATACGGTATTGTTCAGAGGCCCACGTTCCTAGATCCGTGATTTGACAACGCTCGGAACAGAAGGGACGCCAGGGATTTGCATCCCAAGTCGTAGGTTGCTGGCATAGAGGACAGATCATGAGTGCAGTGTAACGTCTGAACCTATATGAAGTACATTCGCTGAACGCCGGTTCATATCAGCGCTGGGATCTATGCTGAGCTTTCTCAACCTTGGCCCAGGCATCTTTGAGAGACACGGTTCGGTTGAAGAGAAGAGCCTCGGGTGATGAGTCGGGATCGACACAAAAGTACCCCTGCCGCTCGAATTGAAAGCGAGAACCGGGCGCGGTTGAGCGAAGGCTTGGCTCAACCAGGCAGCCGGTGAGGAGTTCCAACGATTGGGGGTTTAACGACCGTGTCCAGTCCTGTTCAGCCGAAAGTTTGGACTGGTCGGCGAGAAGAAGCGGATGATAGAGACGGATGGTTGCCGGGGCTGCATGTGGTGCCGATACCCAGTGAATGGTGGCTTTCACTTTCCGTTGCTCTTGCGCCGATCCGCTTCTCGTCTCAGGGTCATAGGTGCAATGCAGTTCGGCGACCGCACCGGTCTGGGGATCCTTTGTTGCGCTCACACATTTGATGATGTATCCATAGCGCAGCCGGACTTCCCGGCCGGGCGCGAGGCGGTAGAACTGTTTCGGTGGGTCCTCCCTGAAATCATCCTGCTCAATGTACAACGTCCTCGAGAAGGGAACCTTTCTTGTTCCGGCTGAGAGGTCCTCAGGGTTATTCACGGCGTCGAGTTCTTCGACAGCACCTTCAGGATAGTTGTCGAGTATGACTTTCAACGGTCGGAGTACGGCCATCACGCGCGGTGACCGCTTGTTCAAGTCCTCTCGGATGAAATGTTCGAGCAGCTGCATTTCCACGATCGCATCACGCTTCGCGACGCCGATATGTTCGCAAAAGGCACGAATCGCTTCAGGAGTCACCCCTCGACGACGGAGGCCTCTCAAGGTGGGAAGGCGCGGATCATCCCAGCCCGCCACGAATTCCTTGCCGACCAATTCGAGAAGCTTGCGCTTGCTCATCACTGTGGAGGTGAGATTCAGACGGGCAAATTCGATTTGCTGCGGACGATGTGGAGTGTCGGCTTCGGCAACGACCCAATCATAGAGAGGACGGTGATCTTCAAACTCTAGCGTACAGAGCGAGTGCGTGATTCCTTCGATGGCGTCAGACAACGGATGGGCAAAGTCATACGAGGGATAGATGCACCATGCCGTTCCCGTCCGATAATGAGTGGCATGGCGAATTCGATAGAGGATCGGATCCCGCAGATTGATGTTTGGGGAACCCATATCGATTTTGGCGCGTAGGACGTAGGTTCCGTCGGCAAATTCTCCGGCTCGCATGCGGGCAAAAAGATCCAGATTCTCGTCGGCGGATCGGGTTCGATAAGGACTGTCACGACCTGGTTCGGTAAGCGTGCCGCGGTGTTCACGGATTTGATCCGCCGTGAGACTGTCGACATAGGCTTTGCCTTTCTTGATCAAAACAACCGCAAAAGCATACAGCTGTTCAAAATAATCCGATGCATAGAACATCTTGCCGTGCCAATTAAACCCCAACCAGCGGACGTCGTCCTGTATGGCTTGAACGTACTCGGGATCTTCGGTGGTGGGATTCGTGTCGTCGAATCTCAGGTGACAGACCCCTCCGGGAGTCTCGTGCGCGATCCCAAAATTCAGTACGATGGATTTGGCATGACCGATGTGAAGATATCCATTAGGCTCGGGAGGAAATCGCGTGACGACTCGTCCGCCGTGTTTGCCTGCCGCCCGGTCGGCTGCCACGAGATCCCGAATGAAATTAGAAGACGTTGAGGATTCCGGTGTGGTCATGCAGTCTTGGAGGAATGTTTTATCACGGTGATTCTGTGGACGGTGGGTTCCCGATGGAGTTTTACCACAGATAGGCCGACCGGCGGAATGGGGACGATTATGCAGAAGACTCAGTAGCAGAAGTGTCCGACATCCGTGTCGGCGTGACGTTGAAATCTTTTTGGGCGATGAGATGGCCTTCCATGCGCAGCCGGAATTCATACCGACCGGGTGCAGGAAAGATCAGCAAAGGAATGTTAATCCCGAAGTCTGAAATCTGGAGGCGATCGCCGATTTCGATGTTGGGCAGCGTGGCTCGGCAGACCAGTTGTTCGGCGTTGAGGTAGATCAAGTCGATATCAAAATGGTACAGGCCTTCGGCATCGGTGAGGCAGAAGTAGAGGCCCATCTGTTGATGTTGGAACGGAAATGAGACGGCCTGTAGATGGGTAAAGATTCCGATCAGGCTTTTCTTTTTCGTGAGACTGTCCTCGATCACTTGGTCGCAGACGAGGAATGCTTGAACGGTCGGTTTGGGAATCTCGGTCATAGTTGCCATTCTAGGAAAAGAAGGGATAACGGTAAACGGGTTCTCGCTTTTTCGCAGAGATTAGGAGCGGGCACCCTGTCCCTCCGGAAAACGGTATGATAGAAAACTCAGATGCCCGAAGATTGGGTGAAAGACGAACAGGATCAATCAAGAACGGCCGGTCCACCTCGAGCTTCCACAATATTTCCGAACAGCGCGGTGCCAGAGCCGATCCTGCAGTAATGAGGAGTGATCTCTATCGGCATTCCCTTGTGCGAGTACAACTTCCCGCGAGTGAGATCTACTCTATGCTCCGATGCCATGCGAGCTTCGAGCACGATATGACCCGACTGCAGATCTGTCACCAGAATGAAGCGACCATCAACCGACGAAAGACGTTGGCCTACCGGAACATCGACGGTAAATCGCCCGCTGTCGTTCAACGTGAGAACGTTTCTACGCAGGTGTGCCATGCGGATGCCGCGCTCGTTGTAGAGATCGAGCGTGGCGAGAAGGGATCCTTGCTCCGGTTTTACCTCAAAGACCAGGTGCTCTTTCCCATGAATCTTGACGACGCCGTTGGTGCTGCGAAAAATATTCGATCCGATACGAAGTTCGAGTCGTGGCTTAGAGATGACGCCGGCTGTTGCCGCATGACCAAAGGGCTCGGTCCTGCGAAACGCTACCGAGTCATCCATTTAACAACCTCGAACCTCGGCGTTCTCAGGTCGTGAGGGGTTGATGTAGAGCATCTGGAGCTTCATCAAAACAATAGGCACGCTAGGCGTTCTACACTGTTCTGTCAAGAGCGCCCAATACGGGGAAGCCCTATATTATGGCTCCCTGCAAATGGCCTAGTGGGACGATCCCAAAGAGCTCTCCTTTCAGAGGAGCGGCTTCGTTGCAAACGGAAAACCGCTTGTGCTACGGTCCATCCTCTGGATGGGTCCCATCGTCTAGCCTGGCCTAGGACGGAGCCCTCTCAAGGCTTAAACACGGGTTCGAATCCCGTTGGGACCACCATACCAACCTTCGGTTGAACCGACGCCTATTTAACGATGTATCGTAATTAATGGCGCCGGATAAACACCTTCTGTCGATATTTCCTTCTCCAAGCCAAGCTCGCGTGTGCCGCGGCCAGGAACACCTCCAATGCTCTCAGGCCAGCTTAAGCGTATATCCTTTCAGAAGCATGATAACGAAGAAAGCGTGTTACTTGACCGGAGGGTATGACGATATAGGGTATGACGATATTATGATCGATCATGAATTTGTAAGGAGGATCTTGACATGGCCACAGCGACGATTTCACCGAAATTTCAAATTGTCATTCCCAAGGAAGTCCGGGAAAAACTCCATCTCGCTCCCAGTCAACGGTTGCAAGTGGTGGAGAAGGGAGACGGCGTTACTATTCGCAGGACAGCTCAGTGCGACTCAGGTGGTTCACCTGACAGAATCCATTGCATTCCTGGCTGCGGATATGAGTCTCCGGTATGGTTTGGCGATGGCTGATGCCATCGTGTACGCAACCGCAAAGGATCAGGAAGCTGAGGTGGTCACGGGGGATGCCGATCTAAAGGATCTGTCGGGGGTGGCGGCGTTGGCGAGACATTCTCGACACGTATAGGAATCTCCGGCAAGCCCGCCCAGTATTATAATTACCAGATCTTCGCTTGCAGTTCCGCAGCCTCTTTATGGCTTTATAGAAGAATTGATGGCCGCGGATAAACCCCTCCAGTGTTTCTCTTCTCAACCCTCTCCTGCCGTTGCACTTGGATCCACTGTGACGAATCCATGACAATCACCGCGCGAGAGCGTTCGCCTCAACTCTTGCGAGCACAAATGCGGAACCTTTCATTGACGCCTCTGTTCTTGGTTGTGTATAACGAAAGCTCATTTTAGAATTTCGATTAAGGATCGTATGTACGCACGCGAGTTTCGTGACGGGGCAAAAGACGGATTGGAAGCGCTCGAACCGCTTGATCCCGACAAGATTACTTCGTTCGGCGATTTGCTTGAGGCCATGGGTAAGACTGCGTTCGGGGGACGCCATGTCGGCAAGGCGTTCGATGTGCTTTGGGCGATGATCGAGGATCCTGACTGCCACGTTGTGATGACGTTGTCCGGTGCGATGACGATCGCCAAGATGGGGAAGATCATCACGAAGATGATCGATGAAGGAATGGTGCAATGCATCGTCTCGACGGGGGCGTTAATGGCTCATGGCTTGAGTGAGTCGGTCGGCAAGACGCATTATCGACACGATCCTTCAATGAGCGACGAAGAGCTTTTTCGAAAAGGATACAATCGCGTCTACGACACACTCGAGATGGAAGCGAATTTGAATTATGTCGAGCATGTCGTCGCACACACGTTGAAGCGTCTCAATCAAGATCGGCCGCTCTCATCGGAAGTCCTCACGCGGGAATTGGGAAAGACATTGGCGGAAGAATTAGACGGCGACGGAATCCTCAAAAGCGCGTATTTGAAAAAGGTGCCGGTCTATATCCCGGCTTTCACTGATTCTGAAGTGGGGTTGGATATGGGAACTTGGGCGATGGCACGAGAGGTTGAGCGAGCCCGATCTCAGGCAGGGCACGGGAGAGATGTGGACATTTTACGAACAATCCATCAATCGTATCCGTCATTCAATCCGTACCTCGATCTCAACAGCTATGCCGACCATGTCCTCTCCGCGAAACGACTTGGAATTTTCACGATCGGAGGAGGTGTCCCGCGTAACTGGGCGCAACAAGTCGGCCCGTACATTGAAATCGGTAATCTTCGGTTGGGCTTGAACGTGAAGCCGCCTCGATTTCACTATGGAGTGAGAGTTTGTCCCGAACCGGACTACTGGGGCGGACTCAGTGGGTGCACCTATCAAGAAGGGCTTTCTTGGGGGAAATTTGTAACGCCAAAGGACGGTGGGCGATTCGCGGAAGTGTTGAGCGATGCGACGGTCGTCTGGCCGTTGTTGATCATGGGGATTCTGGAAAAAAAGAAAGCCGGCGTGGTGCGTGGTTCATGAAGTGGCTGACTGAGCAACGGTTGCTTCTGGGTTTTATTGGCTGCGCCCTCCTGTGGTCTTCTTCGGCTTTTGCCGGAAACTCCCTCGAGGCTGATGTGCGGGTGCGAGGACAAGCCAACGCACCCCTGACCTTGATCGAGTACTCTGACTTCACATGCGGATATTGTTTAAAATTTTTCAAACGAACATGGCCACGGATTCAGGCTCGGTACGTCGATACAGGAAAAGTGCGATTTGTCTACCGAGATTTTCCAAGAGGCGATCAAGGTTCCGGCTTGGACGCAGCGGTGGCGGCACGATGTGCCGGAGCGCAAGGCCAGTATTGGGCGATGCATGATCGGTTGTTTTCTGAAGGTGGTCAGCTGGAAAAGCAGGTGTATCTTCGACATGCTGCCGCCCTGAATTTGGACCAAGCCGTGTTTGAACAGTGCATGAGCGACGGGCGGTATACGAAGGCAATTTTCGAAGATCGCCGGGAAGCCAATCAGTGGGGATTCCATGGAACGCCGGGATTCATCCTCGTGCGAACGGCCGGCGAGCCGACGGAAAAAGAACCGGCCGTCGCGATCCCCGGAGCATTTCCCTTCGAGATGTTCGCAGAAGAAATCGATCGACTGTTGGCGAGCGACAAAAAATAGCTGAATTGCGCCGGAGCGGAATGAGCCGTTTGCGCGTGATGTTGACATCGGCACGCATGGTACGATGGTAAGATAGTCCTCTTCGTCAATAAAGGTAAGGGTATCCATATGGCTTCGATGCAATCGTTCTGGCCCGTCTCCCATCGCGATGACGACTTCTGGGTCTGTATGTCTTGCCTCACGGAAGTCTTCTATAGAAAAGTCCCGATGCCGGACTGTCCTTCTTGTCATGGGGTGTCGACCTACGAGGGATTTACTATGGAGGCGATTCGCGATTGGGGTACGGAAGAATTGATTGCCAAGGCTGTCGCCGCACAAGAAACAGCCACGGTTGCTCAACCTGCCGCTGAAGCGACTGAGCCGGTTGAAGCGACTGACTAATGCCAATCTTATTGTAGACTCCAGCGAGTCTCCCCGTGCAGGAATCCCGTCCGTTCCTCGTTCATGGCCGATGGAAGTCGGGTGAGCTCTCGGCTTCCGTTGTTGATCCGTTCACCGGAAAACTCGTCGCCCAAGTCACGCAAGCGACTGAATCTGATGTCGAGGAGGCCATAGCGTCCACATGCAGTGCAGCAGCGACGATGGAGCAGCTGCCGTCACATGCCAGATACAATCTCCTCCAGCAGGTCGCCGCCCTGCTCTATCGGCGCCGAGATGAATTTGTCCAGGCCATCAGGGCCGAGGCCGGCAAACCGATCACCGACGCGAAACGAGAGGTCAGTCGGGCCATTCAAACCTTTACGGTGGCTGCTGAAGAAGCACGACGGATTTCGGGAGAGGTGATCCCGCTCGATTGGACGCCCGGCTTCGACACTCATCTTGGCATGCTTCGCCGTTTTCCAATCGGTCCGATTCTCGGCATCACTCCCTTCAACTTTCCGCTGAACCTTGTGACACACAAAGTGGCGCCTGCGCTCGCTTCCGGCAACCCGATTCTGATCAAGCCGGCTCCTCAGACACCGTTAACGGCTCTCCTCCTTGGGGAAGTGGTCATGGAGGCGGGAATTCCTCCGGGCGGGCTCAATGTGGTGCCATGCGATAACATCCTCGCCGAACGGATGGTCGTCGATCCACGATTCAAATTGCTGAGCTTCACCGGAAGCGCGTCGGTAGGATGGATGCTGAAGGCCAAGTGCGGAAAGAAAAAAGTCACGCTTGAACTCGGGGGCAACGCCGGCGTGGTCATCGAGCCTGATGCCGATCTTGAGCTTGCGGCTCAACGTTGCGCCGCAGGTGGATTTGGATATGCCGGCCAGACATGCATTTCGGTGCAGCGGGTCTTCGTTCATCATGCGGTCGCCGATGTGTTTACGACCAAGCTGCTCATGCATGTCGCTCGATTGAAAGTGGGGGATCCCGCCGACGAGACAACGAGCATCGGTCCCCTCATCGATCAGGCAGCGGCTCAGCGGGTGGAGAACTGGATCGGCGAAGCCGTTTCGGACGGAGCGCGTGTGCTGTTGGGCGGGAAGCGGATGGGATCGCTTGTTGAAGCGACGGTGTTGTCGAATGTAAAGCCCGACATGAAAGTCTCCTGTAAGGAGGTGTTTGGACCGGTTGTCACCGTCACGCCGTATCGCCAGCTCAGCGAAGCCGTGGCGTTGCTCAATCAATCGGACTACGGATTACAGGCCGGCCTCTTCACGCAGGACATCAACAAGATCTTTTACGCGTTTCGTCACCTGGAAGTCGGAGCCGTGTTGGCAAATGAAATTCCTACGTTCCGGGCCGACCATATGCCGTACGGCGGCGTGAAAGATTCGGGGTTGGGACGGGAGGGCGTTCGTGCTGCGATTGAAGATATGACGGAGCCGCGGATGCTGATCATGAATCTGAAGGACCCACCTCACTTAGCCGAAAAAAGTGTTTAGAAGATATTGCGAAGCCGGTCCAATCTTGCTACAACAAGCGCCCGATACTATTGTTGATCTGGTCTAATGTGTTTGTCCGGCTGACCGCTCTGGGACACGTCACCAAACAACTTCCGAACAACCAGACAGGCCGATTACCAGAGGAAGGGGAAAATGAATGGTACCTACGCATATGTTTTTAACAAGAGGGGTAGGGGTCCACAAGGAAAAGCTGGCCTCCTTCGAAGAGGCGTTGCGCAGCGCCGGTGTGGCCTATTGCAACCTCGTCAGCGTATCGTCCATCCTTCCTCCTCATTGTAAGATCATCCCTCGAAAGCGCGGAGAGAAGCTGCTGAAACCGGGTGAAATCACGTTTTGCGTCATGGCTCGTTCGGAAACGAATGAGCGGAACCGGCTCATCTCGGCGTCGGTCGGCCTGGCGAAGCCCACAGACCACGGCACCTATGGCTATCTATCGGAACACCATGCCCATGGTGAAACAGATGAGGAGACCGGAGAGTATACGGAAGATCTCGCCGCGCAGATGCTTGCGACGACCTTAGGTGTCGAATTCGACCCGAACGTGGCCTGGAAAGAACGCGAACAGGTCTTTAAGATGGGCGGAAAAATTGTGAGAACCCTAAATATCACCCAATCGGCCGTCGGCAAAAAGGGTAAATGGACGACGGTCATCGCATTGGCGGTCTTCATCCCGCCGGAAAATGTGCCCACCCGTTCTCGCAAGTAGAGGTTTGCCGGTCTTGACTGTATCTCCTCAGCCGTCGGTTTAATCAATGGAAGAACGCCCATGACGCTTCCAGCCGGCTGGGAGGGGCCAGACCACAATTTTCTGGGAATCGACGAACCTTGGTGCCATCCGGACCAGGCGGGTGTCTATGTTCTACCGGCTCCCTACGAGCACACTTCCAGTTATATTCGCGGATCAGACCATGGCCCATCCGCCATCCTGGAAGCATCTTGCCAGGTTGAATTCTACGACGAGCAGCTCGGGTGTGAACCGTTTCGAGAATGGGGCGGGATCGCGACCGCTTCGCCCTTGGATCTCAAAGGGGACGTCGACCGCGCCGCAGTCGATGCCATCGAAGCGTTTGTATCCCGCCACGTGGGAACCGGACGATTTCTCATCACGCTGACGGGCGAGCACACTGGTGCATTAGGAGCGATTCGGGCCCATGCGAAACGATATCCGCAGATGACCGTTGTGCAGATCGATGCCCACGGCGATTTACGGGATGCCTATCAAGGCAATCCGTTCAGCCATGCCAGCGTCATGGCGCGGGTAGTGGAAGATGGCTTACCCTTGGTGCAAGTGGGGATTCGGTCGATCAGCCCGGAAGAAGTCGCTCGTATTGACGCCACGGCCCGCATCAAGACGTTTTTTGCTGCGACCATCCTCGATCCATCCGGTCCCTACGAAGGCAAAGCGTCGAACTGGATCCCTGAAGTGGTCGCAGCCTGCCGAACGCCCGTGTACCTGACATTCGACTGCGATGGGCTAGACGCGTCAATCGTTCCCGCCCTGGGCACTCCCGAGCCGGGTGGGCTGGGGTGGTACGACACCCTCAATCTCATCACGGCGCTGGCCAACGGGCCTGGTATCGTCGGCATGGATGTCAGCGAGATCGCTCCCATCGAAGGATTCGTGGCGCCGCAATTTTCCATCGCGCGGTTGATCTATCGTATACTGGGTCGTGTCCGGGCCGGCCGTCGCGTGCATTAACGATCAGCATCACACATCTATCGTCCCGTCTTCGCGTGGCGCAAACCATTCGCATCAATAAGTTCTTTACGGAGCATGGGATCTGTTCCCGGCGTGAGGCAGACCGTTTAATTGAGTCGGGCGTCATCACGATCAATGGTCGCGTGGCCAAACTCGGCGACCAGGTAACGTCCAATGACGTCATTGCCCGCGAGGGCCGTGTGATTCCTTGGGGCAAAGCGAATCTCTATATCAAGTATCATAAGCCGGTCGGCGTCACGACAACGAGCGAATCGCATGTTCCTCGAAATATTATTGCGGAGATCGGGTACCCGAAGCGGATTTTTCCGATCGGGCGGTTGGACAAGGATTCGTCCGGTCTCATCTTGCTGACGAACGACGGCGACATCGTGAATGAGATTCTCCGTGCCGAATTCGGACACGAACGAGAGTACCTCGTGCAGGTCAATCATCCGTTCGGCCAATCCTTTTTGGATCATCTGTCACAGGGTGTGGTGATTCTTGGAAGCCGGACGAAGCCCTGTCGGACGATGCGCATGGGGCGTGATCAGTTTCGCATCATTCTGACTGAGGGACGGAACCGGCAAATCAGGCGGATGTGCCAAGCGCTGGGCTATCGAGTGACGATGCTGCACCGCACCAGGATCATGCATATGACCATCACAGGGTTGAGCGTCGGCGAGTGGAAAGAGCTCACGAGTCAGGAGCGAGAACAGCTCATACAGGCAGTGGGGCGCAAGCCATCGTGATGGATCTCGACCGGAGGGAAAAGCGGCTAGTCGAGCAGCGCTTGCCGGGCGGTTCGGATGAGAGCGAGGACGGACGGGTGCTTCAGTCGTCGCTCTGCAGTGATGGCGTAGAAATGCTGTTTGAGAGTCTCCAACTGTCCGATCAGTTGGACACGGTATTGGCGGCAGATCTCTTTCTCGATCACCGACACGCCGGGGAAGATCCCATGCCCGTCCTGTCCGAACGCTTTCAATGTCGCACTGTCGTCGAACTCACCCACAATATTCGGATGCAGCCCATGGTTGACCAGCCATTGGTCGAGCAGCCGCCGAAGCGCGGCATTCGATGTCGGGAGGAGTATAGGGGCTCCGCTTAACGACTGCGGAAATCCTCGGCGATATTGTGCTGCCAACTTGGCTGTCGCAAATAGAGTCACTCCCGATTCACCTAAGGGATGACTGTAGGTGTGCTCCTTGATGCTTGATGGGGCGGGTGTGTCGGCGATTACCAGATCCAATCGATGGGCTGTCAGGTCGGTCAAGAGTTGGCGAAGCTTGTCTTCCTGGCAAATCAACCGCGTCGGCCGATACAGCTTCAAAGCCGATTTGAGGAGCTGAGTCGCCAACGGTTTCGGCACTGCGTCCGCGATGCCGACGACCAGCCGCGTCGGATGTCCATTGCCCTGCCCCTTCACGGTGTTCATCAGCTCTTGACCGGTCGCGAAGATGTCCTCCGCGTACTTGAACACGAGCTGGCCCATCTCCGTCAGGGCCAGGCGGCGACCTGTTCGGATGAACAGCTTCTCGCCCAATGTAGTTTCTAAGAGGTGGATCTGTCCGCTGATGGTGGGCTGTGCGAGGCGGAGTTCTTCGCAGGCTTTGGTCACGGTGCCGTGCCTGGCGACGGACCAGAAGTACAGCAGGTGATGATAGTTCAGCCAATCCATATGGCCCTGGGCCTCGAATTAGGGAAGACACTATACATCGGATTAGCCGATAACTCCAATCCGTTTTATCTATTTTAAAATATCAGCGCGAGGTTGCTACTGTGAGCGCCGTCCGCCACCCAATGTGAAAGGAGCATCCCGCATGATCGCTCTGGTATTGGCCGTTGTGACTCTCCTGCCAATGACCGCACTGGCGGAACCGGTGATCGACTCGCGTGCCGTGCAGGCCCAGTCGACTCGCACCGCACCACTGACCATCGGAGAAGTGCTGGCTCGAATCGAGTTGACGCATCCGCTGCTTCGGGGGATGGGAGCCGAGCGAGCGAAGGCCCGGGCGAAGATCCTCAAGGCGCTCGGGGCCTGGGAACCGACGGTCAAGAGCTATTCACAGACCGAACGTTATCAAACGTGGAATCTCACGACGGCTTTCGACATTCCGAGTCAACATACGGGAGGATATAACGACAGCACGATCCAGATCGGGCATCCCTGGGGGTTCCGGGTCGAAGGCGGCCTTCGCAGCGGCTACGGGGACGCCGGCAATAACAACCGCATTGCTTTTCCCTCTGAGCTACTGGCCACTTATCATACGCAACATTTCTACTACGGCGGGTCGTTCCACCTGCTACGAGGCCTCATGGTCAATGAGGAGAACGCCCAGTTTCAACAGGCCGAACTTGCGGGGCCGCAAGCGGAGATCAAGGTGGCGCAGAAACGGCAAGACCTCTATCTCGCCGGCGCCGTGCAGTACTGGGATTGGCAGGTCGCCGTCAAGCAAGCCGACGTTGTGAAGCGCGCTTTGGCCGTGGCCGAAGAACGGTTCACGCAGATCGAGGGTCAGGCCAAGCGTGGGCTGTCCTCGCCGCTCGACGTGATCGAAGCCAATCAAGAAGTCCAGCGACGCCGAGAGGCAGCCATCGCCGCGCAACGGAAGGTGGAGTATGAGCAGTACAAGCTGTCCCTCTTTCTCTGGGAGAACAACGAGCCGGTGACGCCGCGACCGGAATGGGCGCCTGAATTCCAGGGCGAAACGCCGCTCCCGACCGAGGACGAGGTTGCGGCCTATAAAGTGGAGGCGAAAGAAGCGCGGCCGGAAGTGCAGGAGCTCTACATCGAAGCCAAGATGAACAATATCGACATCAAGCTCGCCAAGAACAAACTGCTCCCAAAGTTGGATTTGGAAGGGGCGCCGCAACCTAACTTCGCGGATTGGATGGTGGGATACCAGTGGCGGCTCGGCCTGCACGCTGAGATGCCGCTGTTCCAGCGGGAAGCGCGTGGGAAGGTCATGGCCGCGGAAGTGAGCCAGCAGCAATTGGCATTGAAGCAGCACTATGCAGAGCAGCAAGTCACCTTCGACGTGGACAACTGGCTCTCGGCTCAAGTGCGCGCCAGAGACAGGGTGGCAGCGGCGACGGAAGCGCTGCGGTTGGCCAAGACGTTGGAAGAAGGTGAGCGCACGAGGTTTAACATGGGGGCCACCACCGTGTTATTCGTGAACCTCCGTGAGCGCAACGTGGTGCAACAGGCGTACCAGCTGTATCGGGCGCAGGCCGACTACGCCGTGTCGCGTGGAGGGATGCTGTGGGCAAGGGGCTCGTTGTCGAAGCCCTGGCCCGAAAGGGAGCTGGCCAGGTACGGGAATCCTCTGACAGCGGCGGGCATGAACGGCTACAAACAACCGGGACGCGATTAATTCGGCACAAGGAGTACCGTCGATGGCCGCTCTATTACTCCTGATCCTCATCTTGCTTCCCGTGGCGACACTGGCGGAACCGGTGCACGATTCAAGCGCGTTGAAGGCGCAGTCCGCCCGCACCGAGCCGCTGACCATCAGCGAAGTGCTCGCCCGTATTGAGTTGACGCATCCGCTGCTTCGGGCGACGGGGGTTGAGCGGATGGAGGCCCGGGCGAAGATCCTGAAGGCGCTCGGGGCCTGGGAACCGATCTTCAGGAACGAGACAGAGGCGGGTCGATATCAGAGTTGGAATTTCCTGGCCGTCGAGCTTGAGGCTACGGGGGGATTTAACGACACCACGCTCGAGATGGGGCATCCTTGGGGCTTTACGATGAAAGGCGGGATCCGTAACGGATTTGGGGATCGCTACACGCAAAACGCCACTACGTTCATCCCTGATCTAAATCTCTTCTATGCTCAGCAACAAGCGCTCTTCGGTGGGTCGGCCCACCTGCTGCGCGGCTTCATGATGAACGAGGAGTACGCCGACTTCCAGAAGGCCGAACTCGCGGGGCCGCAGGCGGAGATCGCGGTGGCGCAGAAACGGCAAGACCTCTATCTCGCCGGCGCCGTGCAGTACTGGGATTGGCAAGTGGCTGTGAAGCAGAACGAAGTGCAGCAGCGGACTCTGGCCGTGGCCGAAGAACGGCTCACGCAGATTGAAGGGCAGGCCAAGCGCGGGCTGTCTTCGCCGCTCGATGTGATCGAAGCCAATAAAGAAGTTCAGCGACGTCGAGAGGCAGCCATCGCCGCCCAGCGGAAGGTGGAGTATGAGCAGTACAAACTGTCCCTCTTTCTCTGGCAGGACGGCGAGCCGGTCACGCCGCGACCGGAATGGGCGCCGGAATTCCAGGGCGAAACACCACTCCCGACCAAAGAGGAGGTCGCGGCCTATAAAGTGGAGGCGAAAGAAGATCGGCCGGAAGTGAGGGAGCTCTACATCGAAGCCAAGATGAACAATATCGACATCAAGCTTGCCAAGAACCACCTGCTCCCAAAGTTCGATTTTCGGGGGGGACAAATGCCGTTCGCCCTGGACTGGCTTGTGGGAATCGGGTATCGGTTCGAAGCGGACTTTGAGATGCCGCTGTTCCAGCGGAAAGGGCGGGGGGAGGTCATGTATGCGGAAGCGGACCAGCAACAATTGGTCATGAAACAGCTGTACACCGAGCAACAAGTCAGCGTCGACGTGGACAACTGGCTCTCGGCCCAAGTGCGGGCCAGAGACCGGGTGAAGGCGGCGACGGAAGCGCTGCGGTTGGCTAAGACGCTGGAGGAGGGCGAACGGACCCGATTCAACATGGGCGCGAGTACCGTCCTCTTTGTGAACGTCCGTGAGCGCAACGTGGTGGAACAGGCGTACCAGCTGTATCGGGCGCAGGCCGACTATGCAATATCTAAAGGCGGTATGCTGTGGGCCAAGGGAGCCTTGTCGAAGCCGTGGCCCGAAAGCGAGTTGGCCAAGTACGGGAACCCGGTGACGGCGGCGGGTATGAACGGCTACAAACGACCGGGGCGCGATTAATTCGGCAACAAAGGAGCATCCTTCCTTGATCCTTCTCTTGCTGTTGTCATTGATGAGTGTGCCGGCGACCGCATTGGCGGACCCGGTGATCGACTCGAGTGCCGTGCGGGCTCAGTCGACTCGCACCGCTCCCCTGACCATTGAAGAGGTGCTGGCCAGGATTGAGTTGACCCATCCGCTGCTCCGAGCAATGGGACTGGAGCGGGCGCAGGCCCGGGCGAAAGTCCTGAAAGCGTTGGGTGCCTGGGAGCCGAAGGTTCGGAACGAGCTCGAATTCGATCGGTATGAAACGTATAATCTGACGAACGTTTCAGGCGCTCCGAATAAATTGAGTGTTGGCTATAACGATACCTATCTCCAGGTCGGGCACCCCTGGGGGTGGGAGATCTTCGGCGGCATCCGTAACGGCTTTGGGGATAGAGCCACTCTCATTGGCAGTGGCAACACCCTCACTCCGACTCATGTCCCACAGAGTCCCGCTGTGGCAATCCCGCAAGACCTGCAACTGTTCTATCCGCAGCAATCGGCCATCGTCGGCGGAGCGTTTAATCTCCTGCGGGGATTCATGGTCAACGAAGCGTATGCCGGGTTGCAACAGGCGGAGATCGCCGGGCCGCAAGCCGAGGTGAAGGTGGCTCAGAAACGGCAAGATCTCTATCTCGCCGGGGCCGTTCAATACTGGGATTGGCAGGTCGCCGTCAAACAAGCCGATGTGGTGAAGCGTGCGCTGGCAGTCGCGGAAGAGCGCTATCGCATGGTTGAGGGGAGAGCCAAAGCCGGCGCGGTCGCCCCGATCGACGTGGTCGAAGCCCGAGAAGAAGTTCAGCGCCGTCGAGAAGCTGCCATTGCCGCGCAACGGAAGGTGGAGTATGAGCAATATAAGCTGGCGCTTTTTCTCTGGGAAAACGGCGAGCCGGTGACGCCGAGACCGGAATGGGCCCCCGAATTTCAGGGGGAAACGCCGTTACCGAGCGAAGCGGATGTGGCGGCATTCAAGGTGGAAGCTGCGGAAGACCGTCCAGAAGTGCGCGATCTCTACATTGAAGCCAAATTGAACCTTGTCGAACTGAAACTGGCGAAGAATAATCTGCTTCCAAAGCTAACGCTTGAGGGGGGGCCGCAAACGGGCGCTATCTATGTTTTTGGCGGGTTCGCTTACAAAGTAGGTGTTTTCTTCAGTATGCCGTTGTTCAATCGGGCTGCCCGAGGGAAGGTCCTTCACGCGGAGGCTGAGCAGGAACGATTGGCCTATAAGCAAGCCTATACCGAGCGACAAGTTCAGATCGACATTGATAACTGGCTCTCAGCGATGGTTCGAGCCCGAGACCGAGTGAAAGCCTCGACAGAGGCTCTGCGCTTGGCCAAGACCTTAGAAGAAGGCGAACGAGCCCGGTTTAATATGGGAGCAACGAGCGTACTCTTCGTCAACATACGAGAGCGTGCGGTGGTCGAAGCGGCTTATGAGCTCTACCGTGCCCAAGCCGACTATGCGGTGTCTCGGGGAGGGATGCTCTGGGCAAGGGGAGCGCTATCGAAGCCGCTGGCCGACAATGTGCTGGCCAAGTATGGGGATGCACTGCACGCAGCCGGTTCGTCCGGACGCAAACTGTTAGGGCGGGATTGAGGTGGTGAATGAACTTTTTGGGATCGGTATTTCGGTATTAGCGTATAGTTCATTCGTTGGGCTTGGATGTAGGTTCCCAAACGTGATGTAGTTCAGCCGTCATTAAGTTCAGCAAGGTGCCGATCAATCACATTCTGACTTATTACTGGGGGTGCTCATGAAAGAACCTCAGGGCGAAAGTTATCAGGGCCTGTTCGAAGCACTGATGAAACAGCTTTCCGTGGCTATGCGGGCTGAGAAAAAAATCATGAGTCTGATTTTTTCTTATGCCCTGGCCGTTGGGTTCTTTTCTCTTATCATCCCGTTGACCGTGCAGGAGTTGGTCAGCACCTTTTCCTATGCGGTTCAGCCGGTCATGATTTGGACTCTGACCAGCATCATGCTGGCAGTTCTGTTGTTTGTCGGTCTTTTTAAGACGTTTCATTTCTATGCGGTTGATGTCGTGCAACGCCGGATCTTTGCAAGAGTAGCCGTGGCGATGGTTGAACAGCTTCCTCGAAATCGATTTAAAGGAGCGCGATCCGATCTTTCGAATTACTTCATCGAAACGGTCTTCATGCAACGTGCCTTGTCCACGCTGCTCATTGACCTGTTGAACGTCGTGGTGGGTGGAACGGTCGGCATGATCGTGTTGGTCGTGTATCACCCGTATTTTCTTGTGTACAACCTTCTGCTCATGGCCGGGTTTGGGCTCACGTTTTTCGTGCTCTCTCGGGGAGCACTGAAGACAACCCTCGCCATGTCTCACGCGAAGTACGACGTCTTCAATTGGATTCAAGAAATTTCGCGGAATGCGTTGCAGTTGAAAGCCACCGACAGCCGCCCATTTCTCATGCAGAAGACGAATGATCTTGTCAATCGGTACGTCGAAACCCGGAAGGCTCGGTTTGCCGTTCTCGTGCGGCAGTATATCGGTTCAGTGGGCGGACAAGCGATTGCACAATCCGGCGCTCTTGCCCTTGCAGCCTATCTCATGGCATCAGGGCAATTGACCCTTGGGCAGTTAGTCGCTGTTCAGGCGGTGGTCGGCGCACTCGTCATCAATTTCGATTCTCTGATCAAAAACATGGGATATGTGTATTATTTTTTCACGTCCCTGACACATCTCGATGAGGTCTTTAGGCAGGAGCAGGATTACGTCTCAGTCGAATCCGCTGTGGCCCTGCCTAAACATTTGACTCAAGGAGTGCGCGTCACCTGTAAGGGCGTCAGTTTGGTTCATGGCGGAGTGTCTGTCTTTGACGGCTTCAATCTAGATGTCGCACCGGGCGAGAAGCTGGGGATCTACGCGCGGACAACGGGGGCAAAAACCGCTTTGGCTAGAGTACTGGGGGGACTCGAAACACCGACCAATGGAGTCGTTCAGTACAATGGCGTGGATCTCCGGTATATCGATCCAAATGCCATCAACCAATGCCGCAGTGTCATGATCGACTCGCAGTTATCGTTGATTAAGGGAACCATTGAAGAAAATATCGTCATGGGGCGTTCCTATGTTACCTATGATGATCTGAACTGGGCTCTCCGTTTCACAGAGCTTGAGGAAGATGTCGAGGGGTTGGCACGCGGTGTTAAGTCCGATATTTCCATGCTGGGAGAATCACTTTCGCCCACTCACATTGTGCAGATTCTTTTGGCTCGAGCGATTCTAGGACGTCCACAAGTCCTTATATTTGACGGCTTGATTCACTCGCTTGAGCCAGCGTTGCGCGAGCGTGTGCTTCGTCGGTTGTGCTCTAAAGATGAAGCATGGTCGGTTATCTTCGTATCGACGGATCCCAATCTTACGGATCATGCCGATCGTCGTATTATGCTGCACCATGCTCATGCGTAAACGGTTGGAATGGCAAATCAACACCGGTAAATTAATGGAGGCTCCATGGCTAGCCTAGGTCGCGGTGTCGAAGGCAGCGGGGAACGTGCGCTGGTCAAGCGAGGGGTGGGCTTGGAAGCGATCACGATCGAACAGGGACCCACATTGTCCAAGTTGCCATGCTGGGAAGCGGTACAGATTCCAGGAGGAATGTTTACGGCATCTCGTGCCATACTGACAATTCTTCTGCTCTTTCTCATCGTCCTTGAGTTCGTCCCATGGACGCAGACCATCGCTGTGAACGGGAAAGTTTCTGCTTATACTCCCTATGACCGTCCGCAGCAGATCGAATCTCGGATAACGGGCCGTGTCAAGGCGTGGCATATTTATGAAGGAGTGAAGGTCAAAAAAGGCGATCTCGTCGGCGAATTGGAGGACTACGACCCGACCTTCATGGCACCCGAGATCCTCCCGCTCTTCGAACAACGGAAGGTAGCCCTGGAACAGACGCGCCAAGCAGCACTCGCGAGGGCGGATCAGCTCAATAAGAGAATCGGGGAGATGAAGAAGCTGGTCCAAGCCGCCGTGCCCTCCGCTGAAGCAAGAGTGGTGGAAGCTGACAACAAAGTGCGGGAAGCACAGCAGAAGGTGGAACAACTTAAGATCGATGTGCATACAGCGCAACTCAATGTCGACCGGCACCGGCAACTTGTCAGGGACGGGTTGGTTTCACAACGGGAACTTGAGTTAACGATTCAGACGGAAATCGGTACAAAAGCAGGTTTGCAGGCAGCACAGGCCAGTCTGTTGGCCGCGGAGCAGGCTCGGTCCGCCTTGAGCTTCGGACGTGATCAAATCACTGCAGATGTGCAGCAACGGCTCATGGATGCAATAGCATCCCGCGATGCTGCGGTGGCAGAGGCTGCCAAAGCTACGGAGCAGCTGGCGGATATCTCCTATAGACAGCAGGGGGTTCAGCAACGGATTGAAGCCGCTAAGCTCATAGCGCCGATGGATGGGACTGTCGTCAAGATGGCTAAGGTCGGTATCAATGAAACGGTCAAGCAGGGAGAGAACCTTGTCACCATTTCTCCACTTGCCTCAGATCCTGCCATCGAAATGGTCGCTGAGGGGTTGGACGCCCCACTTTTGAAACCCGGGCGGAAGGTTCGGATCTTGTTCTTCGGGGTGCCGGCCATCCCGCTGCCGGCCTGGCCATCATTGATGGCAGGGACGCGTGGAGGTGTCATCAAAGTGGTTGATCAAATCGACGATGGAAAAGGAAATTATCGATTCTGGGTCGTTCCTGACCCGGATGATCCTCAACCATGGCCTGAGCAGGCTCAAGTGAGGCAGGGCACAAAGGTATTGGGTTGGGTGATTATGAATCGTGTTCCTCTTTGGTACGAACTGTGGCGGCGCTTTAACTTCTTCCCCCCGGATTATATTGAGCGGTCACCAAGTGTGTTCGAGATGTTCGCACCCAAGGTGGCGGCTCCTGGCGGTAAATAGCCGATCGTGCGGCACCGATGATGCCGCACATAGATCATTACTGAGGATGGCTCAGGGGAATCCCTGAGCCATCCTTGCGATCAGTGGTAACTGCAAGCTTTATCCCTCTGTAAATTTTTTGGTGTAACCTCATTTCTCCAACGCATAGCGATCGTAAACATACCTATTACAGCCGACTTCTTCCTACTGGCGATTATTACGAGTGCCTTGTCCCGCTGAGCAGCGCAAAGCGAGCAGATTGCAGGAGGGATAATTGCCATGACTCCCATCTCCTTGACCTCATTAAATGGACTCGCTAAGGTGCCGCTATGTATTTTATTGCTGGTGGAAACAGAGGTAGACGATGACAAGAGTACAGCGGGTAGCGAGCCGATCTAGGCAAAAGACAAGCCGAGAGGTCAAGAGTCGTAAACCGTTTGTCGGGATTTTGGGGGGTAGTAAATCAGATTTCCCTATTTTAAAAAAATCCGGAGCGATCTTGGATGAACTTGGCATTTCCTATGAACTACTCGTCGTTTCAGCCCATCGAACGCCGGATCGCCTTTTCGAGTACGCCACAAGCGCTCCTGGCCGAGGGGTCAAAGTCATCATTGCAGGAGCTGGAGGAGCAGCTCACCTTCCTGGTATGTTGGCTGCTAAGACCTACATCCCAGTGATCGGTGTCCCAATTCCAACAGAAAATCTTCGGGGGCTCGATTCCTTATTATCAATTGTCCAGATGCCCAAAGGCATTCCCGTAGCCACCGTTGCGATCGGGGGTGCTGAGAATGCAGGGCTCCTCGCAGGCCAAATTCTCGCAGGAAGCTATCCTGAAATTGCCGAGCGCATCAAGAACTACCGGGCGACTCAAACGAGGAGCGTTCTCAATTCTCCAGAGGCCAAAGGCACAAAATGAGCCGGCAGCTGTGACCGAGCGAATCCTTGAGCCAGGCTCCACTGTGGGAGTATTGGGTGGTGGACAATTAGGAACTATGTTTGCGGGGACTGCCCTTCGCATGGGTTACCAGGTAGCTGTCTGGGATCCAGATACCGACGCGCCCGCTCATCGGATTGCTACCCACTCTTTTACAGCGCCATTCACGGATCTTGGCGTACGCGACCAATTCGCAAGTGTTGCCGATGCCGTTACTCTGGAATGGGAAAATGTGCCTGCGGAACTCTGCGAATGGTTGGAAGGCCGTTGTCCAATGCGACCTTCCAGTGCTGTTCTCCGGATACTTCAGGACAGGATTGAACAAAAACAATACTTGTCGTCACGGCACCTCTCTGTTCCAGCTTTCGCTATCGTCGAATCGACCCGTCAACTGGTCTCAGCTGTCGAACATCTTGGCTTTCCCATTGTTTGTAAAACAGCAAAGAGCGGGTACGATGGGAAAGGTCAGTGGCTACTTCGAGATACTCCCGACATGCGGGAAGTTGAACAAATATTGGAAACAACCAAGGCCGGTCGCCGGTGGATTCTTGAACAATTCATAGACTATGTTAGAGAGCTCTCGGTTCTTGTCGTGCGAAGCGAGAGTGGAGCGTGCTGTGCGTATCCTGTGGTTGAGAATCGGCACGAGCTGGGCATCTTACGAGAAACCCGCGTGCCTGCTCCTATTCCCATTGACCTCGCTGAGACGGCGACGGAACTTTCGAAACAAGCCGTAGCAGCGTTACAGGGTATCGGCGTTTTCTGCGTGGAACTCTTTCAGGCCAAAGATGGTTCCCTTCTGATTAACGAGATTGCGCCTCGTCCTCACAACTCGGGTCACTATACACTAGACGTTTGTACGGTATCTCAATTCGAGCAGCAGGTAAGAGTAACCTGTGGTCTTCCATTGGGAGAAACAAGGCTCTTAAGTTGTGCGATCATGGTGAATCTCATTGGTGAGGAAGTAAGATCCGTGACATCCAAGGAAGGGGCCTCTGCACTTCATGCAACAGCAGGAGCAGTGCTTTATCTGTACGGCAAGCGAATGATGCGTCCTGGTAGAAAGATGGGACATGTGACATTTACTGCTTCCGAAGCTCTGACCGCGGAAGAATCGGCTCGCCGGTTCATCAAGCGCACCCGGAGACCCGCTTAAGTTTACACCCTCCGTATACGTCGTGAAAAGGCAACAAGCGTTCTGCAGCGAGTGATGAGCGACGGCTGGCGATGGGAGCGGTTCTGGAAGGTACGCTCTTATGGAGACCACGTCGACCGGCCCGGCGAAAAAAACTGCACCTCCTTGCGCTTGAAGAGGCCGATCAGCGTCATGCCCGCAATGAACCCACCGATATGAGCGAAAAAGGCGACACCACCGCTGGCTCCCACGCTCATGCCTCCGCTGATCAGCTGTGTGATGAACCACATGCCGAGGACGATTCCCGCCGGCACTCGGGTCATCCCGATCATTGGAAGCAAAACCAGCACGTGAGCGCGTGGAAATAACAGGAGATAAGCGCCGAGTACTGCCGAGATGGCGCCGCTCGCCCCCACCATTGGGATTTGGGAAGAAGGGTCTGTAAGGGCATGGCTCAGAGCAGCGAGGATACCGGATAAGATATAGAAGACGATGAATTTTGTGTGACCCATCACATCTTCAATATTATTGCCGAAAATCCAGAGATAAAGCATATTCCCGAGTAGATGCATCCAGCTTCCGTGGAGAAACATGCTGGTCACGAGGGTGAGGGATGCGGGAATCACAATGGCTTCTTCAGGAAGCGAAGCTTGCCCGAAGACAATGGCTGGGATGGCACCGTATTGAAATGAGAAAAGTTCGGCCGCTTCGTGAGGGAGATTCACTTGGTGGAGAAATACAGCGATACAGATGCCAATGAAGAGCATCGTGATGATGGGAGTCCGTTGGGTAGGATTATCGTCGTGGAGCGGGATCACGATGTCCGATATTATTGAGTTCGTCGGCGATCGGAGACTGCGCGAGGCAGTCTGGGATCGGCCGGAGGTGTTCCGTCGATTCCGAGTGGAACGGAAAAGCCGGCAGCATGAGTATGGCCTCCGCCTCCGAATGAAGCGGCGATTCCGCCGACATCCGTACCGTCAGATCGCGAACGCATGCTGAAATAGCGACGGCCATCACGATCATGCCAGATCAGGCAAAAGGGATGATGGGGTGACAGACGTTCGCCGATTTGGCTGGTCAAGATTGAACTGTGCACCGCAGGAACGACGATACCCTGGAATTCCACCATCGGAGCCTGTGCCGCAAGCTTTCCAACGAGCTCATGCTCATAACGCAAGATAGCTCGACCTTCCTGCTCAAGTGTCGGCTGAGTAAAATTATCCCATACGTTGAAGTCAAACGGGTAGGAGGCCAACGCCGCGTTGATTTCTCGACTCCTCGGCAAGGCCCAGGTCCATAAATCCTTGTCTTGAATGTACTGAAGCAGCCATGGAGCCGCCGTGCCATGTGCCCATTCCCAACTCAGGACGGCACCGGACTTTGTTTGATCGAAGTAGGCGTTTGAGAAGCCGTCCAAGGTCCGCTCGGCGGTGATATGGTGATCCAAAACAAGGAGTTCCTTAGTCTCGGAGGCCATGATTTCCAAGATTGGTCGGGCATAGCTGAAGTCAACGATTACGACACGGCGATCCTTCAGGTTGGGAGGGGGAGGGTGGCCGTGTTTGACGGGCAAAAAATTCGCAGTCGGAAACTTTTTCCAAAGAGCCCATGCCGCCCCGAACCCATCGGAACATTCGGCATGATAGAGAACAATGTCGGGAGATCCATGGAATGGAGGCGCAGAGGATACGTTACCCATAAGAGTTTGGAAAGAATAGCATGTCCAGATCAGGACTAAAAGGCGTCTGTCATGTCCACTATTAAAGATGGCTCACAGCTCGTTCAGATGACTGATCAATTGGCGAAGTCGGCCGGCGCTGCGTCGGTTAAAATTAAACACGAGTCGAGGAAGATCGCGCAAGGCCGGTTCATCCAGCTCTTCATCGAGTGGACCACGAAGTTCGAATGTGCCGTCTGATAGGAGATCGGCGAATCGGCCGCGGAGCTGCTCAAGCTGTTCGGGTGTAATGGTCTGTTTGAGTCGCATTGCGAGCTCACGTCCCACAAAACGTATGGAATGGTAGCGCCGGTAGAATTTGAGGATCTGGCTCACAGCCGCTTCTGCGGAATTGACGATTGCAAAGAGGCCCATGTCTTCTTCATTGATCAGCTTCCGGTTCAGCAGTTGCCTCCTCACAAAGGCCGACCAATCGTCCCAATAGTCACAACCGGGAGCCTGAAGGCAGATGATCGGTTGGGGATCGCTCTTGCCGGTCTGGGCTAAGGTGAGGATTTCAAAACCTTCATCGTGTGTGCCGAATCCGCCCGGGAAGAGAGCGATGGCGTTCGCTTCCTTTTGAAACATCAACTTCCGGGTGAAAAAATATTTGAAGGTAATGAGCTTCGGGTCGTCGGCGATCGTGGAGTTAGGACCTTGTTCGAACGGCAGCATGATGTTGACGCCGAAGCTGTTCTCGCGTCCGGCACCTTCTTGAGCGGCACGCATAATCCCATCCGCTCCGCCGGTGATGACCATAAACCCCTCCCGGACGATGGCTTGGGCGAACTGGTAGGCCAGCTCATAATTGGGATCATCGGAGAGCATTCGTGCTGAGCCGAAGATGCTGACTTTCTGACGATTGCGATATCCGTGGAAGACACTGAATGCATGACGCAATTCTTTGACGGCACGGTTCACGATTTTCACATCCAGAAGGTCTAAGTGCGCCTCGTGGAGTTTCAGTAATCCCGTCAGGAGTTCTGTCATAAGACCGGCATGCAGGTCATCTTCACGACTATCAAGAAGGGCGCTGATTTGATGCATGATTTCATCTCGCGATAAGGCGGGACGGGGTCGAATCTGCGGAGATCTGCCGGTCGTATTCATGGTGTCCTCTCTAGGTGGAGACAAAAATTGTACCAATGGATCGGACGTTGGTCAAAGATTGGCGAAATCTGGTCCGGTCTAAGAAGGGTCGAAAGACGTAGGGAGATTGGCTAGCACCCAGGCTTTGACCCTGGACTGGTCTGCAGGAGAGAGATCGACGAACTGTATCTCTATACCTCGGGGTGTCGCCATAAGCGAACCGGTCGTGCCGGACACCGGCTCAACTCTCGCATTATTCAAGACGGTCCCACGGATGGTCAAAGGACTCATCATCTCAGAGAGGCAAAAGCTTACGAGGACTTTGGTCCCCGGCAATAACAGCGCGGAAGACTCCACCTTGGCTCCGGCATGGCTGAGTTGTGAGATGGCGACCTGATGCTCAGCTTCAACGCGCTCTCCCTCCATGACACTGATGGTGGCGGAGATGTTCGTCGCGCATCGCTTTGGAGAAAGAATCAGGTCTCTCGCAGTGAGGACGCCAACCGGTTGATCTTGTTTCGTGACGATGAGGATCGGTGTCCCGGCTGACATCATAAGCGCCGAGGCTTCATCCATCGCTCGATCGTACTCGATGAATTGAACAGGTCGTGTCATGATGGTTCGGACTTCGATGTCGTCCGGTTCGAGGCCCTGCGCGACGACCTTTTTGACGATGTCGGTCGGTGTCATGAGTCCGAACCGAGACTCCGTATCCTTGACCAGAAGACAAGGCATGCGCTCGCGTTCCAGGAGCAATGCCGCCTCGGTGACCGATACATCCCCTGGAATCTGAACGACGCCGGGTGTCATCATATGTGCAACCAATATGGTCTGATGATCAGCGGCTTTTTGCTGATAATCGCCCTTGTCCGCCATTCCTTAGCGAGGTCCTCTCTTCTCACGAATCTGCCCCTCTCCTGGTCGCAATGTATGCCAAGTATAGCAGAAGGTCCCTTGGAACAATGAGAGGGTGAAAGCCTTGTCATCCAATGGTTTGACGGCATACACTAAGAACGCATTTTGATCGAAGGCAAGTGAGAAACGATGGTGCCGAGTGGGCCTTATCATAGAGAGTTCATTCAACGGCTTGGGACAATTCCGGTGCATGGGCTGGGGCTTTCCGTCGATATTCATGCTCCGGACCTCGCTAGCTTGCGGCGAAGTCTACAAGAACGTCAAGTGCCTCCTGCCTACCTTGAAGTGTTCCGTACGACACCCACGGCTTTGGCATCCACCAGGAAAGAGGTCGGCGCCGGTCTGCTGACATACCATGGCGAAGGGTTGTGGATCACCCAGCCCGAAATGGCCCATTCTGCGTCGTTTAGACAGGAAATCTCTGAAGCTGCGGAACAACTGGTGATCTTGCAAAGTGCCTGGCTGAATCATGAATGTGCGACAAAATATCTGGCCGGCTATTATTATGGGACCTATCTTCCCCCCCTCTACACTCCGTTAAGCGCAAAGGTGGTGGCTGATAATACACGATTGATCCAACGTCTGCTCGATCAACAGTGTCGTTTGGCCAATGGAAGCACGCCGTTGGTCCTGCTTGAAATGCCGCCACTCACCTACTTTGTCGCTGGGACAATGTCCATCCCAAATTTTTTTCGGGTCGTCAGCGAACAGGCGCCCTGTGGTCTGGTCTTGGACGTGGGCCATCTCTGGACGGTGTTTCGATATTCCGGAGCGCATCGAGCCATGTCGCTCACACGATTTGTCGATGAATTCCTCAACGAGTTTCCTATGGATCGTGTGGTGGAGATTCACGTGGCGGGTCTGGCCGTTCACGCATCACACCGAGCCCTCGCGCCACGGCTGAGCGGTGGCATGGGTGATGATGCGCTTCCTGCCTGGATCGATGACCATGCCGCCCCCATTCCGACCGTCTTGTTCGAGATGCTCGATCAGATTCTATGTCATCCTGCGCTCACCAGCCTGAAAGGCCTTGCCTTGGAAGTAGATACAAAACCGGTCGAATTGATCGTGGACGAATTTGCAGAATTCTCCACACGCTATGGGCCGTTGTTCAGCCGACCGAGCTACACGGAGGCGGAACTGGATTCCGAGGTCCGCTCATTGCCAGAAGGGCAGAGGGCGATACCCGACATGCCTATTCTACAGGCGGCCTATGATCGATACGCGCGCGTACTGGCGGGCAAAACCGAGCCGGTAGGAATGGAATGGAGCCTAGGCACGGCCGGTATTCAGGATTTGGATCTTTATCGCTCCGTCTATCTTCCTTATGAGATTCTTCACTGGGGAGGAAAGGTGGAGGACATGTTTGTCGAATCTTGTCGTCGGCTCAGAGAGCGTGAAGTATCACTTGATGAATTTGTGGCGTTCTGGTTCAGAGAGCCTCGACCTTTCTCCGGCATCTATGATTTCTTTTTGCTGAAAGTCGAACGGTTCGTGGAGTTTGTCCGTGAGGTGGCGCCGGAGTTGCAAGGCATTGCCGAAACAGAGGCTCAGGAGCTTCGTCGCGCCTACCGTTTTGCCAATGAACCCGCCGTCCCAGTGTAAGAGAGCCGATATGAATTTTTGGCTGAGCCTTCCACGCCCAATCATAGGGTTGTCCCCAATGGACGGCGTGACCGATGCCTGCTTTCGATCCGTCATTGCCCAGCAGGGGAAGCCGGACGTCAGCTTTACAGAGTTTACGCATGTCCATGACGTCTGTCACGGAGCGGAGGTTCACATGGAGACACTCCTGTACAGCGAGAGGGAGCGTCCGATCGTGGCGCAGCTTTATGGGAAAGACCCGAATCTCTTTTATTTGGCGGCACAGGCTGTGTGCGAACTGGGATTCGACGGATTGGACATCAACATGGGTTGTCCGTCGAAGAGCGTGGCATCGTCCGGGTCTGGTGCCGGGCTGATCCGCACTCCGGAACTGGCTCGCACGATTATGCAAGCAGCCCAACGTGGAATCGAGGATTGGGCCGGCGGACAGACACTTGAGCGGGCAGGCTTTAAGCCGGCGCGAGTGGCTGTCTTTGAACGTTTGAATCGGCAACGCGGAAAAATCGGTCCAACCCCGCGGCGCCGACTACCCCTTTCCGTCAAGACACGCCTTGGCTATGAGACGGTGACGGTGGAGGGATGGGTCGAAGAGCTTTTGATGGAACAACCCGCCGTGATCTCGCTCCACGGGCGAACGCTCCGGCAAATGTATCGAGGCACGGCGGACTGGTCGGCCATTGGGCGCGCGGCCTCGTTGGTGAAGGGAACCGGAACATTGTTGGTGGGAAATGGAGACATTCAAGGCCTTGACGACATCGGGGTACGAGTTCGTGAAACCGGCGTTGATGGAGTGTTGGTCGGGCGCGGTGTGCTCGGCGCACCGTGGTTCTTTCGTTCAAAAGAGCGGGCCCGCATGCGAGCCCGTGGTATGGGCGGTGCGAACGTCGGACGAGATCCCGGTGAGGTTTCGCTGAACGAGCGCTTCGCCGTGTTGGTCGATCATGCGCAACAATTCCAGGCACTGGTTGGGGAAAAGCAATTCTATCGTATGCGGAAACATCTCGGCTGGTATTGTAAAGGCTTTCCACATGCCGCCTTGCTTCGTGCACAGATGGTACGAGTCTCTTCTGTCGAAGAACTCCATGCCCTCCTCGAAGATTTTCAAAATCGACCGGAAGTAACGGACATACCCCAGGCTGAATCAGCCGATGAGCCCGGCGCGTTGGTCTCACGATGCAGCTAGTGTTGGCGTCCAGTTCGCCACGTCGCCGAGAGGTTCTTGCGCTGTTGGGTCTTTCCTTCGAGATATGCCCGTCTGAGTTTGACGAGCAACCCACGGCAGGAGTGTCACCTATTGAGCAGGTCAGGCGCTTCGCTCTCGAAAAAGCCCGATCCGTGGCACTTGTGAGACCACGAGCCCTCGTGCTCGGCAGCGACACGGTGATTGATCTTGAGGGTCAACTGCTCGGGAAACCGGTGGATCTTGAAGACGCACGCACCATGCTGACACGTCTGGCTGGCCGCTCCCATCATGTCCATACTGCCGTCGCCTTATGCGATTGCGAGCGAAACATTGAGTCGATGGAGGTTGCCACGGCGGAAGTCTGGATGAAAGCGGACGATGGACAGATTTATGAGCGGTATCTTGCAACAGAGGAATCGCTGGACAAAGCCGGTGCCTATGCAATCCAAGGGGTCGGAGGAGACCTGGTGGAACGGATCGGCGGCGACTATACGACCGTGGTGGGATTTCCGCTGAAGCTGGTGGCGCACCTGCTTCGGTCAGTCGGCTATCCGATTCTCATGAACGTCGAAGACCTGTATCGACACAAGCCGTATGCGAACTGGAATCGGTTCGCGGCCTAATTGCAAAGGCATAACGGTTTCCCTACAATGCACACCATTCATCTGATTTTGCGTTGGACCGTCGCCATGCTGGCGCTGTATAAAAGGAAGGCATGACTTTTTGCAAACAGACAGCGGCACTGTTGGGCCTCATTGCAATCCTTGCGGCGGGAAACAGCGGCGTATGGGCGATCGATGTCAATCTCTCGTCAGACGAGGCGCACAAAGCACTGGAGATTGGGCGAATTCCGATGGAAAAGGCCAATTCGCCCGAAGATGTGAAGAAGGTCCTTCAGCAGGCGTCCTTAGCGACTCGCGTAGGGGCTGATCCGGAGAAAGAACCTTGTGGCGCGAGCGCTGTTCTTCGCACCAAGCGGTATCGGCTGGAAGCCTTTGGTCGCCAAGAGGCGGCAGAATCGAAGAAGCGGAAGACGGACGTGCGCATGCCCGAAGAGTTCATCCAAAAAGTGATGGACATGCCCAATATGGAAATGGATGTGCAGTTGTGCGGCGATGACGAGTATTTCGCCGAGGGCGCATTGATTGAATTGCAGCAAGGATCGAAGCGCATTAAGCCTATCGATATCGGCAAGGCGGAACGCGGGCGAAAGAACGAAGGCAGCGGCCCGGTCTACCGGTCACGGTTCACGGCGCTCTTCGCCTACGAACAGTTTGACCCCGTTGCATCGTCGGTGTTTGTCATCAATCTGCAAGACGGAAAAGAAATCAGAATTCCCGCCGATTTCTCCAAAGTGAAGTAAGTTTCGTTCAGTCCCAAACCTTCTTGCCCCGTTTCAGCAACTTCTTGAACAGCGGTTTCATGTCCTTGCGGACGGTTTCACGCCGGTGACGCTGCCGTCCGGCCATGCGTCCGGCGAGGAATGCAGCGCGGACACTCGTCGAGTACTCAAATCGGGGGCCCTAGAAGTCGTCGATGGACACCGGTCGGAGAAAGTCCCGAACCGACACCAGACCGATGAGCGAACCGCCCTTCGTCACGCCGAGATGGAGCGTACGATGTTTATCCATGAGATCGGCGGCTTCCGTCAATGGCCGCCGCTCTTCGATACCAGGCACCGGACTGCTCATGATGTCCTCTACCGGAACGAAGTAGGACACTTTCTCGGCCCCCACGAACTTCTTGACGACATCCGATTCGGTTACCATGCCGATGATCTGGGCTTGGCGGGCTACGAGCACGCTTTCGACGTTGCAGGCTTTCATCAATTTCGCAACTTCTACGACCGACGTGCCTGCGTCCACCGTCACTGGTTCCTTCTGCATTAAGTTGCCGACTGTGACCATGCTGACCTCCTTATTATTTGTGATATGACACCGAGCCTATCGCGGGCACATTGCGCCACAGTTAGGAGAACGTTACAAACCGGTAAAATCTATGGGAAGAGGAGTCCACTATTGGAAGTGGTTCAAGAAGAGGCCTCTGTTGCCTTCATTCGAATTCCTCCCATCCGCTCAAACGGCTGCCGAAGACCAGCGTGCGTCTGGTCGTGGAAACGACGATGAGGCCGCTTTCGTTCTCGACGCCCACGACTCGCTCGTGTACATCTAAAGGCTTCGATGCGAACCCGCCGAGGAGCGGCGTGAATCCAACCAATCGCTCATTGGTGATGAAGACCGCTCCATAGTCGTTGCTGTGGAAGCGAGTCACCTTTTCTCGCACACCTAACGCTTCTTCGAGCCACTGACCGTTGACGCCGCGAAATCCATACAGATGCCGATCCGTCCTGATGAGGCTGAAGGTTGGGAGGATTTCCCGTTCGAGGACCTTTTCATTCACGTCCAGGTCTTTCTTGGTCCAGGTCAACGCACGGCTCGAAAACCCTAAGAGCCGACGGGATGTCACCACCATGCCGTTGATCCCGCTTGAGCCGGAACTGATCACGACTTCCTGCGCACCCAACGGGATTTCCCTTCGTCCGCTCAGTTGACTGGTCGCGATGGCCATACCCGATTCGAACCGTAAAGTGATCTCAGCTTGCGGGTTTGCCATAGCGACGACTGGTGGAACTATCAAAGCCATAGAAAGGGAGGTCGTGCAGAAGAACCGGGCGAAAGAGTGAAAGAGCTCAGTCGCGTTCATATTCCTCGGAGATAGATGCGTATCGGTCCTAAGATTTCTCCACTAAATGAGCGGACAAAATCCTTAGTGCCTTGCCCCCATTGGGAGAAATGAAATGGCGATGGAAAGCGTGATTAAAATGATGATAATCCACTCCAGCACCTCCATCCGTCTGGTCCCGGCCCGGTCGGACATCTTGCCGTAGATGCTTTCCAGTGTCTGCAACTTACGAAGGATGCTGGCGTCCCACGCCTCCAAATGAAAGCGCTGTGAAACGAGTCGATAGACACGCGCGAGATACTGATCTCCCAATAATTTCAAGGTGTTGGTGACGCGCTCAAAGAGCAATGCGCTGTCAACCTGCAGCTGGGCGATGTGCATCATGTCTTTTTCATGAGAGCCCGGCAGCGACAGGAGGCGCGGTTTTCGAGACAAGGCTTCGTACCCCTCGTCCAGTGCGCGATCGAGCTGTTCATCGAGCATCCGCATCTCCAGCAACTCCACGTTGGCGAATTCCAAGACCGCACGGACGTCATCCATTTCTTTCCCGAACAGGACGGCGGAATGCCAGTCGATGACGGCTGCGTCGTCTTGCCCAAACGAGATCCGGCATGATACGGCGTCGGCCACTTCTTGCTCAGAGAAGGAAGTCCGTTCAGCACGCAGAATCTGAGCCAAATCGATTTCGTTGCTCGTCCACAACGGGGCGTCGTCCGGCGCATAGGACTCGATTGAGAAAATGATGTAATCCTCCACCTCCTGTGCAATGGCCGGTCGCTCGACCGAGGGACCCAGCACTTGAAGCAGCTGTTCTACGCGAGTGCGCGACTCGGCCAACAGTTGTTCATTCTCGTAAAGCGTCTCACTCAGGTCCAGCAACCGAGTGAATGGTCCGTCGATCGGGAAGCGGTAGGTGATGGTGACCGCCCCGAAGTCATATACCATCGCTTCGACAGTCGAATTGGGCTGATATCGACTGACGTCGAGGACGATTCCCTCCTGGACCAACCGGAGCGGCGCCGGTCGGTACTCAAAATACTGAGGGGCCCTGGTTTTATGGCGGAGACGTCCACGTTCCGTTCCGGCGGTGATTCGCCCTTCTGCGTCGGTTAGGTTGATGGAGTGTCCGATATCGTAAGCGAAGAGGGCGAAGCAGGTTCCTTTGGTGATGGTGTCATGTCTCGGCATGGCAATTTCTCGCACGCCAACATTGTAACAGTTTCCCCGCTTGCCTCTGGTTCGCATGCCTGATGAACGGCAAGAGTGCGAGCTCCGTACCAGAAGTTGTGACGCCTCGAATCCCTATATCTGAGGAACATAAGGCCTGGATCAACAAAGGATGGGTGTGGAGCGACTGATTCAAATGGGCGATTCGTTCAATCGAACGGTATACAGGTAGTGGTACAGACCTTTACGGTCCAGAAGTTGGGCGTGTGTGCCTTCCTCGACCAATTCCCCCTTATCCAGGACCAGAATTCTGTCGGCACGCTGAATGGTCGACAGTCGGTGGGCGACGACGAAGGTTGTGCGGCCTTCCATGAGGCGTTGAAGGGCTTCCTGAACCAGCCGTTCCGATTCGGTATCCAGCGACGAGGTCGCTTCATCCAGTAACAAAATGCGAGGATTCTTCAAGATCGCCCGAGCGATCGCGATTCGTTGGCGTTGTCCCCCTGAGAGGTTGACTCCCTTCTCGCCCACCAGAGTTTGATAGCCGTCCGGCAAGCTCGTGATGAAGCCATGAGCATGAGCAGCTTTGCTTGCTTCCACTATCTTGGCTTCATTTGCTGCCATATTGCCGTAGCGGATGTTGTCGAGGATGGTACCCCCAAAAAGGATTGTTTCTTGTGGGACGAGAGCAATCTGTCGGTACCAGCTCTCAACGGTGACATGGCGCAAGTCTTTGCCGTCGATCGTGATGCGACCTTCCGTTGGGTCATAGAAACGGTGAAGGAGGTTGATCAGAGTGGTCTTGCCCGCACCGGTAGGTCCAACCAAGGCGACGAGTTCGCCGGCTTTCGCTTCGAATGAGAGATTTGATAATACCGGGTGTTGAGGATCGTAGCCAAAGCCGACCCCCTCGACCCGGACATGGCCTTCAACTATGGAGAGACTCTGTGCCTCGGGTTGATCCGCAATTTCCGGCTGTGCATCGAGAATCTCAAAGACACGCTGCATGGCACCTTGTGCTTCTTTGAGCTGCGTAAAGATGCGAGCTCCTGAACTGAATGGACCGATCAGGATGCCGGCAAAGAGAACGAAGGCGAAAAGCTCCCCCGGCGTGACGCTTCCTTCGATGACCTGCCGACCGCCGTACCACAGCACCGCTGCTGCTGCGGAAAACGTGACCAGGCTGATCACCGGAATGAACACGGCCATGATGCCTGCCCGATGCAGGGTGAGACGAAGAGTGTCGTTCACCTGGGCGGCGAAGCGGGTTTCTTCCCGTTGCATCTGCACGAACGATTTGACGATGCGAATGCCGGATATCACTTCTTCGACAAGGGTGCTGAGCGCGGCGGTGTGGTCTTGAATCGACGTGGAAAGAGATTTCAGCCTGCGACCGAATACCTTGGCGACAAGGACCAACAACGGGAGCAGGATCAGAATCAGGAGGCAAAGACGCCAATTCATCATCAGCAGAAACGTGATGCCGCCAACGAACGTCACGAGTTGTTTGACACTGTCGATGGGAGTTTCTGTGACAATGGATTGAATGACTGTGACGTCGTTCATCACGCGCGATAGCAACTCTCCGGTTCGTCGCCGGGCGAAAAAACTGACCGCTAATGTCTGCAGATGGGCGAAGAGATGTTTGCGGAAGTCGGCGACAATGTACTGAGAAACCCACGCAGTCAGGTAGCTATGGCCCATTGAACACAAACCCTGCAAGATCACCAGGCCAAGGAACAGGCCGATCGACCGAGTCATCTGGTCGGCGTCGTGTTGAATAGTGACGATATCCCAAAGGGTGCCGGCCAGCCGCACCAAGGCCAGATTAATGAGCGCAACCCCGCTCACCAAGAGCCCGGCCAGCATCAAACGTGTCAGATAAGGGCGGACGAACGGAAGAAATCGTTTGAAGATCAACATGGTGGTTGCGCGGTGTGATTGGACACGGGATCGTGTTTCGGCTTACAGCTGACGCTGAAAGTATACGCTGACGGGGTGGGGACGAACGACTAGAGTTGAGCGATCGACTCGATCAGATTCTTATTGATCGCGACGAAATCCGACCGGTCTTTGTCGTCGATCACGACGTCGGTCAGGCTGATGAAGAGACGTGCTTCTTCGTTGATCGCATCGGAGACACGATTCCGCATCGGAGGGACCAGGAAGTCTCCTACGTAGGTACAATTGACCGTCCGTACGCGGATGCGGACTTTCTTCCCCTCGGCCACGGTTCCTTCCTCCCGCCACGCCGGTTGAGCTTAACTTTTTCGGCGAAGAAATTTCTGGCGTTGGCGCAGCTTCTTGTACTTGTGCTTGCGCATTTTCTTTCGTCGTTTCTTCAGGACGCTTGACATGTCTGTATCTCCAAGGAGGCCCGAGTCTAGAGGCTTTACGCTGAAAATGCAAGCTCACGGCGCCTTTTCCCCTTATGCTATACTGCACCGCCATGTTCTTCCGGAGGATTGGTTTTTCACAACCCTCATCCATCGTGTGGCTCATCGTGCTCGCCGTGGTGGTAGGTGGGTGTCCGTCTAAGACCATCCGATACCCGGCCGAGCACGAGCGACTCCTTCGTATCGATCAGGCACTGGAATCCTTGCGGAGCGCGTATGAGCGAAAGGATCGGTCCGGGTTCCACGCCATGCTGTTGCCGCTGGACCAGCTGGACGAACTGAAACGGCAGGTCGATATGGATTTCGAAGCCTTTTCCGCCATCTCTCTTGAGTTCAAGATTGAACGGGTCGTGATTGAAAAAGACGATATCGACGTCTTCATCCATTGGCAAGGGACGTGGAAAAGGGATGATCATGAGATGGGTATCCGGCAGCGTGGCCACGCACGGTTGCAATGGGTTGGTACGAACTCGATTCTCTTGCATAGCGCGCAGGGAGATTTACCCTTCGGAATGAAAACGAAACAGATGTTGTCGGAACCTTCCTCACCGTCGATCCAACCACGATAACGATGCCGCGAAGTATGCAGGAAGCAGACTTTCTTGTCATCGGTAGCGGAGTCGCCGGGCTACGAGCTGCCTTGGAACTCTGCCGAGTGGGTCGGGTGATCATTCTCACCAAGGGCCATCCCTTACAAAGCAATTCTATTTTCGCGCAAGGAGGTGTGGCCGTGGCCTTGAGCGAGGAAGATGATGTCGCCATCCATTTGACGGATACTCTCAAGGCCGGACACGGTCTGTGTCGTCGTGAAGCGGTGCGCGTGTTGGTCGAGGAAGGGCCGGATCGCATTCAAGAGCTCATCCGCTGGGGCGCGAAGTTCGACAAGGCCGGCGGGAAATTCGCCTTTGCTCGTGAAGCGGCTCACAGCCGCAGCCGAATCCTTCGTGCAAGAGGCGATGCGACAGGGAACGAAATGGTGAGGGTTTTGATGGCGCAGGCCGCCCGACAAAAGCGGATAGTCAGGCTGGATTACCACTTCACCGTCGATCTCGTGGTTGAGGAAGGCCGATGTTGCGGAGCGGTGGTGCTCGATGAGCGTTCAGAAGAACATTTCATCATACCCGCAAAGGCCGTCGTCCTATCGACAGGGGGAGCAGGACAGATTTTTGCCCGCACCACCAATCCGCCCAATGCGACCGGCGACGGCATGGCCATGGCATTTCGTGCGGGGGCTGAACTCCAGGACATGGAATTCGTCCAGTTTCACCCGACGTCGCTGTATCTGCCGTCGAGCCCGCCTTTTTTGTTGTCGGAAGCCATGCGGGGAGAAGGAGGTCAACTGCGTAACAACAGAGGAGAGACGTTCATGCAGCGGTATCATCCCCTCGGCGTCTTGGCTCCACGGGATATCGTTGCGCGGGCTATCTGGGCGGAAATGGCGACGACGCGTGCGCGGCATGTCTATCTTGATGTGACGCACTTGGGATCGAATTTTGTCAAACGGCGATTTCCGACCATCTATGCGACCTGTCTACGCCATGATATCGATATCACGGAAGAATGGATCCCGGTCTCCCCGAGCGCCCATTACATGATGGGGGGGGTGGCGACCGACATCAACGGGGCCACGACATTGCCGGGCCTTTTTGCGGCGGGCGAGGTGGCTTGCAGCGGCGTGCACGGCGCCAACCGGCTGGCCAGCAATTCATTGCTGGAAGGATTGGTATTTGGGATGCGGGCCGGCGTTGCCGCTGTCGCGTGGGCCTCTCGTCGTTCGATGCCCGATTTGACCCACCAAGCGGAGCGCTTGGCACGCCGTCGGTTGGAACGATTGGAAGATGCCGAAAAGGTACGCAGCTCCCTTCGACGGACCATGTGGGGACAAGTGGGGCTCGTCCGTTCCCGGGAATCGCTCGTACGCGCCACCGCTCAGCTTGCTCGATGGGAACGGATGGTATCGGAATCCTTTGCGGGGAGAGCCGACCTGGAGGTCAAAAATATGGTGCAAGTGGCTCATTGCGTGGCGGAAGCTGCGCTCTGGAGAGAAAACAGTGTGGGCGCCCATTACCGATCCGATTTCCCCGGATCCAAACGAGCGGGCTGGAACCAGCATAGTCGAGTGTGTCGGGGAGTCCGAACTACTGGGCGGATTGAATCGAAGACACAGAGGCAGGTCGTGGCATTGCGGACTCCGAAGACGGGATGACGTGACCGGTTACCGCAAGATCACGAGCGAGAAAAAGTCGATAATACCGTAAGACCTTGCGGACATAGTGGCGGGTTTCGTCGATCGGTGGAAGAGTTCGGTAACGATCGACGACACGCTCTCCAGCGTTATAGGCAGCGAGTGCCAGTGGAAGGTTGCCTCGGAATCGGTCGAGCAACTGGCGTAAGTACTTCGTTCCTCCTCCGATATTGTCCTCGGGATCGTAGAGGTCCCGGACGTCCAATCTCACTGCGGTTTGCGGCATCAACTGCATCAATCCGACGGCTCCCGCTCGTGATACCGCACGAGGGTCAAAATCCGATTCGGCCTTGATGATGGCGCGAATAAGCGCAGGGTGGAGTTGATGCTGCCGTGAGAATCGACGGATCACCGGTTCCAACTCTTCTTCCGAGAGAACGGGATGCAGCCGATTCGGGTGGAGGTCGATTCGGCGGTACCGCGTGTCGGAGGGAACGTTGGTAAGCGATATCGTCCCTTTGGCATCGATATATTGGTAAATCTCTGCCTGACTGTCGCTTGGAACAGTCAGCAGGACGCTGCCGCTCAATGTGACGAGGATGGCCATGCCGGGCCGGCTGATTGAGCGATGCAATTTATCCGGTTTCGGCATGGTCAAACGATAGCAGTCTGGCACTGACTGTCAAGGAAATGTAGATCCTGTGCCTTGAGAGAGATCTGTAGAGTTTGAGGGAAAACAGGAAGATGAAGTTTTATCGACGCGGAAGACTGTCCTAAAATCGACCTCGCACCGCTACGAATTGCTCTTTTAGCTTCAGGGTAAACGGACCCGGTTTTCCATCGCCGACCGGTCTACGATCGACGGAAGTCACCGGCATGATTTCCATGCTGGTGTTCGTCAGAAAACATTCGTCGGCCCGGTACAATTGGTCAACGGTATAGCGGCCTTCTTCGACGTGCAGGTTGAGTTCCCCGGCCAACCGAATCACGAGGCTTCTCGTGATGCCGTCCAGTAAGCCGCATTCCAGAGCAGGCGTTCGCAGCGTGCCGTCCGTCACAAAAAATACATTGCTGACGGTGCATTCGGTCAGATGCTGTTCCCAATTGAGCAGGATACTGTCGAATGCGCCTGCTGCAATCGCTTCGCGTTTAGCCTGAATATTGTTCAAGAAGTTTGTGGTTTTGATCTGTGGTGACAAGGCGCTCGGTAAATTCCGCTTCGTGGAAGCCACGATCACGTTGACGCCCCTTCCATAGAGATGGGATGCCGGAGGCACGAGAGGTTTGGCCATCACGACCACGGTGGGCGAAGAACAGAGTGCCGGGTCCAGTCCGATATCCCCGGCTCCTCGGGAAACCGTGATCCTCAGATAGGCATCACGCAGACCAGTCCCGACGTCGTTGCGTATCATCGACTCAAGCAGAATGTCTCCCCAGTTTTTCATCGGAATCGGGATCGTCAGGCCGATTTCCTCCGCGGAATGGAACAGCCGCGATAGATGTTTGTCTTGCATGAAGATGCGGGGACCGTACGAGCGAATCGTTTCATACACTCCATCGCCGTAGAGAAATCCATGGTCGAAGACAGAGACCACCGCCTCTTTGTCGGTGACGAACCTATTGTTCAGGTATATCCACATGGGCTATGAAAAGGCGCTGAAGAAAGCCTGGGCCTTATGGATCGTTTCCTCATATTCGCGCGCCGGATCTGAATCGGCCACGATTCCTGCTCCGACCTGAAGATAGCCGGCGGCGTTACTCATAACCAACGTGCGTATTAGGATATTGAAGTCGAGGTCTCCGCTCCAGCTGAGATAGCCCATTGAGCCGGTGTACGGACCGCGGCGTACGGGCTCCAACTCCTCGATAATCTCCATGCAGCGGATCTTGGGTACGCCGGTAATCGTTCCACCAGGAAACATGGCTTTCAGCAGGTCGAAACCCGTCGCGTGATCCGTGAGGGAGCCCGCCACATGCGAGACCAGATGGCTGACATGAGAATATTGCTCCACCGCCATCAATTCATCCACCCGGACGCTTCCGAAACGACAGACTCGGCCGAGATCGTTCCGCTCAAGGTCGACTAACATGACATGTTCGGCGCGTTCTTTTTCATCGACCCGCAACTCATTGATCAGTCGCTGATCGTCGGCGGTGCTTCTTCCACGAGGCCTGGTTCCCGCGATCGGTCTCGTATCGGCTCGACGACCCTCCAGGCGCACGAGCCGTTCTGGCGAGGAACTGATGAGCCGGACCGTATCGAACCGGAGTATCCCTGAGAAAGGCGAGGGATTCAACGCACGCAAGCGACTATAGGCGGAGAGATCGGTTTGAAGGGGTCCTAAAGAAGAGAATGCCGCACAGGTCACATGGAAACGGTGGGAGAGATTGGCTTGATAGATATCACCGGCTGCAATGTATTCCTGGCAACGGCTCACGTTCCGACTATAAACCGCGTGTTCCTGTTCCGGTGTAAACGTCAGGCGACCGAGATTGCTCCAGTGCGTGTCAGTCTTGTCAGGCCTTGTCAATCTGGCTTCGAATTCAGCCAGTCGATCCCTTCCCTCGCGAAACAGCTTTTCCCGAGGTTCACCCAAAAATCGTTCGAGCGGCGGACAGAACATGAGCACCAGGCGGTTCAACTCGTGATCGATTGCCGCGACGAGATCGAAAAATGCGAATTCCAAATCAGGCCCGGCAAGATCGTCGAAAGCCAAGGACGGCAACTTCTCGAACTTGCGTGCGAGGTCATAACTCAAGTAACCGACGGCTCCCCCGAAAAATGGTGGAACATCGGAAGGACGAACGATCCGCTGGCGGTTCAGAATGTGACCCAAGTGTTGGAACGGAGATGTGCCTGAGTTCATGTGGCCTTCAATCGATCGGCACACAAACGTATCACCCTTCCCGTACAACGTGTGATAGGGATCGGCGCCAAAATACGAATACCGCCCCATGGCACCCTCGCCGTTGCCGCTCTCAAAGAGAAACGAAGGGTGCCGAGCCGAGGCGATCTTCGCGTACAGTTCAAACGGGCTGGCTACAGGAGAGGGGCGCGATAGGATGAGAGGTGAAGGAGAACCGTCCAAAAATGGGATCGACGAAGGTGAAGTTCTCGGCATAGTCGGCGCATTCCAACCCGAAAGCGAGATCACTATACCGCACCGATTTCTGCGCGCATAGGCCTCTAACCGCTTGACATTCCAAACATGGTTTTGCTTAAATTGCGAACCCCATCAGGGGCAGAGTTCTGCTCACGTGCTCTCGCCGTCCGTGGGTTTGGGATGCCCCCTCAACAAGATCCCTTATATACGGGGCTTGGTCAGGCCGTTCGAATCGGAACGGAACTGCTGGCTGCGCTGATCGTCGGAGGTGGGCTTGGATGGGTCGTCGATACATATCTCTTCGGGACCACTCCGTGGGGACTCGTCATGGGATTGGTCTTCGGTTTGGCTGCGGGTATGAGGAACGCTTATCGATCGGCACAGCGGTGGCAAGGCCCGTCGGACAACGCGAATAAGCAGGAGTAGTCATGGAAGAAAGTCCCCTCCATCAGTTCGAACTTCATAACTGGATCCCGATCTCGTTCGGCGGAGTGGATATTTCCATCAATCAAGCCGTCGTTTTCATGTGGATTATTGTCGCCCTCGCGTCGATGGTCATGGTGATGGCGGGATCGTCGCGCAGACTGGTACCCGGCAAATTGCAAAGCCTGGCGGAAATGATGGTGGAGTTCATTCGCAACATGATCCTGGATACGATGGGGAAGGAGGGCATGCGATTTTTCCCGTTCGTCGCCACTCTCTTCTTATTTATTCTTTTCTCAAATTATATTGGGCTGATTCCCGGTACCTATACAGTGACGAGTCAGATCATTGTGACGGCTGCGTTCTCTTTCTTGGTGTACGGAATCAGCTTGGTTATTGGATTCTGGTTACATGGGATAAAGTTTTTGGGCATTCTCGTTCCGCCTGGGACTCCCGGATGGCTGGTGCCGTTGATGATCCCGATCGAGATCATTAGTCAGATCGCACGGCCTGTTTCGTTGGCCGTTCGGTTGTTCGCCAATATGACGGCAGGCCATGTGATGCTCGCGGTGCTGTTCAGCCTCACGATTGGTGGGGGACTATTGATCGGATGGTTGCCCTTTGTGTTTACGGTGGCGATCTACGGACTGGAGTTTGGTATCGCATTCATCCAAGCCTATATTTTTACCATCTTGACCTGTGTCTACTTGGGAGACGCGTTTCATTTGCATGGTCATGAGGAGCACGCGCATTAGCGCATGCGGGTTTAGCAAAAAGGGAGGAGTAAGACATAATGGATTCAGCAGCAGCAGGATTGATCGGTATGGGATGTGCCGCGGCCGGATTTGCGGGGGCCGGCGTTGGGATCGGCTACATCTTCGGGAAAATGATTGAAGTGGTGGCACGCCAGCCTGAGGCAGAAGCCCGCGTCACGAAGTACATGTGGATCGGGTTCGCGCTGGTAGAAGCCATTGCGCTGTACGGCTTGGTCATCGCCTTCATCATCATGGGCTTCCGGAAATAGGGACAGGCTTAGGTTTAGGTCAAGGCCGAGGAGGGAATGGATCTCAACCTCAGCCTGAACCTCAGCCTTCCTGAAAGAAACCATGCCACAGTTTGAATCAACCTTTTTTTCTTCATTGATTTTCTGGGAGGTCATCTCGTTCGGTATTCTCTTGTTCGTGCTCTATAAGTACGCATTTCCCGGCATCTTGAGCGCCTTGGAAGAGCGCGAAAAGAAAATTAAAGACAGCCTCGATCAGGCCGAGCAACATCGATCCGAAGCGGAGCGACGGCTCAAAGAGTATGAGGCCAAGCTCAATGCGGCAGGGAAAGAAGCTGAGAGCATTCTCGCGGCGGCAAAAGAACGCGCTCAACGGTTGCTCGATGAAAACGAACAACGGTTGACCGCGGAGGCGGAGCGTATCAAGGGTGATGCGACGCGCGAGATCGAACAAGAGCGCCGTAAAGCGCTACAAGATATTCGAACACAGACGACGGAACTGGCCCTTATGGTAGCCGAAAAAGTGGTGCAACGGAGTTTGACAGAAGCCGATCAGCGAAAATTCGCGGACGAAGCACTCTCGGCGCTTTCCAAGTCTTACCGATAATAATGCGTCATCAATTGCAGGGTGGGGTCAACTCAGAGCGACTCCACCCGGCCGATAGCCTTCCAAATCCAGCGTCACGAATTTGAACCCCAGCGCTTTCAGCCTCGCACTGATCTCTGCGCACCGATCTGATTCCATCAACCGAGGGAGTTCGTCCGGTGCCAATTCAATCCGCGCGATCTCCCCATGGTTTCGAACCCGAAAATGACGGAATCCCCGGCGATGGAGCACGGCTTCCGCTCTTTCGACGCGGCGTAGTTGTTCGCTGGTAATCATGATTCCACGCGGAATCCTTGACGAAAGACAAGCAGCGGCCGGCTTGTCCCAATTCGAAAGCCCCAGCTCTTTGGCAAGAATACGGATGTTGGCCTTTGATAGTTCGGCCTCCACGAGCGGGCTGCGCACTCCCCATTCCCGTGCGGCTTTGATGCCGGGGCGATCATCTCCCAGGTCGTCCAGATTGGTTCCATCAACGACATAGGCGGCAGCCTTGGATTGCCGCACATTCCCAAGGAGTCGGTACAGGTCGGTCTTACAGTGAAAACAGCGAGTCGCGTCATTTCTCACGAAGTCATCAATGATCAACTGATCCGTCTGTACGGTTTCATGGCGGGCGCCGATCTCCTGAGCGACCCGTTCGGCGGCTTCCAACTCGATGGATGGAAACGTCGGTGAGATGGCCGTGATGCCGATTACCTTCTCCTGGAGTTGGTCGTGCGCAACTTTAAGCACGAAGGTGCTGTCGATTCCGCCGGAATATGCGACCACGACCGAGCCCATCTCCATCAGAAGAGTTCGGAGCCGGTGGAGCTTCTGTTGAAGAAGGGCCGCTTGCATGATATGAGCTTCCATGAGTCTAGTTGCGAACTTTCGCCTTTGCGATATTGCCGACCACGACGAGCGCGTAGTGCTGAGGGTCCAGGTACTGTTTGGCCACGCGCTGCACATCCTCTTTTGTCACTCGTTCAATCCATTTTGGGTACTGACTAAAATAGTCGAGCCCCAACCCAAAAAATTCTACTTGTGCCAAGACTGTCGCCAACTTCGCCGTAGTATCCAGCCGTAAGGGAAAGCTGCCCATCAAAAATGATTTGGCATCAGCCAATTCTTGATCGCTCACCGGAGCCTCTCGGATCGCCTTCATTTCAGCCAAGGCGCTGGTAATGGCCTGATTGGTGGTTTCAGTACGAGTTTGGAGGTTGATCCAGAAAGAGCCCGGCATCGATCGGGCATCGTAATGACTGGTAATGCCATAGGCAAGCCCCTGCTTGTCTCGAATGCTATCCATGAGTCGTGAGGAAAATCCCCCGGCCCCTAGCACATGGTTCATGACGGTGACGGCATAAAAATCCGGGTTGGTCCGACTGATTCCATGGTGACCGATCACAATAGTCGATTGCGTCAGATCCTTTTCGATGAGCTGCACAATTTTTTTGTCGATGACACCCGGCTTCTTAACCGTTCTGGGTTGCACCGCCCCTTTTTTCCAGGATCCGAAATGGGTTTGGACGAGCGTCGTCGCTTGTTCCACCGTGACATCACCGACGATGGCGAGGATGATTTGATTGGGAAGATATTCTTTGGCGTAGAAGGTCTGCACATCCGCCACGGTGATCTTGCCTAACGTATCCTCCGTCCCGTTGACCGGCCAACGATAGGGGTGATTCTGAAAGACCAACTGATTGAAGGTCTTCATAGCGACATGCCCAGGATCGTCCTTATCGCTGGCAATTTCTCCGAGAATCTGCGCTCGGACGCGTTCGAACTCTGGTTTGGGAAAAGCGGGGCGCTGGAGAATATCGGCGAGAAGGGTGAACCCCAGGTCGATGTCCTTCTTCAGTATGCGCGCCGACGCGGTCGTGAAATCTTCGTCCGCCTGGACTCCCAATGAACCTCCGACGAAGTCAATCTGTTCCGCCAACTGTTTAGAGGATCTGGTTGTGGTGCCTTCATCGAGGAGGCTGGCGACTAAATTCGCCAGACCGGCCCTTTCCGGAGGATCCTGCGCTGAGCCGGTCTTGATAAGGGCATGGATTTCAACGATGGGAACGAAATGTTGCTCCAACACGAGAACGGTCATTCCATTCGGGGTGATGAACCTGGTGGGCGAAATGTCCGCGGCGTCGCTTGAACTCGCGGCGCACAGGCTGCACAGAGCCAACATTACCATGCTGGTTACCGACCAGCGTGAAATGGAACGAGGAGCGGGAGAATGGCGTGTTTGGTGTCTTGGCTCGGCCATTATGATTCTTCTATGACTTCCCTTCATGGACGGCTGTGGGAAGCGAGTCCGAGGGAGCAGGGGGCAAAGGAATGAGAATTCCGACGGTCCGATTGTCTGGGGTGAGATATTGCTTCGCAACACGCTGGATGTCCTTTGCCGTAACCGCATGGATGCGTTCCACGAATTGATCGATCCGTCGCCAGCCCGCGCCGACGGATTCCGCTTGCCCTATCAACATGGCATGACGAAAATTCGAATCTTGCTCGAAGATGCGCGCCGCCTCAACTTGGTTCTTGGCCCGTTGCAGTTCCTGCTCGGACGGCGGCTCATTCTGCAGCCGAAGGATTTCGCGCTGGATGGCTTCTTCGACCCCTTCGATCTTCGCGCCCGGGTTCACCAGTGAGTAGAAATAAAACAGGCCGGGATCCGTCTGCAGCACACTGTACTCAGCGCCGACCGCCAACGAATTCTTCTGGTCATAGACCAAGCTCTGGTAGAGCCGGGAGCTTTTTCCGTGAGACAGGATCGATTCGAGGATGTCGAGAGCATACGAATCCTCGCTCGAATAGTTGGGTACGCGAAACCCCATCATGACAAACGGGACCTGCGCTTCGCGCTTCAGGAGAAATCGGCGTTCGCCTCGCTGTTCCGGTTCCGGCGGCAAGGCTTGCTTGGGGAAAGGGCCTCTGGGTATCGGTTCAAACAGACGTTTGATCGTCGGAAGGAGAGATTCGGTTTTGATATCGCCCACGACCACTAGTGTGGCATTGTTGGGAGAGTAAAAGGTATCGTAGTGGCGTTGTAAGTCTTCGAGAGACATCGCATCGAGATCGGCGAACCATCCGATGACGGGCCAATGGTAGGGATGGCTGAGAAAGGCCTGGGCAAACAACGCTTCAACCAGTGCACCCTGCGGATCATCCTCGGATCTGAGCCGGCGTTCTTCTTTTACGACCTCGCGCTCGGTCTGGAACTCGCTGTTATCCAGGATGAGGCCCTGCATTCGGTCGGCCTCCAGTTCGAGTGCCAGTCCGACACGATCAGCCGCCACGTTCTCAAAGTAGGCGGTAAAGTCTTGGCTGGTAAATGCGTTGTCAATCCCACCGTTCTTTCTGATGATTCGAGAAAACGAGCCTTTTGGATGTCTTGCCGTGCCTTTGAACATCATATGTTCGAGCATGTGTGAAAGTCCTGCCCGCCCCATGACCTCGTTTCGCGAACCGACTCTGTACCACACCTGCACCGTGGCCACCGGAGCCTTGGGCACCTCGACCAGCAGCACTTTCATGCCGTTTGTGAGGATGTACTCGCTCGGTTCTGCTGAGAGCGAGATCGAGGTCGATCCGGAGACGAGAAACGCCGCTAATAACGCTAATAAGAAGTGGATACGCCAATGATTCTGAATAGTCCGCATGATCATGATGAGGGTAGAACTCGCCATGCTAACAACGAGTTTCGATAGGTGTCAAGGTAAGGGCGCAGGAGGGGTTACTGGAGAGTTCTCCAAGTTGTCCGCAGGCGCCGAATACGTCCCGTCCACGGCTCTTTCGAACAAACGCATCGAGGCCGGCGTCGCGGAGGAGGGATTGAAAGCAAAGAATCGCTCGTTCGGACGGGCGATGGAAAGGACTGGTTGGAAATTCATTGAACGGAATCAAATTGATCTTGCACCGCATGCCTCTCAGCAATTGAACGAGCCTGCGGGCATCAGTCGCATGATCGTTTACACCGGCGAGCAATACATATTCGAAAGTCAGTCGTTGGTGAGAGGCGAGCGGATAGCGGCGACAGGCAGCCAGAAGAGAACTCAGTGAAGCAATTTCGCTGGCCGCAGGCATCAGCTCTCGCCGCTGTTCTTCTGTAGTGGCATTGAGTGAGATGGCGAGATTGACGCCCAGCGCCGCGACGTCCGGGAGACGGGACGCCAGCCCCGCCGTCGACACCGTCACGCGTCTACGCGACCATCCAAGGCCCCACGACTTGTTGGTCAAGGCGGTTACGGCAGCCTTGAGACAATCCAAATTGGCCAGGGGTTCTCCCATCCCCATGAACACGAGATTCGTAATGTGTTCATCGGAACGCAGCATATCTTGTGCGGTGAGGATCTGATCGATGATCTCATGGAGCTTGAGGTTGCGTTTAAGTCCCATTCGTCCGGTCAGGCAAAACCCGCAATCCAACATACAACCGACCTGAGTTGACACGCAGAGCGTCAGCCGATCCTCATCCGGGATCAGGACGGCTTCAATCGACATGCCGTCGTTGAGCGTCAACAGCAATTTACGCGTCCCGTCCCGGGAAGACAGAACCGCGACATGGGGCGAGCGTCCGATCGTGGCCGATTGAGACAGCGCTATGCGATCGTGCATAGGGAGATCAGTCATGTCGGTGATCGTTCGAAGTCGCCGTTGATAGATCCAGCGCAAGATTTGCTTTGCACGATAGTCAGGCCAGCGATGCGTGCGGACAAACTTCACCATCTGCGGTTCGGTGAAGCTCAAGAGCGTTGTCACGGTAGCGGGAGTCATTGGCGAGTCCGCAAACTCCGTTCGAAACCAGAAGCCTACCATAGCGGAAGCCATACCGCATACGGTTATGTCCATCATAATAGGGTCCTGAAACTTCTTCCATTGCTGACGGCTCCGTATATAATGAATCCGGCAGATGTCGCAGGCCGTTATGAAGACTTATCATATGTATCGTTCGATCAATGGTTGCAGGCCGGCGGTTGTATCCGGCCTGGTGCTCGTGTTCGGATGTTTTCTCTCCGGCATCGGATATACAGCGCAAGTGGAGACGTCCGAACAATCGACGGCCAATAGTTGTATGACGGCGGAGGATTGCTTTGCAGCGGCGGCCTGGCCGAAGGAGCGGCTGGGGCGTGCGCTGACGAAAGATCAAGTGGTGGCGCTCAAGCTGGAACGTCTCCGAAAGGTCATGGAGAGATTTCCCGCCACGATGTGGGCCAAACGTGCTGGATTACTGTCCGGAGTGATCTTGATCGATCGGAATCCCGCAGGCGCTCTGCCCTACCTTCGAGCAGCCCAGCGGGATTTTCTCGTGCTCGACGATTATATCCGATTTTGGATCGGAGAGGCGTTGCTGCGTTTAGGGGATGGAAGGGAAGCGGCCGCCATGTTTGAAGGGGTGCCGCAAGCGATCCCCGATTCCAATCTTCTCAATCAGGTGGCGCTCCGTGCCGGGGAAGCGTGGTATCAAGCGTCCAGCTGTCCTGAGGCCGTGCCTTGGTTCGTCAAGGCCGTCAATGTCAATGATAAAGACCCGCAGATCTCTCAGGCTTGGTTACGGCTGGCGTCTTGTTATCTTCGAGAGAATCAATTGACGGAAGGGCGAGAAACGCTGAAGCAGCTTTGGACGAGGTTTCCACAGACAAAAGAAGGCAAGGAAGCCGAGGCTCTGCTCGGAAGCATTGGAGGAGGACCGTGGATAGCGGCGCCCGACGCGCATTACGAGCGCGCCCAGGCTTTTCTCGGACAGTCTCTCCACGCGGAAGCAATCGAGGAGTTGAAAAAGTTCTTGGCGCAAGATCCGTCTTCTTCCCAGCGCGTGGATGCCAAGCTTAAATTAGGGGTCGCCCAAGTCCGGCTGAAGCTTTACGATCAGGCCCGCGATACCTTCCATGCACTGACCACTGAACAAGGACCTCGGTCGGATGAAGCGAGTGTATGGCTGGGAAGGGTTTATCTCAGACAAGGACTGGGGGAAAAGCTATTGGATCTCTGCCGGACAGTCCCGAAGCGAACGATGACTCCCGAACAAAAAGGGCAGATCAATTTATTTGCCGGGATCTGGTTGGAAGATGAGGCGCGATTCGATGAGGCGATCGCAAGATATCGACAGGTAGCCAAGTTCGGAGAGCCGGCTGCTCAACGAACGGAAGCACAATGGCGGGAAGGGTGGGTGCTTTACCGAACGGCTCGTTATCGTGAGGCGATCACCGCGTGGAGCCAAATCGTCGATCAGAAGGACAACGACTTTGAACCCCAGGCGCTCTACTGGACTGCTCGTTCCTACGGCTATGTGGAAGAGGTGAAGTCAAAAGAGATATTTGCACTCCTCTGTCAACGGTTTCCATATACCTACTACTGCCAGCTGGCGCGCGAACAGACAGACCAGTCGGTTTTCGGGCAGGCGAAACGGCAAGGCTCCGTTGTCGCTGCCTCGTCCACTCAGCCCATCCCCGAGGTCACTCAGCTGTCGGTTCAGGACAATCAGACCAGCAGCCGTATGCAGATCGAGCTACAGCCGGCGTACCGGCGGGCGGTGGAACTCAGGACCCTCGGCCTCGAGCGCGATGCCGCCAGAGAGCTCGGCGCGCTGACCGATCGGTATAGCCGTGATCCAGAGGTGTTGGCGGCGTTATCAATGATGCTGAACGAAGTCGGCGCCTATCATCATGCCCTGCGCCTGGTGCGGTCCCGATTCCGTGAGAAATTGGAGCGAACCGGCGGAGCAGTTGCGGATGGACTTTGGAATGTGGCCTATCCGACCGGATTGATCCCCACGATTAAAATGTCGGGAGCCAAGGGGGTTGATCCTTTTCTTGTTGCAGCGATCATTCGGGAAGAGAGTCAATATGATTGGAGAGCGGTCTCGCGCGTCGGGGCAATCGGATTGATGCAGGTCATGCCTGCCACCGCCAACGCTGTGGCTCAACAACACCGTCTTCCAAGCCTATCCCGAGAAGATTTGTTCGATCAAGAAATCAATATCAGAATCGGGGCCCGGTATGTTGAGCAACTGTTTACGCAGTTTGGGGGCAATATGGTGCAGACGATCGCGGCGTACAATGCCGGCCCAATCGTTGTGGGAACCTGGGCGGCGACCTTTCGGGAACGGAGCGAGGACGAATTCGTCGAGTTGATCCAGTACCAGGAGACCAGGCAATACGTCAAACGCGTCCTACGTAGCTACAAGGAATACCTGCGTCTGGCAGGAGTTCAAAAGACCGTTTCTTGACAAGGTCTAGTGAAGTTTTTATAGTGCGCCACAATCCGTAGGGGCAATAACGAGGAAAGGTTGATTATGTCGTTGGATCGGCTTGATGCATTGGAAACTCGAATTCGTGACTTGGTGAAGCTCGTCCAAGAACTCAAGCGAAAGAATGCACTATTGGAGGAGGAGCTCCAGACCGCCCGCCAGCGGTTGGCTGTGCAGGATGATATGAACCGAAAATGGGAAAAGGAACGGATGGACATCAAGGCGCGAATCGAAAAAGTCATGAATGAAATGGAGCTGCTTGAGTGTGTCGACGATCCTAAGGAGGTGGCCATTGACTAAGACCATTGATGTCGAAATTTATGGTCAACGGTACGCGATCACAGGAGACGGCGATGATGCTTATATCCGACGGCTGGCCCATTTCGTCGACGATCATATGAAACACCTGGCGGAAGGGATGAAGACGACGACGCCATCGAAGTTGGCGGTGTTGACGGCGATCAACCTTGCCCATCAGCTGTTTGAGTCCGAAAAAAAACGAATCCAGGGGGAGGCTGATGTCGAACGGCGGATGGTGACGTTGATGGAATCGATCGACGAGCAAATGCCGACATCGCTCTTTCGGTAGTGGTAATTCACCTTGCTTTCGAAGAGTCCCTTTGTTATCATATAGATAAGTGATTGTGCGGTGACAGAAGAAGAGTGATATCGTCGATTGTCGATCCACTGGAAACGAGTATTGGGATTAGAGAGAACGTCTACTTGATGGGATACGAAATGTGGGTTGAGTGGATACTCATGGTATGGGTCGTGCTTAGGCGGAGGGGTCAATCGGCCATGCCATGGCCAATTTTTGAAATTGACGCGATCCGGCAGATATCTGCCGGTCAGAGTGAGTATCTACTTTCCATGCCTGTTTCGACAGCTGCCTCTTTCCGCTGGCTGATGTCTGAAAACCGACGGTCGAGGAAAGGCAGGCAGAGAAATCTACCGGGTGTGGTATCGTACCCCGACGATCTCTTACATTTCCAGGCGGGACGGCTCGCGGTCTCCTAAGCTCTCCATTTTTTTACCGCACATCGTGATTGGCGCCTATTCCACGATCTGTGGCGGGTGCCAGTGGCGCGTTTCTGCTCGTACCGTTTTTAAAAGGGGGTGACTCCCATTTCTACCGCAATTGTAGTTTACATTATTCTATCGATGGTCTTCGGCGCCGTGGTTGGTGCGGGGATATTTGAAGTCCTGCGACGACGGATGACGGGTGCCAAACAGGCTGAGACAGAAGACTTGGCCAAGCAAGTTGTCCAGAATGCACAACGAGAAGCAGAGAATATTCTCAAGGAAGCGAGGTTCGAAGCCAAGGATCTGGTATTCAAAGCAAAGTCTGAATTCGAAGAAGAGCAGAAAGCCAAGCTTAGTGAACTGTCGGCGATGGAGAAACGTCTTATCCAACGAGAAGGCGGACTTGAGGGAAAGCTTGCCGCTCTGGAAAAGCGGGACAATGAGTCACGCAAGCGCGAGGCGGATTTCGCAAAACGAGAAGAGGGACTGATGGCCAAAGAATCTGCCTGCGCCAAGGCTGAGCGCGAACATCGAGACGCGCTGGAGCGGGTGGCCGGGATGACGGCCGATGAAGCCAAAAAACAATTAATCCTCGAAATGGAGTCGCAGGCGAAACTTGATGCCGTCGGCATAGCAAAACGGACGATCGAAGAAGCCCGTGAGAATGCCGAACGAGAGGCCCGGGAGATCATTACCACTTCGATTCAACGCGTCGTTCGCGACTATGTATCGGAGTCCACGATCTCGGTGGTTCCCATCCCAAACGACGCCATGAAAGGACGAATCATCGGTCGGGAGGGACGGAATATCCGTGCGCTCGAAGCAGCGACGGGCATTGATCTGATCATCGATGAGACCCCAGAAGCTGTGATTGTTTCCGGGTTTGATCCGTTGCGGCGCGAGATTGCCAAAGTGTCGCTGGAACGGCTGATGCATGATGGGCGCATTCATCCCACGCGCATCGAGGAAATTGTCGAAAAGGTTAAGGTCGACATCGACAAGCTGATGTATGAAGAGGCGGAGAAAATTATTTTTGAGCTGGGGCTCTCAGATTTTCATCCTGAGTTGATCAAGGTGTTGGGGCGTCTCAAATATCGAACGAGTTACGGGCAAAATAACCTCTATCATGCCCGCGAAGCATCGTATATTTGCGGTATCATGGCGTCGGAGTTAGGTCTTGATGTTAGACTGGCTCGGCGAGGGGCCTTGCTCCATGACATCGGCAAGGCGGTCAGCCATGAAGAAGAGGGACCGCATGCCATGCTGGGGGCAGAAATCGCCAAGAAATACGGCGAATCTCCCCAAATTGTCAATGCGATCGCCGCGCATCATGAGCAGGTGGAACCAATTTGTCCTGAGAGTGTCTTGGTGGCGGCTGCCGAGGCGCTGTCGGCGGCACGGCCTGGCGCACGGCGGGAAGCTCTTGAGTCCTATGTGAAGCGGTTGGAAAAGCTGGAATCGCTGGCTACCGGTCACAAGGGGGTGCAGAAAGCGTACGCCATCCAAGCCGGGCGTGAAATTCGCGTCATTGTGCGGCAAGAAGACATTACCGATGCCGAGTCGTTCCAACTTTCTCGTGAACTTGCTAAGAAAATCGAACAGGAGTTGACCTATCCGGGACAGATCAAGGTGACGGTCATTCGGGAAAGCCGATACGTGGAATACGCCAAATGAAGGTGCTATGTATCGGGGACATCATGGGGGAGCCTGGCCGCCGGGCTGTCAGTCGGGCGGTTCCTCGGCTGATCGCCCAGCACCGTATCGATGCGGTCGTTGCCAACGGTGAAAACTTGGCCGGAGGCTTCGGGATCACGCCTGAGTTGGCCGAGGAACTGTTCGAGACGGGTGTATCGGTTATCACGACCGGAAATCATGCCTGGGATAAGAAAGAGGCGGTCGATTACTTTTCGCGGGAACCCCGATTGTTGCGTCCGGCGAATTATCCGGCGGGAGTCCCTGGAAACGGGAGTGTCGTCATTGAGACTGCAGGCGGGGAGAAGCTGGCAGTTCTCCAGCTGATGGGTCGGGTGTATATGCCGACGATCGATTGCCCGTTTCAGACGGCAAAACGCGAGTTGTCACGGTTGAAGCGCGAGACTTCCGCGATCATCGTCGACATGCATGCGGAGGCCACATCTGAAAAAATGGCCATGGGGCATTTCCTGGACGGGGAAGTGATTGCTGTCGTCGGGACGCATACGCATGTCCAAACTGCCGATGAACAACTCCTTCCCAAGGGGACTGCCTACATCACGGATATCGGCATGACGGGACCGCTCCATTCGGTGATTGGGGTCAAAAAGGAATTGGCTATTGAAAAGTTTTTAACCGCGATGCCGCGGCGGTTTGAGGTCGCTTCAGGACCGTCCGTCTTTTGCGCGGTCCTGCTCGAGCTCGATCCTCGCTTGGGCAAGGCGATCGCGTTTGAACGAATTCGCCTCATCGATTAAGCGAGACGCTGCAATAGTCTGCGAGCCCTGTACCCATACCCATCGACTCGCAGCGATCGATGGATACTTTGGATACTTTGCGAGCTTCAAAGAGAGGACACACGACTACGTACTCTCACCCGTCTCTTTCTCCTTCCGAGTTGATCTCGAGACAAGTCCTCACCGTCTCGGAGCTGACCGCCATGGTTCGGGTTTCACTCGAAACCAACTTTGCCGAAGTATGGCTTGAAGGGGAGATTTCGAACCTGCGCGCACCAGTGTCCGGGCATCTCTACTGTACACTCAAGGACCAGGCGAGCCAAATCAGGGCGGTGATCTTCCGTTCGACAGCCGTTCGTTTACGATTCGGCCTGGAGGAGGGGCTGTATGTCGTCGTGCGAGGGCGACTCTCTGTGTATGAGCCGCGTGGAGAATACCAGGTCATTCTCGACCATCTTGAACCTAAAGGGCGGGGTGCCCTTCAGTTGGCGTTTGAGCAATTGAAGCGTCGTCTGGAGGCCGAAGGGCTTTTCGACAGGGAGAGCAAACGATCATTACCGGCGTTTCCCAGGACCGTTGGAATCGTGACCTCGCCGACCGGAGCGGCGGTTCGTGATTTGATCACCGTGTTGCACCGTCGCTGTCCCATCTTGAATATCATCATCGCGCCTGTACAGGTGCAAGGGCCTGGATCGGCTGAACAGATCGCAGCCGCCATTCAGGCATTGAACAGGCTGGGCGTCGTTGATGTCATGATCATTGGACGGGGAGGCGGATCGTTGGAAGATCTGTGGAGCTTCAACGAAGAAGCCGTCGTACGAGCCATCGCCGCGTCGCAGGTTCCCATCGTATCGGCCGTTGGACATGAGACAGACGTAACCCTGGCCGACTTTGCGGCAGACGTACGGGCTCCCACACCATCGGCTGCCGCGGAAATGGTTGCCCCCGTGTTGACAGAGGCGGCTGAGCGGCTGGGTATGCTTACCGCCCGCTGCCGGCAAGCTATGACCTCGCGATGTATGGAACTGCATCAGCGGCGCGATCTTCTGCTTGCCCATATGGGAAGCATCCGGTTTAGGGTTCTCAAAGAAGCTCAGCGAGTGGATGACGCCGTGACAGGCATGCGAGAAGCCGTCCGCGCACGGCTGAAACAAGCAATCGTGAATGCGCAAACATGGACGCAGGCACTGATATCGAGGGGTCCGGTGTTTCAGGTGCGTCGCGATCTGGTGATCGTCCCCCAGTTGCGGTCGCGTCTGGTCGCGGCCATGAACCATGGTCTCAAACGAAAGGCAGAGCGTACCCATGCCTATCTCGGCCGATTCAACGGGCTGAGCCCGCTCGCCATTCTGGATCGGGGTTATGGGATTCTCGAGACGATGTCTGGGCGCCGGATCATTCGGGATGCTGGACAGGTCTCAGTCGGTGAAGAGATTCTGGCGCGTCTTGCCAGGGGTCAGATCCGATGTACCGTGGAGGAAGTCAGGTTGGATCAGTCGGTTTCAAAGCCGGCTGAGACTTCGTTATAATGAACTGCATATAGGCTTAACAGGTTGCGCAAACACTCTGTTGATGCCGACAATATAGCTGGGATGTTCTGTATGGTTCTATGCCTGAATAACTTCAGGATGCTCAAAAAGGCTGTCCAGCAAGGCCACAGCGAGGTCCGCGACGCGATGAAGAAGGAGCGTCATGCTTGCGGACGGGCGCCCTCGGCTTCGCCGCGAGGCGAGCGAGTCGGTGAGCGCCCCAGTGTCTTCTTGGGCAAGGCGTAACCTTTCTCACCCACCCCGAGCTGCTTTAGCAGCTCTAACCCGGTGGTACGTTGAGCCGCTGGGCGATGCGAGAACGCCGCTGGCGGACTTTTTCAGCATCCTGTTAAAGGAGATTGTTGTGGCAGGCGTCAAGTTTGAACAGGCGATGGCTCGACTAGAAGCCATCGTGGGTGAATTAGAGAAGGGAGATCTGCCGCTCGATGAATCGCTGAAGATTTTTGAGGAGGGTATCCGGCTGTCTAAGAACTGCCTACGAGTATTGGAAGAGGCCGAACGGAAAGTGGAAGTTCTGGTTCAGGACAAGAATGGAAAGAAACAGTTACGCGCCTTCACGTCCGATGACATTGATGTACCGGAATCCGCTGAAGACTCATAACAGCTCACTCTACTGATCATCGTTCTTTTCTGAACTCCCTCCTTTTTTGATTGTCATGGGTACGGACAGACGACGCGGTAGGGATCGTTGCGACCATGTGCTGACGGATCAGGGATTGGCACAGAGCCGAGATGCTGCCGTTCGGATGATTCTCGCGGGTAAAGTCAAGAGCAACGGGACGATCGTCGACAAGCCGTCCAGGGTGATTCCCACCGATGCAGTCATCGAGATCATTGGAGAAAACAAGCCGTTCGTCAGCCGTGGCGGAGAAAAACTGGCAGCCGCTTTGGACACCTATTCAATCGTACCTCGAGGAATGGTCTGTCTCGATGTCGGGTGCTCGACCGGGGGGTTCACCGACTGTTTGCTCCAAAGAGGCGTTGCGAGGGTCTACGCGGTTGACGTGGGATATGGTCAGTTCGATTGGCGGCTTCGGCAAGACCCACGCGTCGTGTTGATCGAACGGACCAATATCCGCTATATGGCTCCTTCTGCCATTCCGGAGCCGGTCGATTTGGCCGCCATCGATGTCTCATTTATCTCATTGACAAAGGTGCTTCCTCCCGTCACGCAATTTCTTCGTTCTCCAGCCCATGTCATCGCCTTGATCAAACCACAGTTTGAAGTGGGAAAGGGGCAAGTGGGCCGGGGGGGCATCGTGCGAGACGACGCACAGCGAGCGGAGGCGGCTCAGAGAGTTGTACGGTTCGCGGCACACATGGGGCTGCAGACAATGAAGATTATCGCATCACCAATCAAAGGGAAAAAAGGCAATCAGGAAATATTAGCAATCTTTGAGTACAACACCCCGTTTCATGGTATGTAAGGGATGTCATAACTGTTGAGAGTTCATTCAGGAGGGCCAATGAAAGTACTCGTGACGGGCGGCGCAGGATTTATCGGATCTCATGTGGTGGACCGACTCGTTGAAGAGGGGCATCAAGTTGTCGTCGTCGACAATCTGGCCACTGGAAAACGGAAGAACGTCAACCGTGCGGCGAGCCTTTACAAAACCGACATTACCAGCTGGCGTCTCGAACGGGTCTTTCGCAATGAACGGCCCAACATTGTCCTCCACCTGGCGGCTCAGATCAGTGTCCGTCGTTCGGTAGAGGATCCGGTGTTCGATGCGCAGGTCAATGTCTTGGGAACCATGAACGTGTTGCAACAGGCTGTTCGGTATGGTTGCCGAAAGGTCGTATTCTCCTCATCCGGTGGGGCAATCTACGGTGAACAGGAAACATTTCCGGCCGCCGAATCTCACGTCACTAACCCACTTTCACCCTATGGCATCAGTAAACTGTGCGGTGAACATTACTTGTCCTACTTCCAACGGACAAGCGGGATTCCGGTAGTCAGCCTACGGTACGCCAACGTGTACGGACCGAGACAGGATCCGGAGGGAGAAGCAGGGGTCGTCGCCATTTTCATCCAAAAGATGTTGAACAACGAGCAGCCCATTATTAACGGAAACGGCCGCCAAACGCGTGACTTCGTATTCGTCGACGACGTGGCGGAAGCTAATCTAGCCGCCATGGGGCAGAATGCGCACGGAGTGTACAACGTCGGAACAGGTACCGAGACATCCATCAATGAGTTGTTCCGGATGCTTGCCGGTCTAACCGCTTCGGGCGCCAAGGAAGTTCATGGCCCGGCCAAGGCCGGCGAGCAGATTCGCAGTGTGGTAGACCCATCCAGAATCAAACAAGACCTTGGATGGGAGGTCAAGGCGGACCTTGCTGAAGGACTGAAGCAGACAGTGGAATTCTTCCAAGGGAAAAGCCGATAACTCACCCCTGATCGAGGAATCGAACCGCGCGCCGATCTCTACAATCTCAGACGAATCGTCGACTCGGGACGAGCGGTATCATCTCATTGGGTCAGTATCGAGGGACGCTGCCATCCACTTGGATAGACCAAGCATCGATCCCGCCGATCAGGTTCTTCACGTTAGAAAATCCCTGCTGTAACAAGAATTCCGTCGCGTCTCCGCTGCGCATTCCATGATGGCAATAGGCAATGATTTCGGCCTTTCTATCCAATTTGGAAAGGGAGTTGGGCAGCGTGCCGAGCGGAATGAGAATGGAGTTGTCCAGCTTGGCGAGTTGATTTTCCCAAGGCTCTCGCACATCCAGAAGCACCAATTTGTCCCCTTTATCGAGTCGGTCCTTCAGCTCTTTTGGTGTAATGGCAACGCTCATGTAATGTCCTCCTCATGACCAGGACGGAATCATAAGCGACCGATGAAAAGGCTGTCAAATGCAGCCTTTTTAAATTTGAAGATGTGTTGGGCAAAAGACAAGAGGTAACCGTTATTTTGTTGAATCAAAGGAAGTTCTACATATTATTGACAGGTCGATGACCTAGACAGTAGCCTTGCCCATCTTTGTAGAGTTTGGAGAATATTGATGCCGAGTGCTATTAAGGTTGTGGCAAGCCTATTAAACGATTACACTACCTTAAAGAGTATGTCGGCTCGCGATTCCCGTTCCGAGGAAGTTGCAAAACTTGTAACACGGCTAACAGAGACTTCGTTAGATTTCCTATTGTCCGACTGTGCGAAAGTTCAGCTGACTTCTAAGGTCATAGGCAAGAATTATTTTTCATTCTCCACCAAAAGGGGACCATACAAACTCTCTCGGGCCGTAAACGAAGATCTGTTTAAGTTTATACCTGGCCACGCGGCGCATTTTTTATCGGGGAAGATCAACGGTCTTCAAGAGAGCGATCGTTTGCGCCTTTTATATGTGTTGGCAATTTCCTATTGCTGTGCTTCCGACCTATTGCGAAGTGGTGATCAGAAAAGTCCCGCTACATATTTTGAGTGTCTCAACGGGCATTTGTTTTCTCAAATGCTGGGAGTCAATCCGAGAACTCAGGTAGAGGTACTTCGGTTAGAGGAAGAAGCCGGTACACTTCCTACCGATTTCATATTTGATCTTGGAAAGGGGGCTCCAAAGTTTCATGTGCCAATAAAGATATCCACACGCGAAAGAGTGATCCAGGTTTTCGCACATCAAAGGGTATTAGATGGAGTGCACGGATTCGGAAAGTTCAAGGGTATACTGGTTTGTTTAACAGAAACCAAGTTGGATCATAAAAAGCAAGAGGTCGTCGAGATTTGTGTTCCTAAGCAGTGGAATTTGTATCAACGGTTTATCGCTCCAATGTACCGCTTCTATTACTATGACTTGCCTCAGAAATATGCGGCACTAGCTGCCGGTGATCCACCTATGAATGTAAGCCCATTTACCAGATTCTTTGACGAGATTCAGGATTTGAAATTAAGTAGATAAGGGTTTAGGACCCGTCCATCGTGCCTTTCCTGTACTTTTTCGGAAAACAAGAAAATATGAATGGTTCTTCCTCGCATGTACCTGTTTCAATATTCTGCTCACCCCTGGTCTATTCGCTCTCGTTAGCACAAACAAATCCTCGATAACGAAGCCATTCGAACTATATTCATTTGTAAGTTCTATGTGAGTCAACCTTTGTTGGTTTGCACAAACCTCATCGGCGCACTTCACAATGAAAATGCCTTCGTTTCCAAGGACTCGATGGGCTTCTCGTCCTGCCTGAAAATATAAGTCAAGGACCGCCTCATGATACTTTTTTGCGGAGCCATTCTGCGCGACGTTGTTTTTATAGTATCCCTCATAGTTCTGATGACCGACGTGCGCCGTTCCACCAGGCGTGTGCATGTATGGTGGATCTAAGACTACACAATCTAATGAAGTATCCGAATATGGAAGAGCGCGGCAATCTGTGCCAGTCGAAATATCGGTTCCTAATAGACGGTAGAGATTTTTGGGAACACGCTTCCAAAAAACCCCCTTCCCATATGTCACATCGGCAATGGTGCTGCCAGGTAAGACATAGAGTGCGAGAATATTTGGAAACACTTCATCGTTTGTCCCACAATAGGAGCTAAAAATTAGCGAATTGGTGGAGACACCGTTCGGCGATTTGCGCTTTGGTCGCTCATGGCTTGTTGAATGAGATCTCTTCGACCATTCTAAGGCAGTTTGCGGTACCGTTATATTTTTGGATGAAGAATACTCAACAAGCGACTCTCTCATAAGGAATGCAGTTTCTTGAGGAAGTTTCCTGGTGACTGATCGCCACGAGCTTGGAATTTTGTCGGCCAATACCATCAATTCCGCTTCATCGTGGTGGAGTGCCTTCGAAATCTTCTTGATTGCTTCTTCCGATGGTTGGACCTGCCCCGTTTCGATGCGGGATAAGTAAGCTTGGTTAATCTTCACCTTCTTCGAAAGCGACTTAATTCCAAAACCGTATTGCTTCCTCAGTTGACGAATCCTCGTGCCGATTTTCATGTGGAGAGATACTATACAAGGTTGACAGATTAGTCAACCCTTATTTAGTGCCATTCATGTATAGCAATCCAACAATACATGTACATCTAGACTTATCTCACCTCTCGTCTTTCCTTCGATCGGACAACAATTCTTCAGTTACATGGGCTGTAGTCTTCAGCATGCCGCATATGTTGCGGATATATTCCTTTGTGACCGGCTGAAAGAGAAAGTCATCGCCGCGCTCGATGAAGCACACTTTCGTGCCTTGCCTGATGCCAAGCCTTCGACGGAGTCGAGCTGGAATCACAATCCTACCCCTCGTCGCTACATACACATACTCCATAACTCCTCCTTGCTGAAACCTCTCCAATGGTCATGGCTCATCGAACGTCCATCGCCCTCGTCGGTCGGGAAGGGTGAGCGCCTGGTGGAGGTGTTTGATGAAGTCTACCCGTGGAATCTCTTCGGCGCCGAACCGGCTGACATGAGGCGAGAATTGTTGGCAATCGATGAGGCGGAAGTTCCAGGCCTCAAGCTGTTTGACGAGTCTCACGAGAGCCACTTTGGATGCATCATCAACTCGCGTAAACATCGACTCGGCAAAGAAGGCCCTCCCTATCGCCACGCCGTACAGTCCGCCGACCAGGCAACCGTTCTGCCATGTCTCCACGGAATGGGCGTAGCCGAGTTCGTGCAAGCGTGTGTAGGCATCCAGCATTTCACCCGTAATCCAGGTTCCTCCTTCGGGATACTGCGGGCGAGGCCCCGCGCATTGTTCCATGATATTTCGAAAGCTGGTATCAAGTGTGACGGTGAACACATGAGAGCGAAGGGATCGCTTGAGACTGCGCGAGACATGGAGTTTGTCAGGGAACAGCACGGCGCGAGGATCCGGCGACCACCAGAGAATGGGTTGATCGTCGTTATACCAGGGAAAGATGCCCTGTCGATAGGCTTCAAGTAACCGTTCCGGAGAGAGATCGCCTCCTACCGCGAGGAGGCCTTCACGGGATGCCTGGTCAACCGGGGGAAAACGAAGATCGTGCCGATTCAAGCGTAACATCACCACGTACGATACGTGAAGCGGCGCAAAAGGACTATGCCAAGATGAACCTCGGTTCGGCCATCATCCTTTAGGCTGCTCTGCTGAGGCCAGGATGGGTTGAAACATTGGATCAGCGTCGAGCACGGCTCTCAGGCGCTCGCTGTGAATAAAATAGCGCCAGACCTCATCATCTTTTCCGGGTATTTCATCAAACCAACGTTTGGCGGCGGTGAGGTGTTGTAGCATCCTGTTTTTATCCCCGTAGTCCGGCATGAAAATCATGCTATAGGCCATGGTGTATTCCGCGAGAAACTTGTCGAGCGGCAGCTCGGCGATGGCCGATGAGGCGTAAGCGTCCTCGTACGCTCGGACACTGTCCGGGTCGTGCAAGATTCGATTCCACGCCACCTTGTTGATGCGAGACCAGGCCAGCTGCACCAGCGCCTCGGCTTTGGGCGTCTTCCGATCAGCCGGGATGTCGTTGACTAAGGCCTCAAACGTCGGAATCATCCGACGCTGATCATTGTTCCAGCGATAGGCCATGCCGAGCTGAAATCGGCAGTCCAGCTGTTCAGGCCGAATGCTGGCAAGGGTTTCCAGCGCAGGCAACAGTCGGTACAGGAAGTCTGCCGGTGTCGGTTGCGAGAATCCACCCATCTCCATCGCATTCGACAGGTCCAGGCGAGTGGAGGCCGCGGAGGTGTTCCAATAAAACTCATTGAGGGTCACGGATAGTGCCGGATCTTTAACGAGCAATTGATGATTCTGAGCGGCTTCCCGAAGTAACACGGTATGGAGGTTTCTGGTCAGGATCGTGAGCGCGTCAATCTGATGCGGGTCGATGATCAAGATACGATTGAGCATGGCGACGCGATCGCGCAATTCGGGAAACACAGAAGCCTGTGCTGCTGCCGCCGTCAAGGTGCCGGGTTGATCGTCGGGACCCCACCAGACAAGCGAATCAGGAAGTGCTCGACTCGTTTCGGTCGTGAACGGAATTCTATCCGCTACCATACCCGGCGCTTCAGGCTTGGTTCTCACGGGCAAATGAAAGACGGCCGCGTCTCGAGGAAAGCCGTATTTTTTGAGCCCGGTGAAGACGACCCATTGAGTGGTGATGGATTTTATGGCGCGCCGGTCTCGTGTGATCGTATTTGTCCATCGGACGGTGCCGGGTCCGTACGTCACCGGCGATGTGAGGGGATCATGGTAATGGACGGTCAATTCAACCAGTGTGGTCGGGACGCCGATGATGTTCTCTTTCCGATTTAGCCGGAATGACCCATTCGAAATCGAGCGGCTGTTCGCCACCGTGAGATGAAGGCCGGTTCCGGGCGGCGACATTCCGAGAACATCCATGACAAAGGCTGAGGCTTGGGCCCGAGCGAGATCATCTCCATAAAATACCAGGAACCCTGTGCTGGGCCAGAGGATGTTCATCCCAATATCCGATCGTTTCAAGAACGGAGCATGGCCGGCAGTCAGTTCCTGCCAACAATCCTCATATGAAACATCAGTTGCCTGAGGATGAACCGGCAGCATGGTCAGGTGCTTATATTGGCACGCGAAGTCCAGCTGTCCAGTCGTGATCTTGTCGCCTTTGGCGATGGCTTGGGCATATCGAAGGGCCGTGTCGATGGCGGTCTTATTTCCTGTCACCTTTTGAGGTGCCTTGGAGGCCGCAGCCACAAGGTCGGGTAAGGTGACCTCAAAGGCCATCAGCAGTCCGGAGAGAAGTAGAATTCCAAGCAAGAGGTTCTTATTCATGATGAAAAAGACTCACCGGTGATGGTTACCCCGATTAGGCGGTTTCCAGTATCTTTGCACGCATCAACGCACGGTCGGTCGTCGATAAAGCCGGCGCCGGGTTGTGGCGACAGAGCGACACGGTTTGACGCAACGACGTCATGAAGGTTTCACAATTTGGGCAAGCGCCCAGATGTCGACGAATTTCCTGGCAAATACTCGCGGAAAGTTCGTCGTCGATATAAGCGGACAACCGGCGAAGGATGCGCAGGCACCGGCCGTTCGCATGAGCATGTCGTTGCCGGGTCATTGAAAAACGCCGCCGCCGCTTAGAAACGCTACGTTTTACCATGTGGATGAGTCCCTCCGCTACCCGAGTGAATCATGGTCGGTGGACGGTTTGCCGAGGCCCCTCGCACTAAGTTCACGGCGCACAAACAGTCGAGCCCGATGCAAGCGCGATTTCACCGCTCGTTCGTTCAACCCCATGATGGCTCCGACTTCTTTGGCGCTTAATCCTTCCATGTCGCGAAGCACCAAGACCATTTTGTACTTCTTCGGTAATTGGTTGATCGCGGTATCGAGCGCTTCCCGCAATTGCTTATTCTGGAGCGCGGCCTCGGGACTGAGTCCATCGATCGGAATCTGCAAGTGGAATTCACCGTCGGACGTGGGGATGAATTCCTCGAGCGACAGCTCTCGTTCCGGGGCTCCTTTCCGTCTGCGCCGCATGCGCAGGCACGCCCGTGAAGCGATGGTATAGAGCCACGTCGAAATTTGAGCGTCACCCCTAAATCTGTCGAGGCCTCGATACGCATTCAAAAAAGTCTCCTGGACCAAATCCTTCGCAGCTTCCGGTTCGCCGCACAATCGATGAGCGAAGCGATACATGAGGTCCACATGATCCTTGTACAGAGTATCAAAATTTTTAGCGGATTGGGGATCACGCGAGGACGAGGCCGGTGAGCGGCGAATGGTGGGTGAGGCGCTCATACGTAGCGCAGTCTACGAGGGGATTGAAAAGAGAGTCAAGACGAAGGGGGAAGTCCTAGGAGCCTGTCCGACATTGGCGTTCGTTATGAGACGAAAGAGGCGCCGACAGATGCGAGGCCGCAGGTGTAGAAAAACCGGAAGCGTCTTCGCTGGGATACAGTGAGGATTTTCCTGCGCCGAGAACAAGGCAGATGCTGGTGCATCGTTTGTCGCAGTAGAAGGGCACTGTCGGACAGGCTCCTGAAATTACTTCATCCGATGGAATTCGACGACGTCGCCTTGCCCATCGAGTTCCACCGTAATAGGGGTCCCTTCCCTTGCCCCGTTCAGGGAGGATTTACCCAAGTCTGCCGGGTAGATCTGTTCCCCTTCCGGGGTCCAGATCCTGACGTTGGTTCGATCCGGAGTGGCAAATTCCAGAGGACCCGTGACGAAACGCCGAATAGGAGCAGAATCGATGGACGCGGAGAGATCCGCCACGAGGTGGTGGTCATGCATACGCACGGTCAGGATCTGTCCGACCTTGGCATTTTTGATTCCGATCTTGGCATTGACGTTGACGATGCCGATGGGAGTCCGAAAGAAAATGAAATTGGACTTCAGTTTTGAAATGGTTCCGGTCAGCAACACATGCGTCTTGGACCCATTGGCGGCCACCTGGCTGATCTGAAGGTCGAACTGAAGGTCGTGTACGCCGATGACGGTGTCCCTCCCGTCAACTTCGACCGTCACCGACTCGCCGTTCCTGCGGGAAGCGAGCGTCCGCTCATAGGCGCCCATGTGGAAGGCCTTCTCACCTTCCGGCGTCCAACATATCAACTGTGTGCCGTCTTCATTGTCTCGTTTGAACGGACCGGTCAAATAGCGGTGGACGAGTGACCCATCGGTTCGCTTCACGATATCCACGACGACGTGGTCTTCATGGATCAAAAAGACCACTTCTTGCGAGGCGGGGAGAGTTTTGAGCGTGGTTTTTGAACTGAGCGACATGAGCCCTACCGGCGTTTTCAGGAAGACAATCCCCGGCTTGGCCCGCCAGACCCGGCCCGTCAACATGATGGAAGGGTTCGCCTCGGTAGGAACGACCACCGCAGGGGCAGTTTCCTGTTGAGCCATCGGAGGGCTGTCCACTTGTGGCTGAGCAGCCGGAGAAGTCTCGGGCGCAGGGGACTGAACAGACGGAGTCTCGCTATCCTGAGGTTGAACGGCTGCTGGGATCTCATTTTGAGGGGGTGCCACATTGTCGACCGCTGATTGTCCGGGCGTGGCGTCATCAGTCTGGGGTTGCGCAGCTGGAGACGTATCGAGTTGGGTTTCCAAGGGAGTGGGATCGGAGGGTAGTGTCTGGACTCTCTCCTCGTCCGTGGGACTGGCTGTGGCGCATCCGGCACTGACTTGGCCCAAGAGAAACACTGCGAGAAATAGTCGCCGGGTAAGTGTAGATCGGTTCATGGAGGAGGTGTTCGGTATGGAAGTGGTGAATCGTTTGTCCTGTCTAAACGGAAAGCTTTCGAACTTCGAAGTCATGGTGCGCAATCAACCGCAATCCGTCAATCGCCTATGCGAATAACATGAGCTCAGGGCGGAGTCAACTCCAAAGCTCGGATTGTGCGATAGAAGCCAGATCGTGGATGCCAATCCATTTCCAACGCCTGTAAGGATGACTCGGGCACAGTCGGAAGAGAGACTGACGGATAGAGATCGTTAAAGGGTGAGTGCGGTTACTTCTCCTGACCATGAGGCGAAGCGGGGTGCCCGGCCATGGGCTTCAGAGTAGAGTAAGTCAGCAGATGGAACAGATTGTAACCGGCATGTCAAATAGTGCAGGAGGTGTCGTGATATGCCTCTATGGCTCGGCATCTATGTCTGTCTCACCAGTTCTCCTGCTGCGTATTGGATTCCATAGGGCTCTCTGCTACACTTTTTTTATGGGACAGCCATTGACCATCGATCTGCCGGATGACCTCTTGCAGGTGCTGGGCACAGCAGATGAGGCGCGCCAAGAAGCGAAGACTGCTCTGGTTCTTGATCTCGTCCGACGGGGGAAAGTCTCACGGGCTCGTGCCGCAGAATTTCTTCAGATCTCGCTCTGGGATTTTCCGGCCTTGTTGGCGCAATATCAGATTCCTTGGTTTGACTATTCCTCCGAGGCCTTGCGCGAGGATCTTAAGACGCCCCTTCCCATGCGTTCCTCCGAGTGATCCTCGTCGTCGACGCCAGTCCCTGCATCACATTGGCCCGCACGCCGCTGAACTGGAGTGTTATCTCAGAAGGAGAGAGATGAAGCGGTTCATCATCCTCTGTATCCTATCCACACTTTCAGTGACTTCATTGATTTCTTGCACCTACAACCCAGCGGGGGGCGCTAAGGTCACACCTTAAACCGAATTCCTACTTATACCCAGAGAAGACCTTTATTGCCATGCAATACTACGGAGGCATTTTAAATCGAACAGTAAAAGTGTATGTGCTTGAAGATATGTTAAGTGTGGCGATAGTTGGTGGACTTCTTAAGGCGCCAATGTTTATGACCGAAGAGTGGTATGATCCAAACTTTTACATTGATCAGACGCTCGCAAAGGAATATGCAAGGTTTGCCCCGTGGTCAAAGCTTTTTCTGTTGGTAGACAAGGCGAATTACCAAATACAACGATCGTTAATTACAAGGGTTGAATACGATCCAACGGACAAGTGGGGGATGGGTTCTGTACCCCATTCCGGGAAGATTCTTGTCCAGACTATCGATGGTAATGAACATGAATTTATCCTGTTGGATAGTCAGGATGGAGCCTTTGTGAAATCAATGATTGAGCAGACGATGCAGGGCAAGAAATGACCAGCGGATGGTGCAGCCTAGCGACCCGCTCTTTAAACATTAGGTACCACCACGCACCACCGACTATGGAAGACATCAAATGCGAACGTTGAAGACCAAGATGGCGGTACAGCCAGAGCCGCAGATTGTCGCAGCAGGGCGTTTCTTCGGCGGCAACGACGCCTATGGTTCGATCGGCTGCAATCTGATAGAGCATCCCGGTGTAGACACCTTTCGTGATGTTTTCGCCAGGTGCTTCTAGGACAGAATCTTCGAAGGGTAGGGAATGCTTACTTCTTCCTGACCATGAGGCGGAGTGGGGTGCCGGTGAATTGGTATGTCTCGCGCAGTTGATTCTCCAAGTACCGCAGGTACGAGGGTGTGAGGTCTTCCGGATGGCCGACAAACAATGCGAAGACCGGCGGTTTGGTGGTAACTTGTGTGATAAAGGCGGACTTTGTCACAACCGACGGCTTGTGCTTGCGGGCCGGTAACGGATGGGTGACGAGGATCTTCTGCAGCCAGGTATTCAACATCCCGGTTGGGACGCGTTTGGTGAACATACTGTGCACGTCCTTGAGGAGGGGGAAGAGACGACGGATGGATTCCGGCTTGAGGGCTGATCCATACAGGATCGGAGCCCAGGTCAGAAAGGGAAACCGGCGACGGAGTTCGCGTTCATACTCTTGTCGCGCCTTCGCATCTCCCACCCGCAAGTCCCACTTGTTGATCAAGAGGATGCAGGCACGCCCTTGCTTCAGAATGGCGCCGGCAATCTTGGTGTCTTGTTCCGTGACCCCTTCCACCCCATCCACAATCAGGATGGCGATGTCGGACCGACCGATGGCACGAAGCGATCGGAGGACGCTGTAGCCTTCCACCCCGCGGTCGACCTTGCCGCGCCGTCTGATGCCGGCCGTATCGGTAAAAATGTAGCGTTGATCCTGGTGAATGACCAGCGAGTCGATCGGGTCACGTGTCGTCCCCGGAACATCGCTGACGACGACACGCTCCTCCCCAAGCAGCGCATTCACGAGAGTGGATTTGCCGACATTCGGGCGTCCTACCACGGCCACGCGAGGAAGTTGTTGCAGCTCGTCGGATTCCTCAGCCGAGGGAAGGAACGGATATATGGCGTCCAATAGCTCAGCAACGCCCAGACCATGTTCGGCGGACACGGGGTAGAGCTGATCGGTGCCCAATCGGTAGAAGTCGGCGAGTAAGGGTTCAGACTTCGGCGTGTCGATCTTGTTGATCGCATAGAGCAGAGGCTTTGTCACCCCGCGCAACAGCCGCACGACTTCGTGATCCGGCGGGGTCAATCCCGAGCGACCGTCCAAGAGCACGATGAGAATATCCGCTTCGGCAATCGCAAGTTCCGACTGTCGTCGAATTAAGGTCAACATGCTGTCGGAGGAGGACAGATCCAGTCCCCCCGTGTCGACCAGCCGAAACTTTCGATTGCGGTAGGTGGCGTCCGCATAGTTGCGGTCACGGGTCACGCCGGGGACGTCGTCCACAATGGCGATCTTCGCGCCTAAAATCTTGTTGAACAGCGTCGACTTCCCCACATTCGGCCTGCCGATAATGGCGACGAGGGGGGGAAGTGCTGAGGACTGAGTATTGAGTGCTGAGTGTGAAGGCGTATCAATCATCAGTATTCGTGTACAACCAGCGGACCGTAACATAGGGTTTTTCTCAAAGACAACCGCCTCGCCTTCCCGTTCGACCTCCGATATACTTTCCCCATGACTCAGCACTCAGCACTCGGCACCCAGCCCTTCTTCAACTGGTCTGACATCGACGATGTGCTGCTCGACATGGACGGTACGTTGCTCGACCGCCATTTCGACAACTTCTTTTTCGAGGAAGAGCTGCCGCGTCGGTATGCGATGCTCCACGCTCTCACGTTTGAAGAGGCTCGCGATCGTCTCATGGCGATGTACCGATCGGTCGAAGGCGAACTAGCTTGGACGGACCTGGACTACTGGACGAAGCGGGTCGGCATTGACGTGGTGGCGATGCACAAAGAATTGGATCACATGATCGGGTATCTTCCGGGGGCCGTGGAATTCTTGCGCCATCTTCGGCGGCTGGGAAAGCGTGTGACCATCGTGACGAACGCCCATTCAACGGGTGTCTCGGTCAAAGTCGCCAAGACCGGTCTGGATCACTACGTCAACCGAATCGTGGACGCCTTTGAAGTCGGCTTTCTCAAGATGCGACCGGAGTATTGGCCGAATTGTCAACGCTTGTTGAGTTTCGATCCGTCGCGATCCCTATTCATAGACGACGATGAAGGATGTCTGATGGCCGCGAAGGAATTCGGGGTGGCCCACTTGGTTCACAGCGCCAAGTCGAGTTCGCAATTACCGCCGTCTCCGCTCCCACATTTTATTTCAATCAGCGGATTCAAGCCGCTTCTCAACGGCCGGTCAACTGCCTAATTGTCCCTCATTGCCGCCGCCACACGCGAGCTGGAAGAGCATTAAGCTAATGTGGGAGGGTAGAGCCCGTGCCAAATCCGATTTCGAGCGCTTCCCCGTGCGAGGGTGGGAGCGCCTGTGCGTGTCCTCCTGAGACAACTTGTGTAGCGAGGCTCAGACGCTCATCCGAAACCCGAATCCAGGCGAAGCGCATTTCTGAATGAACGGAACAATCAAGTGAAAACATGCCGGCGGATTATAGATATACGAAGGACTAAAAGCTCGATTTGTGTTGGAGATTTGAAAGTGTCGTGCCATCTTTCTTGATGATAGAGGCCTGTCAGGTTGGCAGGTTGAGCCTGTCAGAATTTACTTGCATTAGGAGGTCCTATATGGAGAAGCTGATGACGCATCGTCTGTGGATTCTCTCTCTCTCTCTCTTAGCTCTCTCTAGCCAGCCAGCTCATTCCGAAATGTATGTTGCAGGCCAAGTAGGCGCGAATTTCCCCGCGGACCTCAGTAACGTGGAGTGGAGGGCGGGAGGAGCCAACGTAGCGGGCAATGACCTTGAGTTACAGACTTCCCTCGTGTACGGAGGTAAAGTTGGATATTACTTTGACTCCGTGAAATGGCTCGGTATTGAAACTGAAGTATTCAATGCCACGCCTCATATCAAACAGCAAAATTGGGTAATCAACGGCGTCAACGTCGGCACGGTTCAGGGGATCTACAATCGGGTGCTCACGTGGGCTCCGGTGAATCTCGTAGTCCGGTATCAGGCTGGTGCATTCGAGCCCTACGCCGGTGTGGGGCTCGGCGTATTCTTTTCCCACCTGTCGACTTCTGGCTTTTCCAGTTCGAGCACCGATGTCGGACTGAACACGCAAGTCGGGCTTCGGTACCGGATTACGAGCGCGATCGCTATGTTCGGAGAATGGAAATACAACTGGGCAAGTATGAGCCATACCAACCTGGCAGGTACTGGACTGAACGTAGACACGGACTACCGTGCGCATAACTTTGTCTTCGGCGTCGGCTATCATTTTAACTGACGCCCTGCTTCTATGAGGCCGGCCCTCTGTCGGCCGGCCTTGTTTCATGGCTGATCCGGCCCTCTCTGATCCTGATAGTCACCGCTGACTAATTGTATTTGGTTGCGGTACCCCGATACATTTCTCCGCCTAGTCTCGGCACACCCTGCATGTTGAATCGATCACGGTGAGCGATCGTGAGACCGGATTGGGTGATCAGCTCATCGATCTGCCGGTTGAGATTACACCCACAGCCGATCACGTTCTGAATGGGATTCAGCCGGTCCTGCCATGCAGCGACTTTCCCGTCGTCGCTCCGGCCATGTTCTAAGAAAACAAACCTGCCTCCCGATTTGAGGACACGCCGCACTTCTTGCAGTGCGAGGACCGGATCGGAAATTGTGCAGAGCGTCCAGGTACTGACGACATAATCAAAACGGCGATCGGCATAGGGGAGGGTCTCGGCGGTACCCCGCTGGATGCGAACTGGAAACGAGGCGGCGGTCACTCGTGCGGCGATTGTTTTCGGGAGAAACTGAGCAGGATCGACCGCATGCAGTTCCGCGACGGTCTCCGGATAGTGCGGCAGATTCAGGCCGGTTCCTATCCCGAGTTCCAGCACGTCTCCATGGGCCGAAGCGAGAAGTTCCCTGCGCAAGCGAAGAAATTCTTCACCGGCCATGACCCACTCCATGAGGCGTGGGAAGATATGATCGCAGTAGAAGCCCATCGCGCTTGTAGTATAACAAGAGCCGCAGTCGCTTGGTTTCGAACTTGTGGCCCCATGGAGGCTATGTTAGATTCCGCAGTTCAATTGGCGTTCAATCTTTAGTCGTCAACACGCAATTTTTACTATGAGTAAAGGATACGATCACCGAACGATCGAAGCGAAATGGCAGCAGTATTGGGATCAGCACCGGACGTTCCGCGTCACGGAAGATCCTGGTAAGCCGAAGTTTTACTGCCTCGACATGTTCCCCTATCCATCCGGTTCCGGTCTCCACGTTGGTCATCTTGAGGGGTACACCGCCACCGATATTGTCGCACGATACAAACGGATGCATGGGTTCAACGTGCTGCACCCGATGGGCTGGGATGCGTTCGGTCTGCCGGCGGAACAGTACGCGGTGAAAACAGGCATTCATCCTGCCCTGACGACAGCCGAGAACATCGCCACCTTTAAGCGTCAAATGAAGCGGGTCGGACTCTCGTATGATTGGGAGCGAGAGATCAGTACCACGGACCCGCAGTACTATCGTTGGACCCAATGGATTTTCCTGAAGCTTTTCGAACGAGGATTGGCCTACGTGGCAGAAGTTCCCGTGAACTGGTGTCCTGCGCTCGGCACGGTGTTGGCAAACGAGGAAATCATCGACGGCAAGAGCGAAGTCGGCGGTTTCGACGTGATTCGCAAGCCGATGCGGCAATGGATGCTCAAGATCACCGCCTATGCCGATCGATTGCTTGAGGACTTGAAACTCGTCGACTGGCCTCCCAGTACGATGGAGATGCAAAAAAACTGGATCGGGCGATCGATCGGCGCAGAGGTGGATTTTCCGCTGGCCGATCGGAGAGGCGCGATTCGAGTGTTCACAACGAGGCCGGACACCCTATTCGGCGCGACATACATGGTGTTGGCGCCTGAACACCCGCTTGTCGACGTGGTCACGAGCGAGGAACAAAGGATTGCCGTCCAGGCCTATCGAGAAACCGCGGCGAAAAAAAGCGATCTGCAACGACAAGAGCTCGACAAGGAGAAGACCGGCGTCTTCACCGGCGGCTACGCCGTCAACCCGATGAACAACGAACGATTACCGATCTGGATTGCCGATTATGTACTGATGAGTTATGGGACCGGCGCCATCATGGCCGTGCCGGCGCATGACGAGCGTGATTGGGCGTTCGCGCAGCAATATCATCTGCCGATTCGAGAAGTCATTGCCGGCGGAAACGTGAAGGAGGCGGCGTTCACCGACACAGATCGAGGGGCGGTCGTGAATTCAGCGATCAGTGACGGCAGTTTTTCGATCAATGGGCTCACACCGTTTGAAGCGATCCCAAAAATTACTGATTGGCTGGCAAAACAGGGAAAGGGACTGCGGGCAGTCAATTACAAACTGCGCGATTGGCTCTTCGCCCGCCAACGCTATTGGGGCGAGCCGTTCCCGGTCGTGTGGGTCGATGAAGAAGCACGTCCTCTTCCGGAAGAGCGGTTGCCTCTTGTCTTACCGGAGACGAGCAATTTTAAACCGTCCGGGACGGGCGAGAGTCCGTTGGCCAACTTAGATTCGTGGCTGACGACGATTGATCCTGCCACGGGTAAGCCGGCTAGGCGCGAAACCAATACCATGCCTCAGTGGGCCGGCTCTTGCTGGTACTATCTGAGATTCATCGACCCCAAGAACTCAACACAGCTGGTCGACCCGGTAAAAGAGCGTTATTGGATGCCCGTGGATCTGTACATCGGAGGTAGCGAGCATGCCGTGCTGCATCTCTTGTATGCTCGGTTCTGGCATAAAGTCCTGTTCGATATCGGTGTGGCGAGCACTCCCGAACCATTCATGAAATTGGTGCATCAGGGCATCGTCTTGGGAGAAGACAATCAGAAAATGTCGAAATCACGCGGCAACGTGGTCAATCCGGATGAGATGATCGATCAGTTCGGCGCGGATGCGGTACGGCTCTATGAAATGTTTATGGGCCCACTCGAGGCGATGAAGCCTTGGAGCACCAGAGGCGTGGAAGGCGTGACACGCTTCTTGGAACGAGCCTGGCGGCTGATGGTCGATGAGCTAGGCCGACTGTCGAGTGCCGTCGTGTCGACCGCACCGACCCTCGACCAACAGCGCCTGCTCCACTACACCATCAAAAAGGTCACGGAGGATATTGAAGCTCTCCGATTCAATACGGCCATCTCGCAGATGATGATTTTCACCAACGAGATGACGAAGGCTCAACAACGGCCGCGGGCGGTGATCGAGCCGTTCATCTTGCTGCTTTCGCCGTTCGCCCCGCATGTTGCCGAAGAGCTCTGGAGCTTACTGGGACACCATCCCAGTGTGTCGCAACAGCCTTGGCCGATTTACGATCCCGCCATGACGGTGAGTGAGCGCATGACTATTCCCGTTCAGGTCAACGGGAGACTCAGGGCCAAACTCGATGTCGCCGTTAACACGTCACGTGACGAGATCGAGCGGTTGGCTCGCGCGGAGGCGTCCGAGTGGATCCAAGATAAAGAGCCGAAAAAGGTGATCTACGTCGATAAGAAATTGATCAACTTTGTGATCTAAAGGAGTGCTGAGTGCTGAGTGCTGAGTCTGCGGCCAGGAATCAAGAGGGAAGAGGGTCATTCTTTTTTATTCTCGGCACGCTCGTCCCAGCACTTATCGCTTCCACGCTGACCGCCTGCGGCTACCAGTTTCGAGTCGAGGGAGCCGGCCCGACCATCGGAGGGGTCCCCGCGGCTTCTTCCCAAGAGCCTCCGCCACGCCTCATCATCCGGACATTGATTAACGGGAGTTTTGAGCCGAACCTGGAAACGCGATACACCAACTACCTCCGTGAAGAATTTTCCACCGGCAGCGGGGCGCAGGTCGTGCCGGAGTCCGAAGCGGCGGATCTTGTGCTGACCGGGCAAATCCTGTCGGTGATCCTGCCGACGCTCAGCTTTTCACGGACGGCGACGTTGGAAAGCAGAACCGAGGTGGTCGTCTTGGTGAGAGTGGAAGATGCTCGGTTAAGAAAAGTGGTCTGGAGCCAAGTCGTCAAAGGGGCATCCGAGTTCTTCATTACGTCCGATCTTCAGTTTAATCGCGCGCTGCAGAACCGTGCGATCGAACAGGCGGGCCGTTTTGTGGCGGCCGACCTGGCGGCCCGTTTTCTATTGCAGCTGGAGACGGGTGCGCTCACGAAGCAAGTGTCCGCCCCGGATTCTGTCTCTCACTAGCATCGAAGGTCTGGACCAATGGCATCGGTCATGAGCCATGTGCAGCTGGAGTCGGCTTTGGAACAGCAGAGGCCCGGGTCTCTGTATCTCCTTGTAGGTGAAGAAGACCTTCTGCGGGATTCCGCGCTCGGCGTCATCAAACGCGCGGCCATCGGCAGTGAAGGGAACGAATTCAATTACGAGTTGTTCTATGGAGATGAAGCGCGCGGAATTGATATTCGGAACAGTGTGGCGGCTGTGCCGGTCTTTGCAGAGCGCCGCTTGGTGGTGGTGAAAGCGGCAGAGAAACTGAATGCGCGAGAAAGCGACCTCCTGCTCGATTGTATAAAGAATCCTATCGAATCTACGACGCTGGTGTTCGTGAGCCCGAAGTTGGACGGTCGATTAAAATTTTCCCAACTCCTGACACGAGCGGCGATCACGGTCGATTGTTCACCTCTCCGCGAGGCGCAGTTGCCTGCTTGGATCGCCCGCGAAGCAGAACGGGTCGGGCTTCGCGTGGAGGAGGCGGCGGCCCAGGGGCTGCAGGAGTCCTGTGGTGCGTCACTCTATGGCGTGCGGCGTGAATTGGAAAAGCTGGCTTCATATGTGCCGCCTGATCGTTTCGTCACCGCCGCCGATGTCCATCTGCTGCGCGGCATGGATCCCGGCGCCTCGGTGTTTGATTTGACCCTCGCCATTGCAGAGGGTCGCCGGGGACGAGCCCTTTCCATTCTGGCGCGCAATCTTGAGGCAGGGGAAGCGCCGCTTCGGATTCTTGGTTCTCTCGCCTGGCAGTATCGCCGTCTCTGGAAAGCCAAAGACTCGCTGGCCAATGGCGGTCGCGAAGGGGAGGTGGCCAGAAGCTTGCGCATGGACCCATGGAAGGTCCGTGCTTTCCTCGGTCGGTTTTCCGAGCCGCACCTTCACGCGGCGCTGCATCTGTTTCTCGACACTGATGGGAAGTTGAAGGGCGGAAGCGGAAGCCGTCCGAGGATCGTACTGGAGCGTTTGTTGCTGAAGCTTTGTGAGGACACTGCCGGCCGGCGAGCCGAGCCGCCTCCTCACCTTCCGGTCCCACCGAAGCGAGTTTCTGCGCGGGTCGTATCGAACGTGCGAACGATTAAGAGCCGGAACCGGACAGGGCATTGACGCGAAGCGCCAAACGTGAAATTCGGCGGGACGCGGTGTTGCGATGAAGCACGCCTTTCGAAACTGCCTTCCCGATCACCGAGGTCGCTTCCAGCAAGCTGGTCTTGGCCTCATCCGTCTTTTTTCCAGCCACGGCGGACTGAACCTTCTTGATGAGTGTTTTCACAGTGTTGAGAGTTGCCCGATTTCGCTCATGGCGCCGGTCTGCTTGGCGGGCTCGCCGAATCGTCGATTTATGAACGCGTGGCATAGATGACTCCTCTGAAAAAGAGGTGATTTTTTATCATGGAGCGTCGCCGGTCGTCAAGGATCGGTCTGAAGAAGGAGCAAGGGTATGGTGAAGATCGCGGCACGTGACCGACTCATCTTTGCATTGGATGTGCCTTCAGCAGCAGAAGCAGATCGGTTCTTGGACCGACTCCAAGGACACATTTCCTTCGTCAAGGTGGGCCTTGAGCTCTATACCGCGGCAGGCCCGACAATGGTCCAGCGGATTGTGGAGCGGGGCATGCGGGTATTTCTCGATCTGAAGTTTCTCGATATCGAAGAGACGGTCCGTCGTGCCACGGCACGGGTTGCTGCAATGGGGGTGGATTTCCTGACTGTCCATGCGAACCGCAAGGCGTTGATGGCCGCGGTGCAGGGGCGGGAGGGATCATCGTTGAAGCTGCTGGCTGTGACCGTGCTGACGAACTTTGACAGCAACGATCTTCGGGAAATGGGAATACAACGGACAGTGCAAGACCTGGTGACAGCGAGGGCGTTGCTGGCCTCAGAGGTCGGCTGTGATGGTGTAGTGGCGTCCGGAGAAGAAGCCGCAACCCTCCGGCAGAAGATCGGTCCGCGCTTTGGGATCGTCACGCCGGGGGTCCGGCCAGCCGGTAAAGGAGTGGACGACCACGCACGCGCCACCACTCCCACTCAGACCATCGCATCTGGTGCCGATTATCTCGTGATCGGCCGACCCATTCGTGATGCAGCAGATCCGTCGGCAACGGTCAACGCTATTCTTGCCGAGATGCAAGCCGCCTTCGATGCCCGAGGATGAAGAAGGTTTCAATAGTCATAAGCTCGATCGGTTGCGACGGCAATCGACCCTTTGCTAATATCATTGTTCCTCAGGGCTTTCGTGGTGGGTGTAGCTCAGCTGGTTAGAGCGCCGGATTGTGGATCCGGAGGTCGCGGGTTCGAAACCCGTCATCCACCCCACATCCATTCCTCGCAACTATCTGATAGCTCAGGAGATCTGACGATGTTGGGCCAATGGCAACCGCCGCCGGTTGCGCGGGGGTTGCAGATTCGAGCAGGGATGTGATGTGCACTTCCTCAACAACAGCGTGCGGTTATTCTGCGCTAGGGATTAGGGAGGCTCAAACTGGCTTCCAGCGCGCCTTGGCAGCCTTTTTCGCTATTTCTGATTTTCTCTTCTTAGAGAGCTTTTCCGCCCTGGCCTTTCCGCCCTTTAGTCCTCCTAAGCGGCCGAGAGCGACAGCAGCAGGGTTCTTCGTGGGGGGATTGCCAGGTTCTTCTCTCTTTACTGAGGTTGTCCCGGCAGGTTGGCCGGTGATAGCTTGCAGAATGTCGTGCGCGATGACGTTGGGATCTGTGGAGTTACCCTTTCTTGCCATACTCCTTCTTCCAAAGATCAAGAAATGTTTGCAGGCTCTCGACTGTCAACGTTATGGACTCTACTTCTAGGTCTGTAAGCGGACCTTTCCGCTGGAGATGTTGTTCTACCGCCCAACTAGAGACCATGAATTGGGAGATGAGCTGTTTGGCGCGCACAGCATCCCGATGCATGTAGGGAGTCTACATGACCGCTTAAGCAGATGCAATGCGAACACAAATAAACCCGACTTACTACCGGGCGATGGCCTCGAAGTAGATGGAGGAAATGCCTTACACCGCTGAGACGATGTCTCCGAAGGAGATCCTTCACGCACTGAAGTCAATGCTGCAAACGCCCTCAAATCCCGGCTTGGGGACGGCATGCTTATTGTCCGAACAGTTTGCTACGCTGCGATGTCGATTTTGTTGCTTGTATCTGAGGCTGTACTCGTTTGGGGGGAGCCAGTCGGTGAAGCGTCTGGCTGCGGATTCCCATGGTGATGATGATGTTTGTGCCGTGCCTGTAATGCGGCGAAGGCGTTCCGGGCCGAGGGGAGATCATTCGATTGCAGCGCTTGACCAATTTGTGCAAAGGGATTGCTCGGCTATCAGCGCCGCTCGGAATACTTTGTGCCAGAGCAGTATAGGCCTGCTTTGCTGCGGTGAGATCGTTTGACTGAAGCGCTTGTGCTAAGGCTTCAAAGCTCTGTCGTCGCTGTTGATATGTATTTACTCCGTCCGCTTGATAAAAGGATCCTGAACTCAGATTGTTGATCGGTATGCTCATCGTGATTCTCCTTCGTGATTGAGATGTGACACGCGAAATTGCGAATCTCTTCCGTCCGACATTGGGAGAAATCTGTTCCCCTGAGAGCTGCCTTTACGCGACGGCACTCACCTGGGAAGGTGGGCTGGCCGATGAGGGAGCCTGACCAGAATCTATGGCCTGGTGGTATTTGGCGAGTAAATTATTGGCGATGGCGTTGGCGAAGCCGTCGATGAATGACGCACCACTGCCATTTGAAGCACTGGAGGGGCTAGTGGTCGACGAGGCGCCTGTATCGTCAGTTTGTTGAAGGTCGCTGAGAATTGATTGCGCCAGTTGATCGATAAAAGACCCATTCCCTCGATCGTGTTCCTCCCCTCCACTGTGATGGTGGTGATGACGGTGGTGAGTTCCCTGTGCGCCGTTGGCGCTGAGCGATTGTTGAGCATCTGTCGGCTGTGCCGTCAGACTCGTCAGCATCTGGAGTGTTTGCTGAAACGAGGAGATGGCGTAACTGCCTGACTGAACATCATTAGACGCACGAGAGGATTGATTGCCGACTGTGAGCCCAGCCGTCGAAAGCGACTGCTGAAGCCATTGGAGTACGGGAGACGAGTTGATATTTGAGATTGACATAGACATGAGCCTCCTCAGCTAACGGCAGCACTCGCAATCCGTGCGAGCCGTCCCCCGCTCCAGAAACAACAGCTCCTCCGTTGAGCTGCCGCGACACGAGATTGTCCCACAAGCAAAGACCGCGCCTCTTCGTGTATGCTCCTAATACCTTATAAATGAAGGATACTGTTGTCTGTCTTTTCCCTATAGGCAAGAGTTACCATGGTTCCCTAAAGAACTCGGATGACATCTCGGCAATTTCTTCCCTTCGCATATCCTTTGCATCCGGTTGCAGATTTGCGGATTTCTTGCTCGGTTTTGCCGTGCTTTGCACAGCCATGTGCTTGATCTTGTTGATATGGCGATGGGTCGGGTGCAATTCGTAATCCGTCATCAACAACCCCAAAGAACTACGTAGGCCGCAGAAATAGCGGCGATTCCCTTCCAGAGCGCTTCTCGGATCGTAGGCGTACTACGGACTTTCTACGATGCAGGAGGCAAATGGTTACGTTTCTTCCCAAGACCCTCAGAGCTTATTTTGGAGAACGGGTTGAAGTCTGGCGTTCACTCCGAACGGTTGACCATGACGAAGCGTTGTATAACCGTATCCCGCCGCTTCCCTGGCAGTTCACCCACAATCTTATTATAGGGTTCGGCCCTCTTCTTGGCGTGAGAAGTTGAAAGCCCGTGAAAGGCGGCCTGAATTCCTCCATGCGTTGAAGTTGTTCACTCAATTGAGGCATGTAGGACCAGTCTTTTTGTTTCGATTCACTAAGAAAGGGTTGATAGCTTTGTGAGAGGCCGAAGACACTCAGAGCGTACCCCTCAGGACGGGTCTCCTTCTTCATAATTTTTTAGGGGTTTTGCTCGTGGTGGTTAAGAGGTGCATGCGATAGCATTCCGATAGTATTTCTATCACTGTGAAGAGAAGACCGCCGGTCTTCTGGGAAAGGTCACCATGAAGAGGCCAGTGATGCTGATCGCCATGGTCCTGCCATTCCTCTCGGGCTGCCAGTCTTACAAATCATTACTATACGTTAATCCGTCTATTAGCGACGCGAAGCAAGGTCAGCAGTGCCTTCCGCCTGACCCGGTCGGACTTGGTCGCACACTTGACTTGAACGGGGGTGAAGCGATGCGCCTTGGCGGTATAACAAAATTAGGGAGACTCGAGTATCAGGTCGTCAAATTTCATGGCGTGGGAAAGGAGTGCGTCATCGCGCATGGAGAATGACTGACGGCGTAAGTCATGGCGAGTTCGGCGCTTAATAGTCCCGCCACAAAGATCGAGATGAATCCCATTCTCTATAGAACCTCCATTCGATATTATTTTCGCGTGAGACACCAAATGATGGCTGGGAGAATGCTTTGCTCGGCTCAATGGATGGAACCCTTCTATTCTCAGCAATGCACCGAGGAAGGATCGTCGTGTACGGAGGTATAGAGCGTGTGCTGGTCAGCTATATGCTTGATCTCGCTGATATGCCGATGGACCTGGTGCAATTCGAAACCCATCATCCATCCCAAAGAATGACCTAGGCCGCAGAAGCAGCGGCGATTCCCTTCCAGAGCGCTTCTTGGATCATAGAGGAATAAACTGTCAACGGTCCGGGATGCACAAATGTCAACGTTTCTTCTCAAAAACCGCAAAGCCATCTACACTCGACTCTTCACCCCCACGCTCTACGAACCTTCTTCGGCGAGGGGGGAAGGTCTGGAAATCACTCAGAACATCGGGACTCGCGACGAAGCGCCATATCGTTCCTTGCAATGGAAGGTCCAATCCAAGCAACTGTTTCGGACACTGAGACCACATGGTAAGCCTATAACCAAGAATCAACTTGAAGTTCTCGTATCCAACTGGCTGGAGTCGGCATAACGGTTATGGAGTACCGATGAACATTGTTGAAACAATCACGTGGCATTCAGCGAGAAATGTTCATGGACAGTATGTCCCAGGGAGTTGATCTCGATGAAGACGTTGCAGGAAGGCTTAGAACGGCTGCAATACCCCCGCGTCTTCAGGCGTTGATTATCTAACGGGCGAAGGCGAGTAGATGGCTTGAACTGGAAGCGGCATCACTTTGTTCGGCTAGCTTATTATTATTGATCATGCGATGATGTCTCCCTAGGGATGAGTCGATAAACCTAACGAACTCCACCATGCGCCTTCGGCTCTCTCCCTTGCCGCATTCTCTTCGCTTGGGCATAGCATCATGCTGCAAACTGACTCGATCCTGGAAATCATGACAGAGCAACAACTTATTAAGAAGAACCTTGCCGTCATTAGAGGCTATCTCAAGATCAGATTTCCCGGCTGCGTCATCACGGAAGAATCTGACCCGAGTACTTATCATAAGTTTATTGTGACGAATGAGAAATTATGCAAGAGGTACACACTCAAGGTAAGCTGGTTGAGGCTGTCAGACCGTAGTCACACGCAGGAGAAAACTAGAGCGGAATTGGACCGTATTGATGTGGCGGGTTGTATGATGCAAGCAGGTGACGGCTGGTTTGACTGGTGAGGGCTGTTAGTGTGGAGTCATGGAAAATGACTTCAATGTGGAGCGGCCAGATACAGCCCTGTTCCAAGAAGCTGTTTGACGATTTGTCCTGCGAACTGAAACAGCTCGCGGGAAAGTCCATTGGGTTTCCATCCTCCATCGATTCTCCACCTTGACCTTAAGCCATATATGTGTAACCATCGGATACATGTTGCAGCGTAATGAAGTCGTTGAAGGAATCTACCTCAAGCAGATCACAGAACGGTACGGTACGCCGGCGGGTCTAATCGCGGTCGTTCACAAGGTCGGCACAGATTGGACAGGAGAATGGTCCTTTCAGCTTCGGTATCTGAGCCAACCTGCGGGCACACGAACCAAACCTGTTTCACAATGGAGCCAGAACATTCGCGAGAAGGACCTCGGTGACTTCGAGTTGATTGGAACATGGCTATCAGTACAAGCCTTGCTAGTTAGCCCGCCCCCTGACAAGAAAAAGAAAGGATCAAAGCTTCCTGCAAACCTCCCTTCAAGGCATCCTGCATGGATGAGGAAATGGCCTCCGAACCAACTCCGATTGTTTGAAGATTTCTAACCAGAGGAAATAGTGGAAATGTTGTAATTCTCACGCAACGCTGTGCTTAAAAATTGCCTTCGCTTCCTCATCTTCGAACGCACTCAACATCCTTACCTATCTTGCTTTACGATCAATACCAACATAAAGGGGGCGACTCACCTGCGGCTGATCCTGCCTGAGAATCTCCATGTACGCCGGAGGAGGCGAGTGTTCTCTTGGGAAAGCATCGGTGAGGATGTTGCGCAGTTCATCACAGGTGTAACGGCCTACTTTCAGCGGCTGAAGTGCCTTCTCTTCCTGAGCCGTTTCAAGACATCCCTTCACCAGGCGATGTTGGCCTGTTAAGGGAATGGAAGTAAAGACGTGGAACTGACTGGGGAGCTAACTAGTTGGTTAGGCATCCTCTCTTGGCTAGAGTTCCAAAAGGGGAAGATACGTCTTTGATATGGCTTTCAATCTGTTGAAGTAATTCGCTTGACTACCAGAAGTCACATGGAAAGATCTCATCCAAAACATAGTAACCAGGAGGGATTTATGATGACTTCAAAAGTGGTTCGAACGTCGTCAGGTATAACTTTCTTGTTTCTGGGATTATTCACCATGCTTCAGGTGAGTGATGTTGCGTTTGCAGCAGACAAGATGAAACGAACCCCATGTGAGATAACGCCGGGGCAAAATGTTATGCGTGCCGAAGAAGATGTGGGAAGAGGCACCCATATCCTTTCCGGGGAGCTGATAGGCATGGACGGCGATTATTATGTCGTAAAGGATGAAAGCGGGAAAGAAGTGAGCTTGCTGTCTGACAAGAGGACGGACAAGCCGGTGATTCAGAAAGGAGACCGCATTACAGCGTATGTAGATGATCAGAATACTGCCCTGTGGATACGATCCAATGAAAGTACAGATCGGCGAGACGAGCATGCTTCGGTCGACTGCAACCCAGATTAGACCGGAGGAAGTTTCTTCCGCTGTCGAGGTTAAGAGACCCGCGCGTGGATCTAACCAAAGGTAAGATTCCACGCGCGAAGGTTTATGAGGGGTATTGGTGATTCTTCCTCGCAACTAATAAAGACCGAGGTTCACATCTCCTCTTCCCGCTCAACGCAGCGCCAAGGCAAGATTCAGGAAAGTAGTACGGCTGTTATCGCCCCACAGTGTTTTCAGCTGAAAGGGGATGGGGCGGTGAAGGCATCAAGGCGAAGTGCAAGCGCTGACCTAAGAAGGCCGCCTATATCCACGAATCTTGGGCCATTCGTCCTCTGGATGGCGGTATGGCCGTGATGAAGGCTTCCGTACCACGAGACGCTTGATAAGTAAGAGCAGTACTGTGAAGGAAAAGGCCTGCAGGAGTTTCATTATCATAAGCTTGATCTCATAAGTAAGGATACCGGCTCCAAGGCTGCATTGCAACGCTACCGACTCCCAAGACCGTCCTAAGGTCATAGGTGCGGTGGAATACCATCGCCTCTCCGACTATAGCAGGCGGTGGGTCCTCCATGTGCTTCAGAACGGAGGGTTTTATGGTCGCCTTCGGCATTCTTGCGGCGACTGCCTTGTTGTTCTTGCTTTCCTCAGCTACCGGATACGGGGAACACCACATTCCTGATGTCACTCTTCCGTAGTATCCATTGAGATACGGCACGTATCTGCTCAGATACTAGGCAGACAATCCGAAGAGCCATGTGGATTGCTCATATTCAATTCGCTCGATCGTCGGCCGACTGTGAGAACAGCGGCATCTGCTGATCAAGCCACAGTCGCTATGCATCTTCTGCTGCATATCCAACTGCCCCCATTCAGTCTGTTCAACAAGTTAACTTCTGGACGCGGGTCGTGGCGAGCATTCCGTTTCAGCAATTGGCATAGCTTCTGCAGTTTTGAAACCCGCGTGGCCAATTCCAAATATAGACCGCAGGAGGACCATGATCAGGAGTGATGGACCGCGAAACATTCAAATTATACGGCAGTGCCTGGAAATGTGGTTCAGTGATGTCACACCGAGCACGCTCACGGAGCGATTCATCTATCATGACGGCACACAGACGTCAGAGCTCGCGCTCGATCGTGAATTTGTCGATCATCTTGCTCCTGAGCAACTCCAGGGGTACATGGAGAACACTGTGCTCCCAACGTTCCGGGCAAGTCCAGGGAAAGTCATTCGCGCAGGGGCCGACGGCATCACTATTCGCGCAAGACAGACGCACTGATCACCGATACGGAAGAAAGCTCACGTGCAGAAGATAGCTGAAGACTGCCGATGCCCGACCTTACGAAACATTGGATCCGACCCTCCGCCTCAGGTGTGGGAAAACGTGATGTCTGATGGAGTTCTCCCAAAGCGACGTCGCTACCCGATTGCCTGCCGAGTTCCTGACTTGAGCTACCGCTCACGCAAATTCCGCCTGGTCATCTCGATGTATTCCCCATGATCAAATTCAAGCTGCCGCGGGCTGTACCGTACAATACATCCATGCCCGGAATCAGGGCCGACGTAGATCACCCCCACCCACGGTGCCCGGAGATAGAGAAACTTGGCAATCTCCAACTCAAAATGCTTCGTTCGAAACAGCATAATGAGGCTTCCCTATATCAGGGGCGACTGGTCATCGTCTAGCTCTTTCAAGTATTCTGCATCGACATGCTTTTTGTGAGAGTTTCAAATGATGGTATTGAACCGACTGATGTAGTCCGCCGATTCCTTGACTGGCCGGATTGCCTTCGCCTCCCTCATCTTCAAACGCACTAAGAACCCCTACTTATCTTGCTTTACGATCAATGCCAACATTAAAGTGGCGGCTCACCTGATGGCTGATCCTACCTGACGATCTCCGTGTACGCCGGAGGAAGGCGAGTGTTCTCTTTGGAAGGCGTCAGTGAAGACGTTGCACAGTTCACGAAATGCTGTGAGCGTCTACTCTCGGCTCTGACTCGTCATGCCAAATTCTCTAAGACCGAAAAGGAAATGATTTCTTATTACTGCCAAGAAATCATGACTCACAGCCAGTCCCTGAGGGATGACCAAGAGAAATAGTAGACCTTCGTGTGAAAGGCACCTTAGGCCGTGACTGCGAGACTTCGCCGTTGGCCCGGCTCAAGGTCGCAATCAAATCCTCGCTTTCTTCGGTGAATAGGGATTTCCGGGTTTCCCTCTGGACACTCGGTAGCTTAAAGGCTTAGGGTGATCTGAGGGAATTACACAACCCATCTAAACGAGGGAGAAGCCCATGCCTGGAATGTTTGGTGCTAATCCTCCGCTCATGCTGATCGCTATTGCCATTGTCATGATTGCGATTGTGGTGTTTGCCCTGATGACGGCAGGCTATTAGGCCGGATCGCGGAGAATCAGCGGCTCATCTGTCTACACTCTTACTCCGAATGCGAGCCGAAGATTGGACCAGCGTGCCGAGGACGGAAGTCCCTTCATGACGAGCCTAGCGAATAAATTACGATCTCCCTACTCGTGAGGACCTTAGAGAGCCTTTTGCGTCTCCCTAACCTCTCTACAAATTCGCCCCTCTCTGTCAGGTCCCTATGTCTTTCGTGCTGTGGTCCCTCGCTCACATTACTCTTCATGAAGCGAAAAACCGGGCCTGGCATCGCTGAAGGTTGGAACCTGAGAGATTTACTAGGTAACGGTGTGCTCCTAATCGCCGTAGTATGAACATATCGATTCGATCGACTCACCACGGGGAGGGGCACACCAATGCCGCACTACAAGGGACGCCAGCTTGAAACCATTGCCAGCCAACTCGAGGACGGACGATGGACCTGCCGGTATGTCATCGTCGATTATACGGAAACGGTGATGGATGGAAATAAAGGACAGGCTGGCGGCAGCTATGCAACTCGTGAAGAGGCGGAGGCATCTGCACTCAAAGAGGGGCAACGGGTCATTGATTCTCGCGGACCAATGTCTTGAGTCGCATGTTGATCCAGAACAGTCCCCATGCTCATCCACTAGAGGGAATCACCATGGCTGAATACAGACATAACAGGCAGTCGATCAAATCCAGGTCCGGCCAGCGAGGATGGGTCTGTGAGGGCTGGAGGGCATGCAACGTAGAACCATCAGTGGGCCAAGCCGCTCAAGCCTACTCCTGAGCCACTTGCTGCGGAAGGGTTGTGCTGTCCTCGGTTCTTCCGTAACCGGCCGACCAGGCGTAGTTCACAACCAACGTCCGGGTCTCTTTGCGTGACAACACAGGATCGTATATCACGGCATAGCGACTCTGTATCTCCTCCCGAAATGCGGCCTGCGAGTCGGTCGGAATCCCGGCTAAGGCTATCAGCGAGGCCAAATATTCGCCATGGCCCCGTGCAATATCGCTGTCCACGCTATCATAGGCATATGCCACGAACCGTTCCAATCGCTGACGAGCCTTAGCAGGACCGATGGGGGCGCTGTCGCCTGGTGACGTGCTCGACGTAAAGTCACTGGTCAGTTCGAATGGGGCTACAACGGTGTCGGTGGTCGGACCACAGGAGATTGCGCCCATCACGAGAATAGGGAGAAAGAGAGCCGCGCTGGTTTTCATGTCGCCCTCCGGGGGACCGGTGCATTGGAAGCACTCATAAAGCGTAGAGTCATACTTAGCATGGTGAATGATACGGCGTGGACTAGGCAATGCCCCGGCTTGATCGGTTGCTTCCCAGACCTTCTTGCTTGCCCAATCCTGCGTACGCCTTCTTCAGGAGCGCTAGGCGAGGAGGAAGGTTGGTGCTCTCTAGCGATCGTTGACAGACGTAAAATGTGTTGTTAGGCTGCATCGCTATGATGCACATCATGATGCAGCATGATGCAGAAGGAGAAGGTATGAAAGCTGTCACGTTGAGAAATCTTCCGGCTTCGCTGGACCGTACGATCCGTCAGCAGGCGAAGAAGAAGGGTGTGAGTGTCAATAAAGTGGTCATCAGCCTCTTGCAGGATCACCTTGGCGAATCAGGACCTCGGCAGGTTCAGCGGTATCACGATCTGGATGGACTTGCCGGATCATGGAGTAAGCAGGAGGCTGAGGCCTTCGAAAAGACACTGGCACAGCAACGGGCAATTGATCCGGAGATGTGGAAGTGAGCCGAGTGTTGTTAGATACGTTCAGGCGAAGAAAAGATAGGGGAGCCCTTTAAATTTCTGAGGAGTATTTGGCTCTTTTGTATTTCAAGTCCACTGCAGTTGAAGAAAGACCCCGGCCTCTTGCTATCGGTATTCGTATAGACGGTAGGTTATTAAACAAAGTAATGAATCGGGGGCAACTCGGTTGCTCCACGGTCGTACAGCCCAATCATCCGGCAGTTGGACAAGTATTTATTTCTAATCGGCGGATCATTTCGCAGTAGAAGGTATCGGCCAGCCGCTCTAGGTTCACACAATCCGCCTCATTGTAACCAAGCAGCTGTGCTCTGGCTTCCTCATCATGACTGTGTCGCCATCGATTCCACAGCAGCACCGCATCGTGGCCATTCAAGCCGCGTAGATCTGCTGCGCGAGTAATGTCCAGCTGTGCTTCAATCGCCTTGAGGCCGCCTCGATACCCAAGCTGCCGTCCCATAAAACAGAGATCGATGTGGGGTTGGTCCAAGGGCAGGTTGGGAAACTGCGCGAGCAACATCGGCACATCGAACGTCGTCCCGCAGAACGTCACCAGTAAATCGTACCGTGACAATTCATCGGCAAGTTGCCGCGCATTCAGCGACTCACCGCGAACGAATGAAGTGAACCGGCCATGGCCGTAGCACCCGACGATGGTGATCTGTCCGAACGAATCGGTTTCGATGTCCAGATATACCGCGCGTTCACGAAGCCATTCATAGAGCCGCCACTGCTCCCGCTGAGGCAGGACCACGCCGAAATAACGCGCATCGTCTCGCGTGTAACGTGCTTGAGCTTCCAAGAGGCCCCCGTCATACAGCGATTTCCGGCCTGCGCTGATGCCCCGAATGAATGGGGTCTCGAGGAAATCCGACCAGGTGGTGATCCCTTCCCGCCATAGCCGCCGTTCGGTCGTACGTCCTATCCCTGAAAGTAAGCAGAAGGTGGATGTGATCATATGGAAATCTGTCCGTAGCTCTTCTAGAGTGACTGGATTGATAACGATGCATCCCTCGGACTCATTGTTCACCAGCACATATGCCGGTTTCAACCTATAGGCCACAATTGAGTAGTGCACCTCGCTTCCCTTGCGAACTGGTCGGCATGTGCAGTCCTTATGGAGCACTGCTCTCGGCACGGGAAACCTTATGCCGTAATGTGCCTAAGTGGCAGACATACTGGTACAATCATCGGAGACGGCATCGAAAAGGCCCATCAATGCTCACGTGGGAACCATCCTACATGAAAGGAAACGTCACCATGGTCTGGCTTGCATCCGCAGTCCTAAGCAGTCTCATCCTTTTGGCTATGAGCATAGTCAGCTTGCCCGATTCCGCTCTCGCACTTCCGCCGGTACAAGGAGAAGTTGTATCAATGACAACCGGTATTCCCGGAACGATGGTCATTCGAGACGAGAAAGGGCAACTCCATATTCTGAATCTCACCCAACAAACTCAACTCGGTGGTCAGTTTAAGGTAGGGGACAAGGTGCTTGCCTTCTTCAGCCCATATGGCGTGAGCTCAGTTCAGCTCCAGACGGGAAATCGTTAACCCCTGCTCTCATCCTCACGCGTCTGAGATATCGGACGTTTGCCTCGTCGTCGATAACGTCTACTCTCGCCGAAGCGCAGCAAGGAGTCCTACAGCGCTGAGAAGCCCACCCACGATGATCAGAAACGATGACGTGTCCGGCAGGTTGGCTTCTTGCGGAGGCGGCCAATCGAAGAAAAGGCCCAGCGCAATGAGGATGGCGCCGAGTGCCTGCAAGACCATCCATCGGATCGAGATCCGCTTAGCCATTTCCATTGAGTCTTCTTCAGTCTTTCTCTCCATGGATCCGCATCCGGGCGCTTCAGCATAACATGGCGTAAGAACGAGGAGATGGAAATGTGACTGCGCTGTCCGAGATCGGAGTGTTATGATGGCCGTATGGAGCGGGCAGGTGAAGGAGGCAACATGGTCATATCCGCATACACGGGGCTGGCTCAAACCATCCATGATTTACAAAAGAAAGGGTTTACGGCGAATTTCGGGCTTCTGGATCATGTGTTCACGGATGTCGAGAGCAGGCGGACATTTACCGCCGATCAACTTGATATCGTAGACCATCGGCGGTTTGAGGGAATGAGCGATCCCGACGACATGTCGGTCCTCTATGCGATCGAGAGCAATGACGGTACGAAAGGGATCATTGTGGATGCGTTTGGGACCTATGCCGATCCTGAACTCGGAGACTTTCTGGAGCACGTGCCCTACCGCGAACGTTCACGGCTTCAGGAGCTTGCGGCCTGAAGCCGTGATAAGGCTTCACGTCTAGGGAGCTTTCGGCGGTTTCTCAATAATTTCCTCATCTGGGACTCGCGTAGCGTGAGGCGCCTGATTGCCTTGCGGCTGAGACTTTTGCGCTCGTTGCTCGATCCGTAGTTGTCCGGAGGCACTGGCGGTGCCTTCAAGCACGACATCGGCCACGAGGGCATTCTGGGCCGATGTCACGTGAGCCGGCTCTTGACGAGCCACGAATAGATCAAGCTGCAGCCATCCCCTCTTATGCTGTCCACTGATCGCGCTTGTCGCGTTTTCAAGTTGTTGCGATAGATCGACGGTAACCGCTTTCTGCGGACGAGGCCTCATTCAAGATCAACCATCTCCCGTCCTGGATTTGTACTTGTGGATCACCCTTTCGTACGAAGCGCCAGGTGTAATCGTATCCCAGTATCCCAGCGGGTAAATCTTCTGTGAGGCGTGCGGGAAACGCAGCTTGATGATCCGTGATAACGACGACAGATCCGCTGTCACCGTCACGGGGAGCGATGAATCAGGAGCCTCGGCCTGTCTCACGCCGCAGGAATCGACGGGACGGCAATCCATGTACCGACGAAATACTCTCCAAATCATTTTATATACGCGTAGTTCATCTTTGAGATGCGGGTCGAACAGCTCAAGCCATTCCAGGCGGGACACTTTGTCCTGTGCCGGTAATTGCAATCAGCGGATGGATAATGGAGCCGATGGTAATGGCCAGAACCTATGTTTTAGGATGTTCCAGGTGGTAAAACACGTAATGAGGTCTCCATGGAGTGGTTGAAGAAGTGTTGGAAGTGGTTCTGGGATCAGAGTGTCTTCAATAAGATCGTCATCATCGGGTTGTTCGCAGCGTTTGTCCCATTTGTCCTTCCCACGGTCGTGGCTTGGTTCAGGCCGACCATGATTCATGTCGGCGTGGCCTTCTACACGTATGAACGAGGAATTCAGCCACAGGGCATGAATACCCTCTATTTCTTCGAAAGGCGCAATCTGGTGACGGATTGCAGTATTCGCCGTGAAGAACAATCTGTCCCGAGCGGTCGCGCGAAGGCGCCTGATCCGCAAGCGTGGGTATTGATCAAACTGCTGCTGGAAAATGTGTCCGATCGCGATATCACGAACCTCCGGGTCGGTGTGCGGTCTCCCGCTATCAATCAGACCACGCAGCTGTTGACCGCTCCAACCTTGGCTGCCATGGGCAATCAGGAGGCCCCCCCCGATGTCAAACCCTTATATGTCATCTCAATCGGCAAGATTCCAGACGCCAGCTCGGCGGTAGTCACATTGAAGACCGTCATGGACGAAAACTTGCGCGAGTTTATCTATGTCAAACGACGACCCGTGACCATCCAGGTACCATATGTCTCCGCGGATCAATTCAGGCAATATCCTCCGATCGTCTCACGCACGAATGCGGTCAAAATGTTGAATCGTGAAGGGGTACTGCGGACCGGCGATGATACCTTCGCCGACGAAAAACTCCAGGTGACGATATTGCCGCCCAATGAGCCGAATGTGAAGGAGCAAGAAGTATCGTATCGAGTCCTTTCTCGGGCCAAGACCTGTACGGAAGCGGAGGCGGGTGTGTGGTGAGCTTCGACTCAGGAGAGTCGGATCCGAGAGAAGGGAACGAGCCACCCGATCATGCACTATGAGGTGGAACCTTCGTGGCTGAAAAGCTCCTCGCCGCTGATTGACCGGCCAACCAGCCCGTCGTCCAAGCCCATTGAAAATTGAACCCTCCGATGCGTCCGTCGCAATCGAGCATCTCCCCGATCAGATAGAGTCCAGGAACCAGCTTCGACTCCATGGTGCGATAGTTGATTTCTTCCAACGGCACGCCGCCGGCCGTGACTTCCGCAAAGTTCCACCCGCGGTCCCGTTCAATAGGAAATCGGAACCTCGTCAGAGTGCTCAGTACTCGCTCCCGGTCACGACGCGCGACCTGAGCCATGAGTTCCAGCGGGTCGCATGAACAATGGCGGCAGAGAAATTCGGCAAATCGATCCGGGACCAGCATCGATAGGATTCGTGCCAGTGAACGCCTGGGATGTTCAGCCGCTTGGGCCACAAACCATTCCTTCAATTCTTCTGATGTCCGGCCTGGAGCAAAGTTGCCGTAAAGATCGACCTGCGCACCTCGGTTCGTCGCCAAGGTCCAGAAGCGGCTGGCATCCATCACCACGGGACCGCTGATCCCGAAATGGGTCCAGAGCAGGCTCCCTGTCCGTCGATCGACTTCTCGGCCATCCCACAGGGTGGTCAGCTCCACGTCATGCGACAGGCCCGAGAGCGTTGCATGAAACATAGAACGATCGAGTACCAAAGGCACGAGGGCCGGCACGGTCGGCGTCACGCGATGGCCAAAGCCACGAGCCAGTCGATATCCGAATCCATCGCTGCCGGTCCTCGGCAACGCCAGACCGCCTGTGGCGAGCATAACCCGGGATGCCTGTGTCGTACCCCGACTGTGCCGTACCAGAAATCCTGTGCCTGACGTCGTGACCTCGCTCACACGATGGCTTGGACGGATGATGACACCGACCCCTCGAGCACGATCGAGCAACGCATTAAGCACCGTGCGCGCGTCGTCGGTAGTTGGGAATAGCTTGCCCGTCGGTTCGCGCTTTAAATCAACGCCTAACGACTTAAACCATGCGATCGTCCGTTCCACTGAAAACGCCGCGAGAATATTTCTGATGATGTTTCGATTCCCGAAAAAATCCTTTGGGGTGATCACCTCGTGCGTGACGTTGCAACGCCCGCCGCCTGAGACCAGAATTTTGGCCCCTATCTGCTTGACCCCATCCAGCAAGAGCACACGCCCAGGGTATCCGTCTTGTGCGAGCGTTTCCGCCGCAGCGATTGCGCCGGTCAGTCCGGCGGCGCCGGCTCCCACGACGGCCACGCTCACCACATCGTCGGTCATCACTTGGTCCCTTCGGTGATTAATTCAAGCGCTGTTGTAACTCGTTTACTCCCCCGGATTCCACGGAAGATGCTGCGTAACGTTTCCGAGACTGGGTTTTTACCTAGTGGTCTTGCAAGAACTGAGTCGGTTACAGTCAATCGTGTTGTGCCTTCAGAACCGGCAATGACAGGTGTGTCCGTAGCGAAGCTTCATCTTATTCTGCTCCTCGCACTCGGCCTGATCGGAGTGGGTTTTTCGCAATCCGCTCACGCCATCGAGCCAAATCGCGCAACGCCGGCTCCTCAGGCAGAGCAAAAGCAGAACGGCGTCCCTCAGCCTGATGAAATAGATGTGGCGTCGCTCAGCGAACGACGCAAACACGCGCAAACGGACCTGAATGCCCTGAGAGAGTCTCTCGCATCCAAGAGTGTGACCGGCGCGGCTGGAGAGGAGCAGCAGGAACGGCAGGCGCTGTTGGAACAGATCGTACGGGGATATGACGAGCAGTTGAGCGATGTTCAGCGGCTTACCGAGGCGCGTCAGCGGCACGCCGACATCGTCCGCGGCAACAGTGAGTGGAAGGGATTTTCGGAGCTTTCACCCTATTCGATTTTTCTCGCGGACCAATTGTGGGATACCGTGCATTCCCTCAAACTTGCCGTCGAAGGTCTGCGATCGCAACGTGAGTTACTCACGTTGCGATTCGAGCAAGCGCGCGAAGCGCTGGCGACGGCCGAAGAGCGGCAGCGACAGGCCTCGGAACGGTTGGAAACAGCCAAAGACCCCGGACAGGTCGGTCGTGAACGCAGAAATTACGAACTCGTCGCTCTTCACACTCGGGCCGCATCCGTTCTGCTGCAAACGGCGCAACTCTCAATAAGACGGGTGGAGGAAGAACTGGATGGGACCAAAGCCAGGCTCGCTTTTGAACAGCGGCGGCTCGATGCGGTTTCTCCTCACGTCATGTTCGGCGAAGCGGATCTCGCTCAAGTCCGAACCCGTTTGGCGAAAGAGCGCTTGCGTTTCGAGGAGCAACTGGAACAGTCGATCGGGGAGCGACAACGGCAGTCACAGATCGTCCAGCAGGCCGAGCAGCGATTAGACCTTCTCCGAAACAAACAGGCGGGAGGAAAAGACGCGGCAGAGGAGACGCCGGCCCTATCACGGGCGAAGGCGGCGGTTGAACTGGCCCAAGCGCGTATGGACAATCTGGTGTCACAGAGCGATCTCTTGCAGCAATTGATGAACATCGTGGAAGGGGAGCGCCGACTGTGGGAAAACCGCTTTGTCGTCGCTCATACGTCCGAGCCGGGGAAAGCACGCGAAGCCTATGAGCGTTTTACACCGCTTTTTGACAATTTTCATGCGTCCCGCGACTACTTGCGCCAGCAGGCCGGAATCATATCCGGCCAGATTAGCGAAGTTGAGAATCGTCTGCGCCATTCGCAGATGCCGCTTCGTGCCACCCTGCAAGACCTCATTCGGACATTGCACGAGCGAGAACAAGCCTACACCAAGGCATTGCACCGCATGGATGAAGCGGCCAGGTTTATGGAGAGATGGCGGGATGAGTTCAAGCAACAGCAGAAAGAATTGCCTCTATCCGACCGCTTCGAAGAGTTGCTGACCCGTAGTGGGAGTTTGATCAAGGATGCCTGGAGGTACGAGCTCTTTTCCGCGGAAGACACGATCGAGGTTGACGGCAAGACCATAACCGGCCATCGCAGTGTGACGGTCGGCAAAACGCTGACCGCCTTGGCGATCTTCCTGATCGGCTATGTCGTCTGTGTCTATTTGGCGCGGGCTATCAGCCGATTGGCCGTGACGAGGCTCGGCACGGGGTCGGACGTCGCAAATCTGGTGCGCCAGTGGACCCAAGCGCTCCTTATTACGTTCTTGATCGTGCTGAGCTTCTCGTGGGCGAAGATCCCGCTGACGATCTTTGCGTTTCTCGGCGGAGCCTTTGCGATCGGGGTCGGATTCGGCGCGCAGACACTCTTGAAAAATATTATCAGCGGGATTCTGCTGTTGATCGAACGCCCGATGCGGGTCGGCGATCTTATTGAGGCCGACAATGTTCGAGGTCGGGTGACTTCGATCGGTCTTCGTTCTTCCACCATCAGAGACGCCAAAGGAACAGAGACGCTGATACCGAACAGCAGTTTCCTCGAACGGGCCCTCACGAACTGGACTTACTCAAGCCGTGTCGGGCGATTTTCTCTCCGAGTCGGCGCTCCATACGGCACGGCCGCTCAACAGATTATGAATCTGCTTTCAGCTCTTGTCCTGCAGCATCCGAAAGTCATGAAGCAACCTGCACCGCAAGTGCTCCTCGACGAATTCGGAACTCAAGCCCGCATCTTCACGGTGAACTATTGGCATGAAATCTCTTCCGATGTCGATCCGAGCGGAATCGCAAGCGAATTACGCTTCGCGATAGAACAAAAGTTTGCGGAGGCGGGTCTGAAAGTACTGCCGGCGACGTGAAGAATTAGAGTTTTTTAACTAACGGTTAACATGCCGTTAATCTTCGAATGTTACATACGTCCACATTCAATATCGGCAAAGGAGAAAGTCAATGACCTGTGTGAAATGCAAAGGATTGATGATCCACGAGCGCCAACCGGCGATGTCATCCAGTACGATCATTCTGCGCTGTCTCAATTGCGGTCTAATCATTGATCCTTTGATTGAGCAGAATCGCAGCAATCACATGCGAGCCAAGGCGGCCTAAGAGACGGGATTTTCTGGCAGGACCGGAGATTGTGAATTCAATTGCGTGGTCGGATTGGGCGTCGCGTGCGCAGTCAGATCGAAAACTCAGCCCACACAAAGGTATGGTCTGAAGGCTCTTTCGCTCGCCGCGGCTCGACGTCCACATCCGCCTTTACGCACTTTTCCGCCAGCGGTGCCGTGGCCATCATATGATCGATGCGCCATCCTTTATTGGCTTCCAATGAACTCGGCGCACGGTAGTCCCAGAATGTATATTGTTGGCGTGTCGGGTAGAGTGTCACAAAGACATCGTGAAATCCCCAGGCGACCGTTTTTTCATACGCGTTGCGCGCGGCTTCGTGGTAGCAGACATGGTTCAAATGTTTCTCCGGACTGTGGACGTCCATGGGACGTGGAGCAATATTCATATCTCCGCACCAGATAGCCGGAGCTTGCGGTGAAAGATGTGCATTGAAGTAATTACGTAGCCGTTCATACCAGGCGAGCTTGTAGGCATACTTCGGCGAATTGATTTCAAACCCCTGCGGCACGTAGGTATTGACGATGGGAATTCCGTCGATGAGGACTCTCAACAAGCGAGAATCCTCGGGGTCTCCTCCATCGCCGAATCCATAGAACACTGCTTCCGGTTTCTTTCTGCTGAGGATCGCCACCCCGTTATAGGATTTCATTCCTCGAAAGGTCATCTCATACCCGCTCGGTGCCAGCGAGAGCAAAGGAAATTCGCTATCCTGGACCTTGGTCTCTTGGAGGCACAGAACATCCGGCTGATGTCGATCAAGCCATTCGAGCACGATCGGCAAACGCTTGCGCAATGAATTGACGTTGAATGTCGCTATTTTCACCTCAGCCCCAAATGAGTCGGCGCATCCTAACAAAAGCCGTGCAGGGCAACAAGCGGGCGGCAAGTATCGAGCCATGCCCGTCACTCCGTCACCGTCTTGAGTCGGCACCTTCAACGCATGGACTCCTTTGGGTCACGCCGATGACTTGAGGCCGTGTAACTCGCGCCGCCAGGCGAGATCGATTCGACGATCAGCACCGGATCTGCCAGCATGATTGCGATCAGGCGATAGTCCCGTATTTCGGCGTGGAGTGCTGCGGGACAGCATGGCATGTCGCTAGCCTGAAAGAGGGGACCATGAACATGAGGGGCGTGGTGATCGCCGGATGCGTTGGTGTCTTGTTGCGACTGAAGCGCTTGCCCGTTTTATGAGACTGTCTACGGATTGAGTCGGCAGCACGAGTCATGATATGAAGGCGCGTGTCGATCCGGCCCACATGCCTACAAGCGGAAGGGGTGAGCACCATGGAGACAGCAGCGTGGAAAGCCGTGACTGTCGGTGAAGGCGGTCGACAGATTGATTTTGGGATCACACCGGGACTGGAAGCACTGGTGCGAACATTGCGGAATGTCTTTCCAACGGCTGAGAAGACCTCGGATCAGGTGACGATCGAAGCGAAAAGAGGACAGAGGCGAAACGAACAGGGACAGCATAAGCAGGGAGGAGGATATGATGAGATGTCGCGGTGCATGCGGAAGAATGACACGAGTCGGAATGCTGGGCTTGGGTATTGCGGTGGCTTTGTCATTGCTCTCGGTCGCTGGGACGAGCAGCGCCGAGACACCTTTGCAATTGCCACAAGTCCAAGGGCTGGAAGATCCGAACACCTTTGTTCCCGCCGATAATCCGCTCACGAAGGAGAAGGTGGAGTTGGGCCGCATCCTATTCTTCGATAAGCGGTTATCAAAGAACAACACCATCGCCTGCGCCAGCTGCCATATAAAGGAGAAGGGATTTACAGACGGCATGCCGGTGTCGACCGGTATTCACGGTCTCAAGGGGGGCCGCAGCGCGCCTGTGTCATTCAATCGCGTCTATAGCAAACTGAATTTTTGGGATGGCCGGGCGGCGACATTGGAAGCTCAATCGGTCGGTCCGTTTACGAATCCGATCGAGCACGGCTTTCCCAACTACGATGTGATGAATGCGAAGATGATGAAAATCCCAGGCTACCGAAAACTCTTCAAGCAAGTCTTCGGCGATGACAATATCACGACGGAGAGGGTGGGCATGGCCATTGCCAGCTTTCAGCGGACCGTCTTGTCCGGTAACAGCGCGGTGGACAAGTATGATATCGGAGGAGATCAAGACGCGTTGAGCGACTCCGCGAAACGCGGCCTCGAGCTGTTCCGTGGGAAGGCTCGTTGCACCCGTTGTCATTCGGGATTCAACTTCACCGATGAGAAGTTTCATAACATAGGAATCGGCTGGGATACGAATACCGTGGATCTCGGTCGGTATATGATCACGAACACCCCCGAGGATATCGGAGCCTTCAAGACCCCGACGTTGCGCGAGATCGCCCGCACCGGTCCGTATATGCACGACGGGCGGTTCAAAACTCTGGAAGAGGTGGTGAATTTCTACAACCAGGGCGGGATTAAGAATCCGCATCTTGACAATACGATCATCCCGTTGGAACTGACGGAGGAAGAAAAGCAGGATTTGGTGGCCATGCTCAAGTCGCTCAATGGCGAGGGGTGGCAGCACGTCTCCGCGCCGAAGTCGTTTCCGAAGTAATTCGAACCGGTCACGATGAGGGGAAATCGGAGGGCCATCGCACGATGGCCCTCTTTTTTTAGGTGCGGCGTAATGATTCCTGATCGTTCATCTGTAGGAGATACCGACGGAGGATGGCCTGCTCAATACGGGACCGTCCTCGATCCGGTGCCGGAAACCGAAGGACGAGATGCACTCTGCCGGATTCCGGCAACTGAATGGTGATGCGCGGTTCCGGAGAAGGCGCTTCCAACAGATTGGTCTGCTCCAGCAGCTTCATCTGCCGTGCGGCTTCATCCATGAACGGCGCGCATTCCGCCTTCGCAGCCTCTAAGAGGGAGTGCTCGGCTTTCTGCCAGTCGTCATCATTTTTGAGGGGAACGATCAGCGTGTAGAGACCGTACTCTTGCTCAGGATTTTCCTTGATCAACGTATTGGTAAGCAGCAAACTATTGGGAAAGATGGTCACGCGACCGGTGTACAAATGAGCGGATTGCCCGGGACCGATTTCCAATAATCTTGTCGCGAAGGCATCGTGGTCCAGCACCACTCCGCGGTGGCCCGCGATTTGAATCCGATCACCGACGGCGAAGACCTTGCTACCGACTCGAAGCGCCGCCCCGCTCCAGCAGAGGATCAGCTCTCTTGTCGCCAGGACGAACGCCGCCGCCAAGGCGACGAGCGAAACGGCAAAGGCCTGCAGTTCGTGAGCCCAGATGATCACGAGACCGATAAGAAACGCGAAGACGACCGAGTTCCTGGTCGTGACTACCCAACGGCGTTTCGATTCCATCGAGAGCGTCGGATTGCGGGCGATCCAACGCACGATCAGCGGCCTGAGGATGATCAAGGTCAGCAACAGGATCAGCGACTTCAATCCATCCAACGCGACCGAGCTGTCGATGGCAAACCACTCGCTTTGAGGCACGATCTCCTCTACTTGACAGTCAAGGTCTCACGAGTGCCCGGGACGCATTCCTCACGTTTCCAGTTCTTGAGGATCTTGTCTTCGGAGAACGTCAATGTGTACCGATAGCAATACAAAGTATGTTTGGCGGTCTCTGCCCCCTTACCCATCAAACTGGTGACCGAATTGGAAGCGTCGGCGACGAATGAGGAATTCCACGGGGTGAGATCTTGCTCGCTGAGTCCGAATCGATAGGTCCAGAGGCTGTCTCCGCCGAGCGCCGGGGTTTTGGCCGTGTGGGGAGGACCCAGTCGTTCCCGAATGTCATCCTGTGTCAGCCGACCGATTCCTTTCTTGAAATAGCTATCTCTCCAGGGACCGCCACAGCCGGAAAAGCCGACGGCTAAAGCGACAAGCAGGATACAGGTGACAGGAGGGAGCCACTTCTGGATGGCGGAGAAAATCGAGACCGGCATGCTGACGCCTACGCTACACCGGACGACCGCTAAGTGCAACTCTACAGGACACCACTCCCAATCATTTGAACAGGGTCCGTCGTCGGCCCAAATCAGCAGATCGAGGTGGGCTGGATTTGGTCATACGTTTTCGGTACCTTAAGTATCGACCCAGGTTACATGTATGGATGCCCGACTGATTATTACCGCCTGTATTACCGGTGTCGTGACCCTCTCTCTACAGGCGGGGCTTGCAGCGACCGAAAACCGGACAGCCAAGCCCGAGGCAGCCCCATCAACTTCTCTGAAATCTGATCCTTCTCCTGTACCGGCCAAACCATCAGGTCCCACCGGTGATCCCAAGACTGGAGAGAAGGGCAAGTCGCCAACCAATGGTGGAGCAGCACACCAGTCGGCTGTGTTGACGGCGGCCTCTCCTGAAATCATCGGGAAAGATGGTGCGCCGATGGTGTTGGTTCCGGCCGGCGAATTTGTGATGGGAAGCGATAAAGGCGATGAAGACGAATCCCCTCCGCATCGCGTCTACCTCAATGCCTTCTACATCGATAAATTTGAGGTGACGAATGGACGATTCGCCAAATATGTCGAGGCCATTCAGAGCGAACCCCCATGGGGATTCACGGACAAGGAAACACCCTTAATCCATGCTGAGCGTCCAGTCCGCTGGGTGAACTGGATGGATGCTATGGGGTATTGCCTCTGGATTGGTAAGCGACTTCCCACCGAAGCGGAATGGGAAAAGGCTGCGCGTGGGACGGATGAACGGGTCTATCCGTGGGGCAATGATCCGCCGACTTCGGTGCATGCGGTCTATGGATTAAAGGAAGGCGGCGCTGAGACAGTGTCGGTCATCGGCAATCACAAGATGGGGCAAAGTCCGTACGGTGTGCAGGATCTAGCGGGGAACCTCTACGAATGGGTGATGGACTGGTATGCCGAGGACTTTTATTCCAGCTTTATCAATGGCTCCGCCGTTAATCCGCGTGGACCTGGTGAGGGAGCGGCAAAGGTCCAACGGGGAGGATCCTACATCAATACCCCATATCGCTTGCGATCGTCGTTTCGCACGAAGGGGGATCCGACCGAGCAGGATCCGAATGTGGGCTTCCGCTGCGCCCAGGATATTCAGAAACAGCCGTAACCTCGACTGTTCCCAGCATGATCCCACCGAAAACCCTCTGAAGGCTCTGAGACTGTTCGAATATCAATAGGCGGCGCGTATTACGGCTCAAGGAATTGGCATCTGCTATGCATTGCGCATCAGTGCCAAGAAAGAGCTACGTGACACTTGACATGGTTTTGTAAAGAGCGTAGGGAAGAAATGCGGCCCATCTATCAATCGAAGTTCGAGAGATCGGGTAGACCGCGCGGCTGCCATCCAGGTCTCTCGGTGACTTCATCACGAGAGGAGGTGGAGATGGACGACACGACGCCACCTGGCCCGTCAGGCCCACCGATGCAAGGGTGGGTTTCTCGTCGGTCATGCTAACCGAGTTCTTCGCCGGCTGTGCCGAATCAGCACGTAGAGCCTTTAATTTAAATTTAAGGGTGAAAGCCATTCGTGAGCGGAGAAGCATCGGCAGCAAGAGGAACACAAGCCCCGGGATTGACGAGGTCTCCCCCGATTGGAAACCTTTGGATCACCAGTATCGGGTGGGTCTTGAGGGCCGCGACAACAGAGCTCAGTAATAATATTGCGGCGTCCTAAGCGCCAAAGCGCGGGCGGCTCCCCACCTTAGTGCAGGGCCGCCCGTGCCATTTCTGAATCTCTTCCGTGTGATACGTCGCCATCCGCAATCACCCTGTTATCTGGTGTGTCAAACAAGTCCGTAAAGTCTGGCAGGACGGCTCGTCGCGCAGACATCGTAGGCAAACCTCCTGTCTTCAGCTCCGGAATCGGGCTGATTCGGCCTTCGCGCTTGAGCGCCATTCGAGGTCGGAGGGTTCTGGCCGCCACCGGTATCCAGCTTCCGAATATCTGGATCAGTTGGGGCTTTCATTTGCCATGGTGCTGCCCTACCATATCGCCGTGGCCGAAAAGAAAGCGAAAAAAGCGCCATTGCCCAAGGGAGCCAGGCGACGTCGGAAGCCGAGCGGCGCTTCAACCGGCTTGGCCGCCAGTGAACTGCAAGCCGCCGCACCGCCGAGCGCCGTGGCCGAGCTGCATCAGGTGATCGAACAGGATGGTGGAAAAGTCCTCTCGATCTATCGCGACCCTTATGGGGGACACTGGTTGGTCCATGCCGCATTGCCGATCGACTTGGTTGAGCCCACGCCGTATCAGCGGAATCTCTCCGACACGCATGTCCGAAAGTTAGAAGCGGTCATCGGAAAAATCGGCCGCTTTCTCGATCCCATCATCGCCGTGCGAATCGCAAAACCCGACCATGCGGCGAAATATTGGACACCGAACGGCAACCATCGCCTCTCCGCCATGCGGACCTTGGGAGCGAAGAGCATCATCGCGATCGTGGTCCCGGAAGCTGCTGCCGCCTATCAGATTCTCGCGCTGAATACGGAGAAAGCGCACAACCTTCGTGAGAAGGCCTTGGAAGTCATCCGCATGTATCGGGAACTGGCGCAACTGGATCACGCTACGGAAGATACCTATGCCCTGGAGTTCGAGGAGCCGGCGCTGATTACGCTGGGACTCTGTTATGAGGAACGGCCTCGGTTCAGCGGCGGCGCCTACCATCCGGTGCTGAAACGAGTGGACGAATTTCTACAGAAACCGCTGCAGACATCTTTGGAAGTTCGTAAACAGCGTGCAGGATCTCTTCTCGCCTTGGACGATCTCATCGTCAAACAAGTCGAAGCTCTCAAGGCCAAAGGGTTGACCAGTCCCTATTTGAAGAGCTTCGTCGTCGCCCGGGTGAATCCGATTCGGTTTCGTCCCAAAGATGCGCCGGCCTTGTCGTTCGATGACGCGCTCGATCGCATGATGCAGGCGGCGCAGAAGTTTAATCCCGACAAAATTAAGATGGATGATTTGGCAAAGTCCGGCGGTATTGCAGACGACTCTGAATAGCTCGCTCTGCGGCTCTTGTCTTGTTTATTTGTCGAGAGCCCCTTTAGAATGATTCATTGGTTTATGCGTAAGGAGGATGTTATGAGCCTTGCCGACAATAAATGTATTCCATGCCGTGGCGGGGTGCCGCCGTTGCCGAATGATCGCGCTCAGGCATTGCTGAAAGAACTGGGGCCAGGGTGGTCGCTTAACGGCCAAGGTCATCTAGAGCGGTTATACACCTTCAAAGACTTTGCGCAGGCGCTCGCGTTTGTGAACAGGGTCGGCGCGGTTGCAGAGGCAGAAGGCCATCATCCTGATTTGTATCTATCATGGGGAAAGGTCAAGATCGAGATCTGGACGCACAAGATTAACGGCCTGGCAGAGAGCGATTTCTACTTGGCGGCCAAAGCCGATCGGGAATTTGAGCCGTTTCGCTCTGCTTCAAGTTAAGCAAATCGGTTTCTCCTATACGAAGAATGCGGCAACTCTCTACACTCTGACGATACCAGAAAATCCACATTTATCATGCTCGTTCGTGAGCCCTACATAGATACTGTTACGGAGGCACGCTACACTGATTCGAACATCTGTAGCCCGCGTTTGTTTGCGTTTGTTTAAATGGACTGGCAACTGAACCATGACCATGCGGATACAACCAATTTATAAAAAATCTTGTATAGGTCATCGGTATGCCTCCGAAAGCAGAGGATAGTCAAGGACCCTCTTTACTGCAGAGCCAGAAGTCACCGCCGGCACAACTTGATGGAGGCAGCCGGAGTGAATCGACCGGCCATGCTCGATTAAAACAATCTCCACCATACCTCATCATTGGAGCGGGCCTGTTGGTGGTCATTGGAGCATTTGTGGGGCAATGGATCTTGTCTTCTACCTCTTCTCCTATTATCACGAGGAATCCGTCAGCATTCCAGGCAACTGAATCGCTACGCACCCAAAGTCAGCGGATCATGCAAGATCCTGGGCTCGTGAGGATGGTGCTGGTGCCGGCTGGGGAGTTCATGATGGGAGCGCACCAAGACTACGAAATAGCCGGCAAGGATGAGCAGACGACCCATATGGTGTCTCTAAATGCCTTCTATATCGATCAGTACGAGGTCACCACCGCTCGCTACGCCAAATTCATTCAAGAAACGAAACGGCCCGCGCCAAAGTATTGGTCTGAAGAAGTCCTGCAGCAGCATGAGCGCAAGCCGGTGGTGGGAGTGGACTGGAACGACGCTGCCGCCTACTGCGCTTGGGTAGAAAAACGCTTGCCCACCGAGGCCGAGTGGGAGAAAGCAGCGCGAGGGACCGACCAACGTCTGTATCCATGGGGAAATGAGGAACCTAGTCGGCACTGGGCAAATTTTGACCACTGTTGTGATAAAGGCTATGAGGCGCTCATCGAGGTGGGGTCGTTTGAGCAGGGGAAGAGTCCCTATGGCGTTTATGATATGGCCGGCAACGTGTGGGAATGGGTGGCGGACCGGTACGACGAAGGCTCTTACGGCAAGAGCCAGGAGCGCAATCCGACCGGGCGTTCGAATGGTGAAAAGCGCATAGTTCGCGGTGGCGCATGGGACTCTGTTGCGGCCTATGTCCGATCCTCGTACCGACTCAGGCTGTCACCCACGTTTCGGCTCGACAATATCGGGTTTCGCTGCGCCCAGGATGCGAAATAATCTGAGGCTTCTTCTCTCAATCATGCGAGCGGTAATACGCATGCATACGAACCTCCCATCTCGATCCGGTGTGGATGATGAAGAAGTAAGCGGTGGAGCAATTAGGCATTGCCCGGAGGCATGAGGTCGGTTTCAGCCAGGGCTTTGGAAAAGCGATCACCGATGATATCGGTGGCCTTCGCCATGAGATCCATCACTTCTTGCCATTCATTGGCCAGCAAGTCTCGCTTCAACTGCGGATGGATAGCCCATTGAGCCTCGACTTGTGTTCCCTTGCGGCTGACAAGCACGCGCAGCAGTTCCACATCCCAGGCCGGGTCGGCAGGATTATCCTTGGACGGCAAGTTATTTGGTTGTTCAGAAGGAGGGACAGCCCGCGCCATACATCATCCCCAACGGTGTAAATCGTTCACATATCCCATACTGTATTCGTAGACGTCCTGTATATCAAGGGGTCTCTTGGTTGAGGACTGCAAGCATCGCCTCGTGGATCCGTCCATTGCTTGCTACGAGCTCCTGTCCATAAATTGAAAGATCTTTCCCGCTGAAATCGGTCAGCTGCCCCCCGGCTTCTCGCACGATCACTGACCCGGCCGCCATATCCCATGGATTGAGCCGAACCTCCCAGAATCCGTCGAAGCGGCCTGCCGCCACATAGCAGAGATCCAATGCTGCGGACCCCGTTCTCCGGAGCCCCTGAGCCTTGAGGGCAAAATTGGAAAAATGATCGAGATTATTTCGCGGCGTTTCTCTGATGTCGTAGGCAAAGCCTGTCACCAGCAGGCTGCTGTCAAGAGTCATTGTGTTGGATACATGGATGGGGCGACCGTTCAGTTGCGCGCCCCGCTGTTCAATGGCCGTGAACAGTTCATTCCGTGTGGGATCAAAGATCGCGCCAAGCACACAGCGCCCCTCATACTCGAGGCCGATGGAGACACAGTAGGCTGGATAACCATGCGCAAAATTGGTTGTTCCATCAAGCGGATCGATGATCCACAGATAAGGCGACCGCGCCTTTTCAACGCGACCTCGCTCTTCTGCCAAGAGGCAATGGGTTGGAAAATGAGCTCGAATATATTCGATGACACACTGCTCGGCAGCCCGGTCGGCATCAGTGACTAGATTGATCGGGTTCTTATATTCAATGCGGAAACCGGCTCGGGCATACTGGAGCAGCAAGGCGCCGGCTTCTTGGCTGGCGGCGACCGCTGCTTCGAGGAGCGTGTTATGCGAGATTGGTTCGTGAGGAATCAGCACTGTCTAATTCTACATGACGTGATCATCAATGAGAAAAAAATCATAAATTTGTATCGTACAAGGCTTATCAACATAACCTAGTAAAGGATTACTTATGCGTAAGATGACAAATAGAGTAGACAATGTATGATTTGAATAATAAGTATTGACATGCTTTACAAGCAATGTTATAAAGCAAGCATGCTTATATGAGGCGATTGTGGAGGAATTAACAGACATTCTCGTCGGCCTGGAACAACGAATCAGCGCGTACAAGAGTCGATTCCAGGAACTAGAGAAGAAGCGTCGACGACTTGACGACGAAATCGCCACCATTAAAAAATACCTTGAGCTCGCTGAAACCCTCTACCGTGTCGAAGCCGACAAGGCCAAACTAGCCAGTCTCTCCAACCAGATCATCACATCGGACGATTCCAAGGCTATTCGTCCTGTACCAGTTATGGATGTTACCGATCAATCGCGGGAAATTCTTCTCGGCCGAAGTAAATACGTGGGGAAAAGCGTTCCTCAAGCAGCCTATGAAATTCTCCGTGAATCGAATCGCGCGATGCATGCCAAGGAACTGGTGCAGCGCTTAATCGAAGGCGGCTTGCAGATCAAAGGGAAAACGCCGCTCACGTCGATTGCGACGTCGCTCAAGCGCGATAAACGCTTCAGAAAGGTCGGTCCCAATACATTCGAAGCATTGGATGACATGCTGATTCAGGCCGTGTAGTTCACTCGACAATGCGAAGGGAGGTGAGACTCTTGGCAACAAAGAAGGCAGCGAAAAAGAAGAAGAAGTAATCCCGCCATGATTGATACGCCGGGAGTGAGGCCACTTATTTCCGGCGTATCAGGCTGCAAAGTCCTGGAAAGAAGAAAAGCGTCCTGCCGGAAAAACGGCAATCGACCGAATACTGAGAATTGTTATAGACCAACTAAGAAGCCTGAAGTGCAACGGACGGCTGAAGGTGAAGCGCGTGTGCGGCTGATCGCTTCTCTGCTCCTGAAGGCTCCGTATTCAGAAGCACCCATTTCTCCGTTTGCATGAGAATCTGCTGCACCAACCGAGTGTGGAGTGCATGTCCCGATCGGTCTGCGACAATGTGACCGATGAAGGGTACTCCCAAAAGAGAAAAGTCTCCGATCAGATCGAGAATCTTGTGGCGCACAAACTCATCCTCGAATCGAAGGCCCGATTCATTGATGATCCCGTCATTCGACAGCACAACGGTGTTGTCCAGGGTTCCCCCCTTGCCGAGCCCTCGGGCCCACAATGCCTGGACTTCATACAGAAACCCAAACGTCCTGGCTTCGGCTATCTCACTCTCGAATGCGTCGGCTGAGCAATCGTACGCATAGGTCTGCGTCTTAATCAAAGGATGGTCATAGTGAATGGAGTAGGTGATTCTCGGAGTTGAGGACGGTTCGATCCGAACGTGTTTCGATCCATCAGTCACTTCAATCGGCGCCATAATTTTAAGGAATGGCTGTTTCCGCTCCTGTGGAACTATACCGACGGATTGGATCAGTCGAACAAACGGCGCGGCGCTTCCGTCCATGACCGGTACTTCACTGGCCGATACTTCGATGAAAACATTGTCGATATGGAGGCCTGACAACGCAGATAGCAGATGCTCTATTGTCTGAACCTGGAACCCATTGCCGCTGATGGCCGTGCATAATTCGGTTGGGGCCCGGTGTTCAATGGAGGCGGAAAGATACGTATCAACGTTGGTCCTGCGATTGACAAAAACCACACCGGTGTCAGGAGGAGCAGGCCGTAGCGTGATCGACGCTGACTGGCCAGAGTGGAGTCCCACACCAGAACAGGTTACTGCCGATGCTAAAGTTTGTTGATTGCGCACAAATCCTCCCTCATGCAGATAAATGCTTAAACACAGCCATTCGTAGCAGGGGCAAGCAATTCGTGTGCCTAAATATGATAACCGTAAGTTATTGTCATTAAACGTGAATATAATGAATGTTCAAAATTATGACTGTATCTTAAAAAACACAACTGTGTTTTTCAAGAAAACTATATTTTTAATAAAAAAGTTTCAGCAGCAACATGAAGGTCTGATGGGTGGACTAAATCAAAGATGTGACATCTGGAAAGCGATGTCCGCATCATTCGAAACAGCAGAAAGCGATCGACACAGCCACATGACGTTGCGCCATCCTAATCGTATAGCTCGAACCTCCGAGCGCCATTCCCTCGCTCATCGCGACATGCCTGCAATGTGCTCGTGATTCTCCATCATCCAAGCGGTGTATAATGCTTGTGGATGACGCGCCATCCTAATCATTTCAAATCTTCAGTCCGCAGTAAAGTCGTCATAGCCCTGAGCGGGTTGGTGCTCGTGAGCTATGTCATTTTTCACATGCTGGGAAATCTTCAGGTGTTCGAAGGGGCTCATGCGCTCAACAGCTATGCGGCGTTTCTTCGCGACATGCCAATTCTATTGTGGACAGTCCGGATTGGGTTGCTGAGCCTTGCGGTGCTCCACATCGTACTGGCGATCAGGTTAACCTTGCGAAATCGTCGTGCTCGTCCGGTCGCCTATGCGGTCCGTGAGTATCGCCAAGCATCTTTTGCGTCCCGCACCATGGCCGCCTCCGGCCTTGTGCTCTTGCTCTTCATCATATTCCACCTGTTGCATTTGACGGCCGGCGTCATCGATCCCTCTTCTGCCGACCGCCTCGATGCCGAAGGATATCGTGATGTCTATGGGAAAATAGTCCATGCCTTCCAGAATCCATTCATCGCGGCGTTCTACTTGGCGGGCCAGCTTGGATTGGGCTTGCATCTGAACCATGCCGTCACCAGCAGTTTGCAGACATTGGGACTGGAACATGCCGCATTCAACCGATTCTTCAAGGCCGCTGGTCCCACGGTCGCGTTGGTGGTGGTCCTGGGCAATGTCGCCATCATCCTAGCCGTCTTCTTGAGGATCGTGCACGGATGATGAAACTTGATCCAAAAATTCCTCCGGGCCCGCTGGAAACCAAATGGGACCGGCGACGGTTCAGCGAAAAATTGGTGAGCCCCAATAACAAGCGAAAATTTACGGTCATCGTCGTCGGCACCGGCCTGGCGGGAGCGAGCGCCGCCTCGACCTTGGGACAGCTCGGCTATCAGGTGGAGTGCTTTTGTTTTCAGGATAGTCCGCGACGCGCCCACAGCATTGCGGCACAGGGAGGAATCAATGCGGCCAAGAATTACCAAGACGACGGAGACAGTATAGGCCGACTGTTCTATGACACGATCAAAGGTGGAGACTTCCGTTCTCGAGAGGCCAATGTGTACCGACTCGCCCAGGTGAGTACACAAATTATCGATCAATGTGTGGCGCTCGGCATCCCGTTTGCCAGGGAGTACGGCGGGCAATTGGCGAATCGATCCTTCGGGGGCGTCCAAGTCTCGCGGACCTTCTACTGTCGAGGACAGACAGGACAACAACTTCTCTTGGGGGCCTATTCGGCGCTCTGCTGGCAGATTGATCGAGGACAGGTCATCATGCGCCCACGCACCGAAATGCTCGACCTTGTCGTGGTCGACGGACGGGCACGAGGAATTGTGGTGCGCGATCTTGTCACCGGAAGGCTCAGTGTTCATACGGCTCATGCCGTGGTTCTGGCGACCGGCGGCTACAGCAATGTGTATTATCTATCGACCAACGCGAGCGGCAGCAACGTGACGGCCACTTATCGCGCATGGAAGCAGGGCGCCGCATTCGCGAACCCTTGTTTTACGCAAATCCACCCCACCGCGATTCCGCCGGGAGATGCGTATCAAGCCAAGTTGACATTGATGTCCGAATCGCTTCGCAACGACGGGCGATTGTGGGTTCCAAAGATGGCGAGAGATCACCGGTCTTCCGAGGATATTCCCGAGGCGGAACGCGACTACTTTCTGGAGCGTCGATACCCACGTTTCGGAAATCTCGCACCACGAGATCTCGCATCCCGTGCCGTGAAGGCCGTGTGCGACGAAGGCCGCGGCGTCGGTCCGGGCGGACACGGGGTGTACCTGGATTTTGCCGATGTGCTCGAACAAGAAGGACACGAGGTTGTGCGTGAGCGCTACGGCAACCTCTTCGACATGTATCTGCGAATTACCGGGGAGGATGCCTACCACGCACCCATGCGAATTTATCCGGCGCCGCACTATACGATGGGAGGCCTGTGGGTGGATTACAATCTCATGAGTACCATCCCGGGACTCTTCGTAATCGGCGAAGCGAATTTCGCGGACCATGGAGCGAACCGGCTTGGCGCCAGCTCTCTCATGCAGGGACTTGCCGATGGCTATTTCATCCTGCCGTATACGATCGGTCATTATTTGGCGACGGCCACGCTCTCGTCTGTGGGGGAGGATCACCGGGAATCGCGGGCGGGTCTCCAGCGCGTGACGAGTCGGCTCGGCCGTCTTCTGAATATCAGGGGGCGTCGAACGGCCGCCTCGTTTCATCGGGAAGTCGGCAAGTTGTTGTGGAATCATTGCGGCATGTCCCGCAATGAGGACGGGCTCAAATCAGCGCTGACGTCGATTCCGTTGCTCCGGGAAGAATTCTGGCAGAATGTGATGGTGCCAGGAGCAGGAGAGACCTTCAACCAAGAGTTGGAGTATGCGGGACGAGTGGCGGACTATCTCGAATTTGCCGAACTGCTCTGTCACGATGCGTTGCATCGGGAGGAGTCATGCGGAGCGCACTTCCGAGAAGAATATCAGACGGACGACGGCGAGCCGCAACGTGACGACGGCCGGTTCGCGCATGTGGCCGCATGGGAATACCGAGACGGGGCATCGCCCATCTTGCACAAGGAGCCTCTGACCTTCGAGTTTGTACAACCGACAACGAGAAGTTATCAGTAGTCAGCCTCATGAAATTCACGTTGAACATTTGGCGGCAGAAGGGTCCTGATGAGGGAGGCCGGTTTGTGACGTATGAGGCTCATGACGTGAGCTCCGGCATGTCGTTCCTGGAAATGCTCGACGGTGTGAACCAGGGATTGATCGCCAAGGGAGAAGAGCCGATAGCGTTCGAGCAGGATTGCCGTGAAGGGATATGTGGAAGTTGCTCGCTCGTAATTAATGGCATCCCGCATGGTCCGGATCGCGGCATTACCACCTGTCAGTTGTACATGCGGCGGTTTTCCGACCGAGCCGTCATCACAATTGAGCCATGGCGCGCGCGAGCGTTTCCCATTATCAAGGACCTGGTGGTGGATCGCCGAGCGTTGGATCGGGTCATGCAGGCCGGGGGGTACATCTCCGTCCATACCGGTGGAGCGGTGGACGGAAACGTCCTGTTAATCAGCAAGGACCAGGCAGAAATCGCGATGGATGCCGCGTCCTGTATCGGCTGTGGGGCTTGTGTGGCGGCGTGCAAAAATGCATCGGCCATGCTGTTTGTGGCGGCCAAGGTGTCTCACTTGGCGCTCTTGCCGCAAGGAAAGCCTGAACGTACCCGGCGGGTGCAGACGATGCTGGAAGCCATGGATCGAGAAGGATTCGGTTCCTGCGGCAATCAAAACGAGTGTGAAGCCGTCTGTCCGAAACGCATCAGCGTCCGTTTCATCGCCAGGCTCAATCGCGAATATCTCCGGGCCGGTGTCGTCGAATCGAGCTTTCCCGCTGAGCCGGAATCTCCCCATGCAGAGTCCACTTAGCGGATAGTTGACGGCACGGTCCTCTCGTTTCGATCACGGAAACAAGCGAATGCCGAGACTCAATGGCCGACATCTCCATGGGTGTAGAAGGCTGATAGAGGCCGATTTGCGCCAGATGGCAATCAACTTGACTGTGAGGGAAAGGCCTTTATAGTGCGAATGAGGGTGCAGCACAATCCTTACGTGGCCGGAGATGAAACCGAATGAAGCGTCACGTAATTTGCCCACGATGTCGAAAGGACGGAGCGCTTCGTGTGCGGCCACAATCGCCGCGTGAACTGGCCGCGGCATTGATTTGGATTGTTCCGTATCATTGTGGACACTGTCGCCTCCGGTTTCTTGGCCGCCGTCTCAGCATCGCCGGACCTTCGCGTCCCATGGATCGCCGTGAACATCTTCGTATTCCCGTACGGCTTTGTCTGTCTTTTTCCGGAGGGAAAGTCAGAGGCGAGGGAACCGTGATGGACCTTTCCCTGGGCGGTTGCATTATCAAGAGTGAAACTCACGTGCACGTGGACGACATTTTTTATCTGGAGATCGTCGTCGCCGAGAACGAACCTCCCGTCGAAGTCGCTGCCATGGTGAAGTCGGTCAGTGCGCGCGGGATTGCTTTCAAGTTCCTCCGGAAGGCCCAAGAGGACAAACGGCTTCTGACCTTCATCCAATCACACTCGGGCACCACCTCTTCCGTTCTTTCCAAAGCCGCCGAGCCGATTGTCACCGGATCTTCAGTCTAGATAGGCGTCTCCCAGGCAGACGGCAGCGGATATTCAGTGATCAAGCGGTCATGCTCATCAATATCGTAGGGCTCGATGGTCAAATCGTTTCGAGCCATCTGTTCCATGCAGGTCGGCGAGCAGAGCACATCGATCAATGTTTGGGCCTTGTCTCTTGTCGAAAATCGGCAGAGCCCGTGTTCGGGCATGCCTGACGAGGGATACCAAAAGGCGAGGTCGATCGCACTGCCTTGGTAGATGCCCAATGTTCGGTGTCGCACTTGAAACCCGCCAGCTGTATGAACCGATTGCTTTCGTGTCATAGGCTCTCTTGACCGACATATCTTAATGATTATGCCCATGGTAGCATGATCGAAGAGAGGGAGATACTGCGTCCTGCTCTACTGCTGAAGGAGGGAACGATGGGGCGTATTTGGCGGGAAAAATCTCTGATCACCGTCGTGATGATCGGGATATTGTCTGTGTCCGGTTGCGGTTACAACGATCTCCAAGGCCTGGACGAAGATACGAAGGCGGCGTGGAGTGAAGTGATCAATCAATACCAGCGGCGTGCCGATCTCATTCCCAATCTTGTCGCGACGGTCAAGGGATACGCGGCCCATGAAAAAGAGACGCTTGAGAGCGTCGTACACGCCCGAGCCAAGGCAACGGGGATGCAAGTGACGCCCGAGGTACTAAAAGATCCAGCCGCATTCGAGGCATTTCAAAATGCCCAAGCCGGTCTGACATCGGCGCTAGGCCGGCTGATCGCCATTGCCGAAAATTATCCCAACCTGAAAGCCGACCAAAATTTCAGGGATCTCCAAAGTCAGCTGGAAGGGACGGAAAACCGGATTACCGTGGCGCGTAAGCGGTACATCGACCGAGTCGCGGAATACAACAAGATGGTCCGGTATTTCCCGACCAACCTCACAGCGAAGCTACTGCACCTGGAAGAGCGACCCAACTTTACGGTTGCCGATGAGAACACTGTAGCAAAACCGCCTGAAGTCAAATTTTAGGTTCAGGTTGAGGCTGAGGTTGAGGGGGACGGTGCAGTTGCGTCGGAGAAGATACTACGGCGTCCCCTTCTGCGCCTTAACCTTGGCCTTAGCTGCAACCTTAACCTTACCCTTCCTAGCATTCGCCCTTGCCGTTCCCCCCTTGACCGGCCGGATCGTCGATCTCGCCCATGTCTTGCCGAGCTCCACGGTTGAGTCGCTGACAGCTCAACTGGCGGCCCATGAAACTCAGTCGAGTGATCAAGTAGTTGTCCTGATCGTTCCCTCCCTCGAAGGCGAATCTCTCGAAGAATTTTCCCATCTTGTAGCAACCACGTGGAAGCTCGGTCAAAAAGGAACTGATAACGGCGTTCTATTGCTTGTGGCGATGAAGGAGCGCAAGGTCCGCATTGAAGTCGGGTATGGATTGGAAGGCGTATTGACCGACGCTCGATCGGCACAAATCATCAGAAATGAAATCGTGCCTCGGTTTCGAGCCGGCGATATGGCCGGTGGGGTGACAGGGGGCATCAACGCGATCGTCAAAACCATCGAAGGAACCTACCAGGCGTCCGAGAAGGTGGTTCCTCAGCAGGAGAGCGATGTCATTGGGAAGGTGCTCGTCGCCGTCATTGTCGGAGTAGTTGTCGGGCTCGTATTCATGAACGTCCATCGCGTGATCGGGTCGCTCGCGGGTGCAGGAATTTCCACAGTGCTGGCGCCATGGTTGGTCCCCGCACTCATGGCGAGCGGCATCACCTTGTTTCTGTTGCTGATGATTGGTGCCTCCGGCACGGGGGGAAGGAGAAGTCGGTACAACGGTATAGATGATTGGATGTGGTACAGCAGTCGCGGTGGCGGGTGGGGCGGAGGTTCATTCGGCGGTGGAGGTGGGTTCAGCGGGGGAGGAGGTAATTTCGGAGGAGGAGGTGCCAGTGGAAACTGGTGAAAGACTGACACTCACGGCCGATGAACGGGAGCGGATCAGGCTGGCCGTGCATGCGGCGGAACAATACACGAATGCGGAAATCGTTCCAATGATCGTCAGCCGGTCGGGGCTCTATCGTGATGCGCAACACCGCGCCGGCATCATCCTCGCGCTCGTGACACTCACTATGTTGCTGACCACGGAAATATTCTGGCTGCCATGGGGCTGGCATGCCTCCAATGCGGCGTGGCTGGTACTGGCGACCATCCTGGCCTATGGCGCAGGAGCATGGCTCGGCAGTCTTGTTCCTATCATTCGTCTCTTCACTTCCACGGATCGTATGCATCAAAAGGTCCGTCTTCGGGCCGAGCGGGCCTTCGCGCAGCATGCGGTCTCTCGGACTCGTGAACGCACGGGTGTACTGATCATGGTGTCTCTCTTAGAGCATCAGGTCTATGTGCTCCCCGATCAACCTTTGTTTCAACGCGTGCCGATGGAGCGGTGGTCGTTAGTCGTCGAGGCTGCCGTCGATCGATTGAAAGCCGGTGATATTGTCGGCGGGTTATGCCGGAGCATTCAGACCTGCGGTGGTCTTCTCGCGGAAGTCTGTCCCGGTCGCCCGGGCGACAATCCTGATGAATTATCGAATGAATTGGTCCAGGAACCTTAAGGAATCCCTATCCTACCTGAGCGCTCAATAAAATACCGTGGCCGACCGATAGAGAAGAGGCCCGGCGGACCGATCGACATATGATGATAAGGAGGGAGTGAGATTATGTGGAAGCAGGAAGAGACAGGAGAGGCGGAGCGGGAACAAGGTCGGTGGGTGGAGGATAACCGTAGTGCATTAAAAAAGAGCGGCCCGATTCTTCCGGATGAGGTCGCCTTCGTCGGAAAAGATGTCGAGTTCAAGGGGATCATTACCTATTCCGGCACGGTACGGATCGATGGATCCTTGGACGGCGAAATTCATACCGACGGCGGTTTGCTTGTGGGGCCTGAGGCAGTGATTAAGGCGAAGGTCACAGCCGGGACGGTGGTATGTCACGGAACCATCCATGGCGATATTCAAGCGAAGGACCAGATTGTGCTCTGCGCTCCCGCTGTTGTCCAAGGCAGCCTGACCACGCCGGTGCTTTCGATGGAAGAGGGAGTGGTCTTCAATGGAACGCTGGAGATGAAGCCTCAAGCCAAGGTTGAGGTGCTGCGCGAGGTCGGGCCGAATATTGTGAGCACGACCAGTCGGCAGCCGGTTCAAAGACTCGCGGCATGATCGATCGAACAACGGGTCTCCTGGCGCGAAGCCCCGTCCAGCGCCAGGGAATCCCACTCAGTAAGAAGTCAACTGCATTCTTTACTTCTTTCTTCAATCGTTCCGCGAATCCACATTTGATGACGGACTGTCTCGTCACACCAAGGCACCTGCCTGAGCATCCTATCTCAAAATTAAAAACCGGCACTTGCCATGCTGGATGCTTTGTCATCAAGGTGCTTCATGATCTCGTGGACCACGAAGCGGGCGCCGGCATTCGACAAATGAAACTCGTCTCGATAGAGCGAGACACCGTTGAGCTGTACTACACACCTGTCTGGCACATAGGTATTACAAAAGATGATGTCCGGCCTGATGCGAATGAGGTTGGGATGTTCACCAACACTGTCCAAAATCTGGATAGTATCTTTGTTCCTCATGGCATAGGATTCGTAACTCGTAGTCACATCCTTCTCATCCTGATTGGGGCTCGCAAACATGGCTTTTTTAGCCAGATAGCGCGGGACATGCCAGCCAGCTTCTGGGATGGGGTAGATTAAGATAATTGTTTTCCCGGTATGAATATATCTCAAGAGTGAATCGACATACGCCTTTTGAAGCGCTGGTTTTCGTGTCTCGTTGGGAGTTCTCGCCCTGACCCCATTCACCATGACGTCCAACAGTGCACCCTCAAGATACGCCGTCCAGTACCCAGCAAATATCAGCGTGTGGTAATTGCCGTTCTCTCTCACATATTCAAAGACTTCTCGGTTGTGTTCGGGACATCGATGGGTACTCCCTTGGTCTATACGGTACACATCTAAGATTGGAGGACAGTGCCCATAGCTCATATTGGAAAATCCCAGCGAATGGTCTTCCAGGCTTCTCCTTAGTTCAAAGCCGAGCGCACCAGCAATAGAATCCCCTAACAACGCTCCCGTGACATTCACGCGTGCACCCAAGACACAACTCTCACGCACCGGGGTATACCGTCCGACTTCGGACATACAGTCCAGTGGATCAAACTGGGCGCTCTGAGCCTCCATCACGGCATCGCTCACCCGTTTCGGGAAGCCGCCATTCACGTATCCCACCAGCCCTATCGCGACAAACACCACGCTGCAGACGGCGGCTACTGCGACCAGGTGATGACGTGCGAGGAATTGCCGACTCCGAAAAGGAGTCTCCACATATTTCCAGCTCACATAGGCGAAGAGGAATGAACAGCCCGCTAATGACAAGAGCAACGCTGGACTGAGCGGTTCGATTGAACGATGTCTCGCAAACACAAAGAGCGGATAGTGCCAGAGATAGGCGCTGTAACTTATCAATCCGACTGCTACGAATGATTTGTGACCAAGGAGTTGGCCGACCATTGTGCGGGGTGTCGCACATACGATGATAAGGGCTGCGCCAATGGTCGGCAGTAGGGCATAGGCACTTGGGTAAGGAGTCAATGCATCAAAACTCAGTACTCCATACACGCAAAGCAAGACGCCACACACGCTGACTGCCTCGTTCACGATCCGATGATCAGTTGTAGCCCGGCCATGCCCTTCCTGAAAGAGATAGAACGCGACCAATGCGCCGATCAAAAGCTCCCAAGCTCGTGTCGGCAGTAAGAAGAAGGTGAATGTTGGATCCGTGTGCGAACCCCACTGCGCGGCCACCATGCTCGCGAACGCTAGTCCGGCAAGCAAACCAACTATCCATTTTTGTCCAAACCGCCAGAGCAGCAACAACAGGATCGGATACACCACATAGTATTGCTCCTCGACGGCGAGGCTCCATGTGTGCAGCAGAGGTTTCAGTTCGGCCGCGGGCTCAAAGTAGCTGCCTGTCGCATAGAACAAGATGTTGGAAGCAAAGGCCGGGACGGCTACCAAGCTTTCCGAAAACAGTTTCATATCAATGGGCAACAACCACAGCCAGCCCAATACCAAACAACCCGCCAGGACGACAAACAGTGCGGGTAGTATTCGCCTTGCTCGGCGTTCATAAAACCCTAGGAGACCGAAAGTGCCGGCGTGTTGCTCCTCGAGGATAATAGACGTAATGAGATAGCCGCTGATCACGAAAAAGATATCGACGCCGACGAAGCCGCCGCTGAATGTTTGAAAACCGGCATGAAACAGGATCACCGGCAAGACCGCAAAAGCCCGAAGCCCGTCGATCTCTCTTCTGTAGTTCATAGACTGTCAGATCCGTTGTCAGCAATAAGCTATACTAAGAAGGTGCTGTTGGTCTGACCATGCGAAAGGATCGTTCGATCACCCCATTTCGCATTCATCAGAATTTTGAGGACAGCGGGATTACTCGGAGATGACTCGATCGTCTCCGCAGCCTATGAGCCGTATGGTCAGCCTTCTTCCTCATAGGACTTATGCACCCGTTTGCGGTTAATCCATAGGCCACACGTCGCAGTATCAAAAGGAGTAGGAATAGCTAAAGCTTGCCATTAGATCTAACTCCATGCAGTCGTTTTCAGCGGCGCTAATAGTACCATGAGGCTCGGTTTAAGTGGAGCAGTCTAGGGGCTCCATGCGTCCCGACGAGGTATAAGCAGTAGGTGTGTAAATGAGATGAAGGCGGTCCCGCCCATCTCGAAGGCTTCTGTCGAACAATGAAATCTTAGCATCGTACGACAAATACCTTTCAGGCCTCTGGCAGAGTCACAGCAATGAAATTGCCGTGTCGATAGACGGCTCGCGATCGTTCCGTTAGAATCCGGGTCCATGTCAGAGCCCATCGTGTCGACCGGCGCTCCTGCGAAACTTCAAGACGAGAATCAATCGGTCGTCAAAGCGGCTGGGGTGATCGGCGTCGCCACATTTTCCAGCCGTATCCTCGGCTTCATCCGCGACATGGTATTGGCCAGGTTGTTCGGGGCGACGCCGGCTGCGGACGCTTTTTTCATCGCGTTCCGCATCCCCAGCCTCCTCCGCGAGCTGTTTGCCGAGGGCTCGATGTCATCCGCCTTCATTCCCGTGTACACGGAATACCGAACGACACGGAGCAAACAGGAGGCATGGGAACTCGCCAGCGCGGTCTTCACGACGCTCCTGACCATCGTCACGCTGGTGACGATGGTCGGGATTGTGGCCGCTCCCTGGCTTGTCCAGCTGCTCGCGCCGGGATTTCAAGACAATCCCGACAAACTCGCCCTCACGACGTTGCTCGCCCGAGTCATGTTTCCGTATCTGCTGTTCATCAGCTTGGCGGCCTTGGCCATGGGCATTCTGAATTCTGTACGAGCTTTTGCAGCGCCGGCCTTCTCACCGCTTTTCCTGAATATCTTTATCATTGTCGGCGCCGCTTGGCTGGCTCCGCATTTGGAAGAACCGATCATCGGGGTGGCGATCGGCGTGGTGGCAGGAGGGGCGGCCCAGTTCGCCATGCAGCTTCCCAGCCTGAAACTGCGGGGATTGCTGTTCGGCTTTCGATTCGAGCCGGGCCATCCGGGCTTGCGCCGGATCGGCGCATTAATGGTGCCCACGCTGCTCGGCCTGTCCGTGACTCAGATCAATCTGACGGTGAGTACGGTATTGGCGTCGTTCTTTGCCGGCGGACCGACCTATCTGTTTTACGGCATGCGGCTGATTCAATTTCCACTCGGAATCTTCGGGGTGGCCTTGGCGACGGCGATTTTACCGACGTTATCATCCCAAGCGGCGCGAGGCGCGTTGGACGAACTGCGCACCACGCTCGGGTTCGGTTTGCGCATGATTCTCTTCATCATCGTGCCGGCGATGGTGGGTTTGATCTTGCTGCGCATACCGATCGTGCATCTTTTTTTCGAGCATGGCACGTTCACCGCGCAAGACACGGCAGAGACCGCGTTGGCGGTTCTCTGCTATGCGGTCGGCTTGTGGGCATTCGGGGGCGTCCGTATCATTGTCTCGGCGTTCTATTCGATGCAAGATACCAAGACGCCGGCCATTTCGGCGGCGGTCGCGCTGGCGGCGAATATCCTCTTCTCGCTGGTGTTGATGTCTGTACTTGGCGCGGCCGGTTTGGCGCTCGCCACGGCATTGGCGTCCATGGTCAACGGAGTCATTCTGGTAGCGGTATTGAATCGGAGACTGGGCGGAGTTGACTGGGGAGCGGTGGGACGCTCTTCCCTTCGAGTCCTCGCAGCATGTATTCCGCTGATCATCGCATGCTGGTGGATGGCTGGAGCAGAGATATGGACCCACCCTGCCGAATGGGTCATGAAATCCGTGATGCTTTTTGCATCTGTGGGGTTGAGTGTCGGGGGATATCTCGGTGTTCATGTGTTGCTTCGGTCGGAGGAACTCGGGGTCGTGTGGGGAATGGTACGAAACAAATTGGGTCGCTTGACGGCATAACAAGGAGCGTCTATGCGGTGTGCGATGATCTTTCGTTCGTCCTGGGGTTGGATGGGAATCGCGGAATCCACAAAAGGGATTCAAGCGATCGTGTTGCCGAAACAGTCGAAGCGGGCTGTCGAATTCGATCTCAGAGTACAGTGTGATGGGCCATTGCAACAAGGGAAATCTGCGCAACTGGAAGAAGCCCGCCGGCAGCTGCTCGATTATCTTGCCGGGAGACGGAATACCTTTGATGTGCCGCTTGATCTGTCGCAGGGGACATCGTTCCAACGGCAAGTATGGCGGACGTTGCAGCGGGTACCGTATGGAAAGCTCCGTTCATACCAATGGATTGCCGCACGGGTTGGAGGCAGGCACTACGCCCGGGCGGTCGGCAATGCGGTGGGCGCCAATCCGTTGCCGATCGTCGTCCCTTGTCACCGAATTGTCGCCCACGATGCCTCGCTCGGCGGGTTCTCGGGAGGACTATCGATGAAACGCAAGCTGCTCTCCCTCGAAGGGACGCTGCGTTGTTTGAAATCTGGTCATTAGTCATTGATCAATGGTCAAGGACGAAGATGCCGATACAGATGATCCACAACGAATGACCATTGCCCTATCGATCTCACCATGAAAGCCGTCCTTCAGCGTGTGACCAGTGCCTCCGTCGAAGTGGATGGCAAAGTCGTGGGCCGGATCCAACATGGCTTGATGGTCTTGTTGGGTGTCGCAAAAGGCGATGACGAATCTGACGCACGGTATGTGGTCGACAAGATTCGGAACCTCCGCATGTTCGCCGATGATCAAGGAAAAATGAATCGATCATTGACGGATGTGGGTGGCACTGTGTTGTTGGTCTCCCAATTCACTCTGCTGGGCAAGACCGACAACGGCCGCCGCCCCAGCTTTGAGGGGGCTGCTCCTCCCGATTTGGCCAAGCGTCTCTATGAACGGATTGCGGCTGATCTGCGGGCATGTGGGACGTCGGTGGAGATGGGAGTTTTTGCCGCGCATATGCAGGTGGCCTTGGTGAACGACGGGCCCGTGACCTTTGTGGTAGACAGCAGGGATGCGCGTTAGTCTCGACTCAAGGTCCAGCGGAGGAGTTCCGATAGGATCAACAAGAGTGGAAACCGGTTCGTAGTCAAGATCTGGTATACTGAGTTCAAGCCTCATCGGCCTTCGCAGGAGGTGGAGATGAGCACTCAAGTTCCTCAACGGCACCCGCTCCGGCAACTCTTCGGTGCATTGACCGAAAAGAGCTTCACGGAACACCTTGGCTGGCCCGATGCCAAGGTCACCTCGTACGTCTCCGACCTGTTGGTCGATTTTACCCATACGGATCAGCTCTATAAGATTAGAAATCGACAGAACCAGCCGGTCGATAGCGTCGTCGATTTGCTCTTCGAGTCGGAAGTCATGCTCGAAGCCCAGTCGCTGGACCGTGAACGGGATGTCCATCGTCACATCGGCGATTTCACGCTGTTCATGGCCGGACTCTTTCCCGAATACCTTCGACGGCTCAAATCGGCCGGGCGTATCTATCACAAGGACTTCCTTGTGGACTATGTGAAGACGGGGAAACGGTCCTACGGGATCGTCGCGCAAATCGGCCGCGATGATGCCGAAAGCAATTTGCCCTTGTTTCAAAAATTATCCGAAAACTTTGAACTCTGCGTAACGGGTCTGGGGTTTGTGCGGTCCGATCTGGATCGCATGCAGAATCCAGCCTATCGAAAGACCCGGGATCTGCTCTTGAATTGAAATCCGTTCGTCCCATCATTCTTGCGCACGGGGGTGCCGGCTCCCGCGCCATGACCTCACCACAAGCCGCGTGCTTACGTGCCGCTTTGCAAGTCGGCTATCATTTACTGGATCGCGGCAGCTCGGCATTGATTGCTGTCGAACACACCATTCGGGTTCTCGAGCGTAGCGGCCTCTTCAATGCCGGAAAAGGATCGCGGCTGCAACTGGATGGCGTCCGGAGAATGGATGCGTCCATTATGGAAGGGGATAGCCTGCGCGCCGGGGCGGTGGCTTCTCTTGAAGGGATTGTGCATCCCATCACCGTGGCGCGCCTCGTGATGGAAGAAACGGATCATGTCCTGCTCGTAGGGCCGATGGCTAAGAAGTTTGCCGAGTATTTCAAGATGGAGCGTCAGCAACCTCCGACTCCACGGCTCATGTCGTCGTATGGTTCTGTGCTCAAGCGGATGAAAGCGACGAAAAATCGACATGGGACGGTCGGGGCCGTCGCACTCGATCGAACGGGGACAGTCGCCGCCGGCGCTTCGACGGGCGGGATCGATCGTATGTTGCCTGGGCGAGTCGGAGATACGCCGCTCGTCGGCTGCGGGGTGTATGCGGATAATGAAACGGGCGCCGTCTCAATGACGGGATGGGGTGAGAGCATCATCCGCCTGGCGGTGGCCAAAGAAATTTGCGATCGATTAGCTCAAGTGAAGACACCGGCGATGGCGGCACGGCTCGTTTTGCGGAAGCTGGTTGCTCGGATCGATGGATCTGCGGGGTGTCTGGTCCTCACTCCTCAAGGACAATTTACCATTCGCCATTCCACCAATTACATGATAGCCGGATGGTGGAATGGAAAAGGGTATCCGACAGTGGGAGATAAATTTCAATGAGCAATAGTTTGTTTCATCTAGCGTTTCCAATTCATGATATTGAAGCCACGCTTCGGTTCTACGCCGATGGTCTTGGCTGTACCGTCGGGCGTCGATCGAAACATGCTGTTACGCTCGGTCTGGCCGGCCATCAACTCGTCGCGCATCTTGTGCCGGAACAGCCTTCGAAGCAGAAAGGAATCTACCCCAGTCATTTCGGGCTGGTGGTTCTTTCACTGGAAGAATGGCAGGCGTTGGCTGATCTGGCCAAGGCAAAGAGTCTTCCATTCTACCAGCAGCCGCGTGTGCGATTTCCTGGCACGCGCATAGAGCATCGCACGTTCTTTCTGGAAGACCCGTCCCATAACTTGCTCGAATTCAAACACTACATCTACGAATCGGCCATCTTCGGCGAGCAGGATTTTACGGAGGTGGGTGACACGGGCGCTGAATCGACGGACTAACGCGGGTTAGCGGAAATCCAGCCTGTCTTCTGACAGAACATTTTTGCAATGTACGCGGGTTCTTGCTGTCTTTTCCCCATCGTAGATGGTAAAGAGATGAACATGTCGCAGCCCCCAACACCGGCTGTTCCGATTAAACCAAGTGCCCGTAAGGCGGCTGTGCGCGGTCAGTTGGAGCGGCTCGGCCTCAAAGTGTCTGCTGGGCACGAATACCGGCTTGAGGAGGCGCTTCTGCCTGGTATTACGTCGGCACAGGCCCGCGAAGCGCTAAAAGCTGTGTCCGGTTCACTGACGCAAACGATCGTTGATGAACGTCGGCACGCCTAGTGGCATCAGCATCGAAGATTCTTAGCCTTGACCAATGGTCTCCTCTAGGTATCTGCCGATGCGGTCTTTATTGGCCGCGAGGCTGGAAAACTGCTTTTCGCAGACATCGCTAAATCGGGCCAGAACTTTCCGATTGATCTCCTCCTGATCCTCGAATACCCCAACGGAACGGAACGGCAACCTCCATCGCTCAAACTGAAGTAAGCCTATAGTGGCATCTCTAACCTTGTCGTCGTTGGGCAGGGCATAGACAAGGAGCGGGCGCGCCATCCCATTGACTCGGCAATCCACCACATACTTGCCCTCAGGATCGTGACCAGCATCGTACCAGTCGAAGCGCCGGCGCGAATCTGGAACTCGCTCCTGCATGAAAGTGCGGAAATCTTCCATGAATGTTGAGCGGACGCGATCTCTAGAAAGGTAGGTCACGTCCGAGATCTTGAGCAATGCCTGCACAAAACTATAGAGTGCATCTCCATAGTGGTCATCCTGAATGCCGAGGATCAATTCACCGTGGCGGTCATCGACCGCAAAGGCAGAGAGTGCACTCGTAATGATCTTTTGTCTCGTACCCCGCTGCAGATCCTTTTCATCCAGCTCATAGGTCAGATGCATGTATGTGTGTCCCTCGTCAGAAAGCATCCAACGGCCTTGCTCCCGTTTAAGGACAATTGCCAAATGGTCGCCATCCTCGAACAGAAATGGCGTGAACACTCGATACCGGTCCACACCTTCAGAAGCGAGACGGAGGCTTTCGCAAACTTTCTGTTTGAAATCCCGCTCGATTGTCTCAATGGGCATGGCTAAATATCCTCCTCGAAGAGAGTCCCTTGCGTGTCGAGAGGCACGTCAAACCCGCAGTCTCTGACGAAGAATCAGTCGAAACTCGGAACCGTCGGCGCCTTTGACATCCAACTCACGTTCCTTGTGGCCACGTTTCGGCTTTGTCTGGATGCGCTCACGATAATCAGGCGGTAAAGGTTTGCGTTCGGCCAAAAGGCGGGAAATCTCTGCGTCGTTCAGACGAATTGCCATATCAGCGTGTCTCGACGCTAGAGATAAACATGGGGCGGCATCCTAGCCGAATCGAAGTATTGCCGCAATGCAGTGATTACGAATGGACACGCTGGATCAGCGCCTTATCCATCCACCGGAGGATACGCTGGTGTCGGCGGGTGAGGAAAGCGGTTTGTCTGATGGGATCATATCGGAGTGGTGAGGGTAGAATGGCAGCCAGCCAGGCTGCTTCGTCTGTGGTCAAGTCGGAGGCGGATTTCCCGAAATGATGACGAGCCGCGGCTTCCGCCCCGTACACGCCGCGTCCCCATTCCGCGACATTGAGGTACAGTTCGAGGATCCGTGTCTTGGTCAACTGGTGTTCGAGCGAGCGTGTGATCAAAGCCTCGCGGGCTTTGCGGAACAGCGAACGTTCTGAGGACAGATACAGATTCTTCGCCAGCTGCTGGGTGATGGTACTCCCGCCTCGTTTGAGCTCCCCTGCTTCCAAATTGTACAGCGCGGCGTCGCGGATGCCTTCCCAATCAAATCCCTCATGAACAAAGAACGAGGCGTCTTCCGCCGCGATCACGGCACGTTGCAACTCCGGCGCGATTCGGCTCAGGGGTGTCCAGATCCATTGTCGCTTGCCGGAGCGTCCCTGTTCGGTTGTTCGTGCCAGCCGATGGTCCATGAGCGCCGTCGAGGTTGGGTTGGTTCGGGCAAGGAGGTCTGTGTCGGGAAGAGTGCTGAGCCAGCTCAGCGCGAGGATGCTTAAAGGAGGTCCGATGAGCAGGGTGCCCCAGAGGAGAACACGGGTCACCCGGCGTCGGCCGGTTGACTTGCGTGGAGGAGGATCGTATGTGTAGTGACGCAGAAAGGTCGGACTGTAATTTGTCTTCCGTCTTGCATCCATCGATCGGCCTGTCGGCATGAAAATCTTCGGAGCTGAGTTTATCAAAAGTTGCGTCACTCCAGAACAATTTCCGTCCGGTCCACTTCATGAAATTGCCTTTGTGGGGCGCTCCAATGTGGGTAAATCGTCGTTGATCAATTCGTTGCTGAATCGCCGGGACCTGGCGAAGGTTAGCCGGACGCCTGGAAAGACGAGGGCTGTGAATGTGTTCCTCGTCTCGACTTCAGACCCGGACCTGGCGCAATTCCATCTCGTGGATCTACCCGGTTACGGATTTGCCAGAGTGTCGAAATCCGTCCGCACCCAGTGGGGACCGTTGATCGAAGACTATCTCGTCGGTCGAGCCTCGCTCATCGGGATCGTGATGTTGGTGGACAGCCGCGTCGTGACCGACCAGGATCGTCAGACCATCGCGTGGCTCCGTTCAATCCGCCGGAATCCCCTTGTCGTGGCGACCAAGGTCGACAGGTTGAGACCCAGTGAACGGGCGCGCACCCTGAGGTTGACACACCGTGCTCTGGGGCTGGCCGACGGCGAACTGTTGATTCCCTATTCGTCGGAGACCGGGGACGGACGGGATCGGCTGTGGGGAGCTCTACGCGAGGTAGCCGGAAGGCGTCCGGCGGACATGGTTTGATCTCTACTCATGGTGTCGAACGCACAGACTGTGGCTGCGCTTTTTCGGCGACTTGTTCGAATTTGATCTCGATGTACGCTTTGTTTTTGAGCTCAATGAGCCAGGATTGATACATGTCATCGCTCTTCTGCTGATAGACCAGTTCCTGAATTTCCCGCCGTGCGTCCTCGTATCGGCGAAACTGTTTCGGCTTCCGGTCATCCATGCGGATGATCTGGATCCCCTCGGAGCTTTCGATGATGTTCGAGATTCCTCCCGGCACTAAATGGGCGACCGCTTGTTCGATGGCGGGAAGGAGTTCACCCTGTCGGACCCATCCCAGTCGTCCTCCTTGCAAGGCATTGGCGCCGTCGGAATACTGCATGGCGACCTCTTCAAATTTCTCTCCCCGCTTCAAGTCGTCCATGGCTCGGCGGGCTTTCGTCAAGGCATCGGCCAATCCATCCGACGAGCGCGGGTGAATAATGATCTGGCTCAGTTGGTACTCTTCGGGAAGGGCGAACCGGTCACGATGCTCTTGGTAGAACCGCTTGAGCTCAGAGTCTCCGACGGTAATGTTGCCGCGAATATGCAGATCCACGACTCTCATGAGGAGGAGCTGATCGCGCACAGCTTGCACATGGTCCGCATTGGTGATGTCAAAGGGGCTGCCTTGCCGCTTCATCTGTTCAAGCGCATGCTTGACTTCCAGGTCGGACACCTCGACCTTTTTGGCTTTGGCTTCCTGCAATTGCAATCGCCGCTCGATGAGCTTCGTCAAGGCCATGTATTCCGCGGTCTTCAGCCGCTGGGGAAGATCGTTTCCCCGGTGCTCACGGGAAAGCCGCTCTTGCTCCGTTTCAAATTCGCGCTTCACATCCGACAACATGATTAATTCGGAATTGACGATGGCGACGATGCGGTCCTGCAAATGAGCCTCGGAAAAGGCCGGGAACCAGGTGGAGATTATCAACACGGCTAACGGCACCTTGAATCGGACCAGCCGATCGAATGACGGCACAACGCGTTTCATGATCCTTTCACCTGATGGTGCTGGAACGAACAATTCTACACGAAATAGAGAAATCTTGTGGAATCGAGTCAGGTCAACGTTTACCGGTGTCCTCGGTGATATGGCGGGAGGCTCCGGCGAAGCGAATCACGGCATGTGCCCGAATATCGGCGATGACTTCTTCGAATCGCTTGCGGCGTTTCTCGGACAGTAATTCCTGACGGAGCCGTTCCTGTGTCGCCAAGTCGGCTTGGATAATGGCTTCATCCAGAGGGGTCAGCATGACCAAGTAATAGCCGTTGTCGGTTTTAATCGGTGCACTGACCATCCCGATTTTGAGGGTATGGATGACGGAATCGACTTCGGGGGGGACCAGTCCTTTTCGATAGGGTCCGAGCTCGCCGCCCTTGGATTTCGTCTTGTCGTCGATCGAGTATCGCAGCGCAAACTTCGCAAAGCTCCCGCCTCGATGCACCTGTGCCTCAAGGTCTCTGGCGGCATACACATTCGGAAGGAGCATCAACGAGACATTGGCTTTCAAGGGGTCCAAGAGTTGGCTGGCGTGCTTTTCGTAATAGGCATTGAGTTCGGCCTGGGTGACCTCGACCTTGGATTGGAGCTTGTCTTTCAACAGTTCGTCAAGAATCAGCTGCTCTTTATACCGCTGTGCTTTGTCCCGAATCGTATCGTCCTGATCAAGGCCCCGGCGACGGGCCTCCTGCATCAGCAACTCCCGGGTGATGAGTTCATCCAGGAATCTTCGCTTACCGCCTTCCTGCTCATAGCGGGAGCGTGTAGCCTTGGAGAGCTCGCCCCACCGAAGGTCAAATTCGGTTTGAGTGATGGCTCGTCCGTTCACCAAGGCGACGACCGGTTCTTCCTGTCGCTCGGCGCATCCCGACACCATCGGTCCCAAACCGGCCAACGTGCCGACAAGCAGCCCCGACAAACAATATGTTCGACAGGAGAACAGGATGCGGAAGGGCATCATATGTCGTGGCACATGCAGATTGCGATTAAGAGGCAGTCGGTGCCTTCTGGATGGTCTTGGTATCACAGAGATCGAGGCTTTGCAAGATTGCGTTGAGTTCCGAAAAAAGCGACGGCCAGTCGTCCTGACGCATCTGGATCTCGAAGGAGGCCGGGCTCAGAAACCGTAGCCGCTTCTTGAGCTGGTCCATCAATCGGTGGACGGAAGTCTCGGGGATGACCGCCTTCGGGTGGAACACAATCGTAACCGATTGGCCGTGCACCTCGATCGAGGCCAGGTGCAGTCGTTTGGCGTGAGTCCGGAGTTGCATCACTTCAAGCAGTCGTTCGACCGGTTCCGGAGGGGGGCCGTAACGATCTTGAATCTCCCCATGCAACAGGGCCAGCTCGCCGACTTGGCTACAAGCCGTCAGCCGTTTATAGAGGGACAGACGCTGGTGCGGATCGGCCACATACTGTTCCGGAATAAACGCCGAAACCGGCAATTGCAGAGTCGGGTCCGGCTCTTCCTCCATCACATGACCCTTCAACCGCTGGACAGCCTGTTCCACCATTTGCATGTAAAGATCCAGGCCGATCGCGGCGATGTGGCCGGACTGTTGTTTGCCCAGAAGATTGCCTGCCCCTCGAATCTCAAGATCTGCCGCGGCGATACGGAATCCCGATCCGAGTTCGGTGAATTGCTGAATCGCGATCAATCGCTTCTGCGCATCGCCGGTGAGCGTACCTTCATCTGGGATAAGGAAATAGGCGTAGGCCTGCTCTCCGCCGCGTCCGACCCGTCCGCGCAACTGATACAGCTGCGCTAAGCCGAACAGATCAGCCCGATTGACGATGATGGTGTTGGCGTTGGGAACGTCGAGTCCGGACTGGATGATGGCCGAGGCGATCAAGACGTCCGCCTCGCGCTTCACGAATTTCAGCATCACGGCTTCCAACGGTCTGGCATCCATCTGCCCGTGCGCCATGACCATACGCGCTTCGGGGACCAACTGGTGCAGCCATGCCCCGATCCGCTCCATAGTTTCGACACGATTGTGGACAAAATAGACTTGTCCTCCGCGCCCGAGTTCGCGCAGGATGGCGTCCCGCACCGCCTTCTCGCTGAATCGGATGACCTCGGTTTTGATCGCCAATCGTCCGGCGGGGGGCGTATCGATGATCGAGAGATCCCGGACGCTCGACATCGCCATTTGGAGGGTGCGCGGGATAGGCGTGGCGGTCAAGGTCAGGACATCGACCTGGGTGCGAAGTTGCTTCAGTCTTTCTTTATGCTTGACGCCGAACCATTGCTCTTCGTCGATGATGACGAGGCCGAGCTGCCGGAATGCCACGTCTTTCTGCAGCAACCGGTGAGTGCCGATCACGACATCCACCGTTCCAGCCGCGACATCCTTGAGAATGGTTTTGCTTTCCTTGGGAGATTGAAATCGTGAGAGCAACGCGACGCGCATCGGAAAGGGCGCGAATCGCTCGGCAAAGTTTTCATAGTGTTGATGGGCCAGGAGTGTGGTCGGGACCAGCACCGCCACTTGACGGTCATGTTCCACGGCTTTGAAGGCTGCGCGCATGGCCACTTCCGTCTTTCCGTATCCGACGTCTCCGCAGATCAGCCGGTCCATGGGTTTGGTGGATTCCATGTCGCGACCGATGTCCTCGATGGCCCTGAGCTGATCCGCTGTTTCTTCGTACTCGAAGGCCGCTTCGAATTCGTGGTACAGGGTCGTGGTCGTGCCATACGCATTCCGCTTCACCAGCTCGCGGTTTGCATAGAGGTCGATCAATTCTTGGGCCATCTCCTCGATATCCTTTTTCACCCGCGCGGTGGTCTTGGCCCAACTGGTGCCGCCCAGACGATCGAGCCGCGGAACATGGTTTTCGGCTCCGCTGTACCGTTGGACTTGGTTCAACCGATCGAGAGGGACGTAGAGCGTATCTCCGCCGGAGAACTCGAGAATCAGGAAATCGCTCTCGAAATCTTGGACCGAGAGGCGCTTGAGCCCCCGATATTTGGCGATGCCGTGCTGCACATGCACGACGTAGTCGCCCACGTTCAGATCTTCCAGGGAGGAGAGAAAGGTCGCCGTTCTGCTTTTCGGCTGCGGTTTGTGGCGAGCGCCCTTCGCGAAGAGCTCCTCTTCCGTCAAGAGCGCGAGACGAAGGTCTCCCGAGAGAAACCCTGAGGAGAGATCGCCGTGCAAAACATAAAACGGCAGCTTACCGGTCCTCTGGCCGGACCAGACCGTCGGTTTCCATGGGTCGGCAGGCAAATCGTGCTCTCGAAGTAAGGCGAGCAAGCGGTCGACTTGTCCTCGGCTTCGCGCCACCAAGACGACCCGATGTTCGTTTCGAAGACCTTCTAACAGACTCAGTGTTTGGCTGAAGGCGGTGCCCCTGATACCGAGTCCGATACTCCCCGGCGTTTGAGCGGAAAACGAAAAAGTCTGCGTCCAGGTTGAGTCCGGTGCCGCCAGCGGCTCAAGAGCCAACATGGGCCACGTCGCGATCCGCTGGTGGATGTCTGGCCAGGTCAAGAAGAGACGTTCGGGCGAGGGATAGGGATGCGCGGTATCACGGTCCACATGACGGAGATATCCGTCGTCGATTTTTTCCCAGGCCGCCTCGCAGGATTTTTTCAGTGCATCCGGTTGATCGAGGGCGAGGAACGGAACGGCGGTGAGATAGTCGAACAGCGTGTCCATGGAATCGTACAGATCCGGGCTTCGCCACTCCGCATCCGCTTGGATCGGCGTGATCGCATCCGGGTCGTCCGGAGACCGAACGAACTCCCGCGCCGGCAATACCCAGCTATCGTGTAATTTTTCGATGGAGGTCTGGGTCGAGGAATCGAACAGGCGAATCGATTCCACTTGGTCCCCGAGAAATTCCACACGGACCGGATCGGCATAGGCGGTCGAGAAGATATCCACGATGCCGCCATGGATACTGAATTCCCCTGGGATTTCCACGACGGACACTCGTCGGTATCCCAGGCGAAGCAGGTTGGTGATGAGCGAGTCCCGTTCGAAGGCTTCCGCTGTTCCAAAGCGAAAGGCCGCCTGCTCAAATGTCGCGCGCGGTATGACACGGTGCATCGCAGCGGCGACGGAGGTGACGAGGATGGCGGGAGGGGCGATCAATAGACGATGGAGCGTCGTCATCCGGTGCGCAATCAATCCGACATGCGGCGCCGTCGCCTCATAGGGGAGCGTTTCCCATTCGGGGAACCAGGCGAGATCTTCGACCGGAAGGCCCATGAGCTCATGGAAGAAGGACAAGTCATTGAACAGCCGTTCAGCGGAGTCGTCGTTCGAAGTCACCACAACCCATGGACGGACGCGGTTTGGAATAACTCGGCGGTTATCATTCAGCAGGGTCAGGGCGCAGGCTGCAGTCGAGCCATGGGCTCCAAGCAGGCAGATTCGCGCTTGTTCTTGGCCAAGAGCCGAACGAAGTGGAGCGAGCCAGGTTGGGGGTTGGAGGCTTGTCTCAGGCACGCATCACTTCGCGGTTGATCGGATGCGTTGAAGAAGGCTGGTTGTGGAGAGACCGGGAACCAGCGGGATCGTTTTGACCACACCTCCACGCGCTTCGACAAAGTCCCTCCCGACGATTCGGTCGATCGCCCAATCCCCGCCCTTGACCAGGACGTCCGGTTGGACGGCCGTGATGAGTTGGAGAGGGTCCGATTCGTCGAACATGACGACAAAATCCACACAGCCTAAGGCGGCCAGCACCTCGGCCCGTTGGGTTCCAGGGACGATGGGTCGGTCGGGTGCCTTGTCCAGCGTACGGACCGAGGCGTCACTGTTGACACCGACGACCAGGACGTCGCCGAGCGCTTTGGCCGCCTGCAGATAACGCGTGTGTCCGATATGCATGAGGTCGAAACAGCCGTTTGTAAAGACGATACGCTTGCCCTCGGCACGTTCAATTGAGAGTTTTGAAAGAAGATCCTCTCGCGACAGAAGCTTCGTCATCGTCACTCCATCATACTTGGCTGTCCCTCCGAAGGGAAAGAGCGAGGCACAGGTTTGGACATGGCTGATAATCCCGCCCTCGGATGTTCCGGGATCAACCCAATGGAAGTGTCAACTGTTCGAGCGCTCGATCGCATCCGTTCGGTGGAACGGATGATGTCGTTCTGCGCGGGCGGGGAATCATACGAGATGGGGTCTGGCAGGAAACGGGTTGTGTGCGGCATATGAGTTCCTGCAGAGCACCGCGACAGGCACCGCAGTGGTGGCGCTTTGGTTCGATCGTCCTCCGGTGCCGGCGATAGAGACGGCCGCAGTCTCGGCATCGCCAGGCGAATTTCGATAAGGCCATCACTTCTTCTTCCAACGAGTGGTATGTCGTCACGGCTACTTCCCCTGATCGATTCATCTGCGTCATCTTTCGCAAAAATTCCAGGCCATGATCCGGTCGACGCTTCAGCACATCGAACTGCCATTGATGGATCATTTCATGAGCCAAGGTGTTGAGCAGCTCCTGTTCCGCGTATGGCGTCCGTGCGGCGAGCTGTTCAAACAGCGGAAGAGAGAGGCGAATTTCGCGATGACTGGGAGTCATGGCGAGAAGGGAGGAGACTCGTGGTCCCTGTCGACAGGCAAACATGCCGACCGAGGCGGTCAGGCGCCGACTCCAGACGATCTCGATCGGCCTGAGTGAACCGGCGAAGTGTCGTGCATTCACGTGCCGCCAACGAGCCTGTAGTTCTTCGGACGAAAGGAGTATCGAAAGACTCGGGCTTGCCGAAGTCGATGTCATCCCAATTCCTCCAACACGGCTGCCGCCAGCAACGGCAGCATGATTTCGTGATGACCGGTCAAGGAATAGCCGTGGCCGCCCTTTTGCGTGGGGCGCCGCACGACGTTGGTCTGCGGCCGGTAATGGGGGAGAAAGTCCATGTTTACGGTCGTAATGTCGGCGATCGGATGGCCGAGATTTCTCCCTAACGACAGCGTTTTCAAAAAGACTTCCGGAAGAATCACCGCCGAGCCGACGTTGAGATAGACGCCGCCTTCCATTCCTGCGACGACGGCGGTGAGACGCCTGAAATCCAGGAGAGAGGTAGCTCCGATGGCGGCACCGTCCGCCGAGGGATGCATGTGGATAATATCGGTGCCGACCGCGACATGCACGGTCACCGGAATGCCGAGTCGCGCGCCGGTGGACAGAATACTGACGGTTCGATTCGGGAATTGATCGTCTGTTTGGTTCATGTAGCGCCCGATGGCTTCGCCCAGCCCTTGGCCGTCTTTCGCGCCACGCGTGATGGCTTCATTCAGCATCTGTCCTGTTTCCTCCGCCATGCCGAACCGACCCTCGTCGATCTCGGCATCGACTTCTTCGGAGGTGTGACCCATGAAGGCCAACTCGAAATCATGAATAATCCCCGCCCCGTTCATGGCCACTGCCGTGATGATCCGTCGTTCCATCAAGTCCGTAATGATCGGCGCCAGCCCCACCTTGATCACATGGGCGCCGATTCCGACAATGACGGGGCGGCGCCGTCGATGCGCTTTCACGACGGCGTGAGTGACGGCCCGTAATGTCTTGACCGCTAAAATGTTCGGAAGGCGGGAATAGAATGTCGAGAAAGCGCCTCCCCGTTTCCACGGTGCGGCCAAGTCGGAGAGACGGACCTTGCTGTGTCGTCTTTTCAGCGGATACGTCTTCAGATCGGACGTATTGATCGGCGGAATCAAGGAAGGAGGCCGAGTCGCGGAAGTCCGATCAGGACGCTTTCCCAAGGAGATGATCCTCTACCAGTTCGCACAGGACGTGGCCGAGCGTGATGTGACTCTCTTGAATCCGAGAGGTGACCGTCGAGGGGACGATGAAGGGATAATCGACCGACCCGGCCAGCTTTCCGCCGTTGGCGCCGGTCCAAGCAATCGTGGTCAAGCCACAGTCGCGGGCTGCCTCGACACCTTTCAGCACGTTTGGAGAATTTCCACTCGTGCTGATACCGACGGCGATATCGCCTTTCCGACCATGCGCCCGCACCTGGCGGGCAAACAATTCCTCATACCCATAGTCGTTCGCGATGCAAGTGATGGCGGCAATGTCCGTCGCCAAGGCGATCGCAGGCAAAGGTATTCGTTCGCGGTGGTACCGTCCCACGAACTCCGCGGCGATATGCGCCGCGTCGGTCGAGCTTCCCCCGTTACCGAATAGGAGAACTTTATTGCCGTTGCGGAACGCATTGGCGATGAGCGTCGCGACCTGTACGATCCGATCGGCGTGATCCTGTGCGAACTGCTGTTTGACTCGGGCACTGTCCGCAAAAGCCGTTAAAACAATTGTTTGCATGGTCGCGATTCTAGGATGATGCGTGCAAGTCTGTCAAACAACGCGGCCTTATCCTCATGACTTGGCTGCAACTGAAGTTCCGGTCTGCTTCATGGCGTTCATCGCCAGCGCGATCATCGAACCGACATCAGAAACACTGGCAGGAAGCACCAGTGTGTTGCTCGACTTTGCAAGTTCGCCGAACTTGGCAATGTATTGCTCTGCAACCCGAAGTTGCACGGCCTCTTGGCCTCCGGGGACTTTGATGGATTCTGCGACCTTCCGGAGGCCGTCAGCGGTGGCCTGCGCAATGGCGAGTATGGCGGCCGCCGCCCCTTCCGCTTCGTTGATCTGTTGCTGCTTCTTGGCTTCAGACGCCTTAATCACTTGTTGCTTTTCACCTTCGGCCTGATTGATCGCGGCGTCGCGCTCTCCCTCCGACGACAAAATCAGTGCGCGTTTCTCTCGTTCCGCGCGCATCTGCTTTTCCATTGCGTTGAGCACATCTTTCGGCGGCGTGATGTTCTTGATCTCGTATCGAAGGACTTTCACGCCCCAGGGTTCCGACGCCTTGTCCAATTCATTGACGACCTGCGCGTTAATGGTGGTCCTGGCCTCAAATGTCTTGTCCAGCTCGATCTTGCCGATCTCGCTTCGCAGCGCCGTCTGGGCCAATTGTGTCAGCGCAAACTGGTAATCGCTGATCCCGTAAGACGCGCGCTCCGGATTAAGAACCCGCATGTACAGAATTCCGTCGACATGGACCTGGACATTGTCGCGCGTAATGCACACCTGTTCGGGAATATCGACGGCACTTTCCTTCAGCACGTGCTTGTATCGGATTGCGTCGACGAAGGGCACCAGAATATGGAATCCCGCATCGAGCGTGGAACTGTATTTCCCCAAACGCTCCACGACGTAGGCGCTCTGTTGAGGGACGACCACAGCAGTTTTCGCGATCACAATGAGAACGATCAGCGCCAGCACGACGACAACGAAGACTCCGCCTTCCATGCCCACACCTCGCTTGGTAACATTCGTTATTCTGATCTCACCCAGAGCATCAACCCGTCCACTTTTGTCACGATCGCGCGCTGGCCCTTGGCCAGCGAAGAGGCTCCGTCGTTGCGGGTCGTCCACGTCGTGCCGCGCAATTCTGCCTTGCCTGTGTGTCCCGAGGGAAGATCGTCAAGGAGAACGGCGGATTCTCCTACCATGGTGTCCACCGCATGACTCGGAGCGCTTTTGGTCATTCGCAGCAGGGGACCGCGGAAAAGCAGGAGCGAGACGACAGCCAGAATGGAGAACAGCAGCCATTCCAGCCACGCAGTCTGCACGATACCCAGACCGGCCAGTACCCCAACGATCAGTGCCGCCATGCCGAAGAACAGGAGATAGAATCCCCCCGGCGCCATCATTTCTACGCCGGCAAGGAGTAATCCCATGAGCAACCAATACCACCAGGCCATTAAAACCTCGTTGCTGTGCAACAGAAACTGATGAGACATCGGGAATCCTGCGGAGTCTAGGGCTCATTCCAATAACCGTCAAGAGGGCAGCAGCGAATTGAATGGGTTTGAGCACGGTGGTATAGTCGTCGCGCCATGGCACAAGACCAACCCATCAAGGCGCTCGTGATTGCATTGATCGATGACGCGGCGTCGGCGGTCTATTCGATCAACAGGCTTAACCCTGATACCTTGTGTTTCGTGTTGCCTGAAAAAAGCAAGGTCTTGGTGGAGTCGGATGTCCAACCGAAAATCCAGCAGATGCCGAGACGGTGGGATTGGATCGTGGTGGCTGACGCTACGGAGTTCCCATCCACTTATCGGGCGGTTGCGCGGTCGCTGCCGGATCTCTTGCGGACATGGGAGATACAGCCGGGAGAGCTGGTCCTCGATCTGAGTGAAACGACATCGGCAATGGCCGGCGCGCTTACCTTGGTGGCGCTGCCGTGGACTTCACGGGTGGTTGAACTGGTTCCGGCTCACGAAGGTCTGGATGGCGATCGTATCGAGTTGGGTTCAAAGACGCTCGTCTGGAGTCAGATAAACCCCTGGGATGAGCAGGGGACTGTCTCGCGCCGAGAAGGATGTGAGTTGTTCAATCGAGGCTTGTTTCACGCCGCCGCCAAAATGTTTCACGACATAGAACTGCGGGTGAGTGGTGGGCAGAAGCCGTTGTATCGAGCATTGAAGGATTTGGCCGAGGGCTATGAGTTGTGGGAACGGTTTCATTATCGCCAGGCTTGGGATAAATTGAAAACCGCGACCAAGGCGCTCGAGATGGCTTCGCTTTGGGGCGGACCATCCGGGTTGAAGGCGGTCCTCCCTCCCATCAAGGCCAATGCCGGCTTCCTCGAAAAGCTCGTTCTCGATCCCGCTGAAGTCAAAGAATTTGTATCCTTGGATTTGCTAGCCCATGCCGAGAGAAGGCTCCTCGCGAGACATGATCCGGAAGCGGCCATGACTGCGCTCGTTCGTGCGCTCGAGGCCTTCGCACAAGTCCGGCTTCATAAATCGCACAAGATCAAGAGTTGGGATGTGTCGCCCGAGCAGCTTCCGCAAGGGCTACAAGAGACCTGCCGCGCTTGTTATCTCGAAGACATCGACGGCAAGTACAAGCTGCCCCTTCAAGCTCAGTTTCGCGTGCTGGCCGGGTTGGGCGACCAACTGGGTCAAGCCTTTCTCAGGGAATGGCCGAAGATGAAGCCGCTGCTGGACGCAGCGAACCATGCCGTATTGGGGCACGGTTTCGAACCCATCAAATCAGAACGAGTGCAGCAGCTCTACGATGTAGTAATCAAACTGTCGAGTGTCAATGAAACGTCGCTGCCGAAGTTTCCGGTTCTTAGTCTCTAAGAGCTGATGGCTGATAGCTGATGGCATTGCGGGACTCATAAGGTTTAGTCAAAGACAATGACAGGGTATTCGATTACCAACTTGAAATTGCTGTCGCTTCTACGTTTGAAGTAGCAGCAGCGTCTTTCCTGGCTTGTGATAGCGGATACATCACAAGCGGGGAGCAAGCAGATTTGTACGATCATGAGCAGAAACTAGCCAAAAGCATCAACGCTTTTCGGCATACCCTGCAGTGAAATCGTTTCCATGACATTATCTACTCTTGTTCTCTTCATCGACTATTAGCCATCAGCTATCCGCCATCTGCTCCCATGGAAGTGAAGATTTACTACGAAGACACCGATTGCGGCGGGGTCGTTTACTACGCCAATTATCTGAAATATTTCGAGCGGGCTCGTACCGAATACCTTGAAATGCGAGGGTATTCAGTCGCGGCCTTGATGAAACAAGGCATCATCTTCGTGGTCGTGCATGCCGAAGTGGAGTATTGCTCGCCTGGTCGATATGGAGAAACGCTGATTGTGGAAACGGACGTAGGCGATGTGACGCGAGCCACTCTGACATTTTCACATGTCGTGCGCGAGAAGGTGGCCGGCCGTGTGGTAGTGAAAGGCTCAGCTCGGTTGGCGGCGACGGACGGGAACGGGAAAGTCAAGCGTCTGGACGGAGCCCTGGTCGCCGCGCTCCAGTCAGTGGTCCTTCCTTCATAGAACCGTCTGTTATCCCGATAGCGCATCGTCGTTTTGTATCTTGACTTGAAACCTACCGGCTGCGTAGCATCCGAAAAAAAAGAAAGGAGTGGTGTTATGAGTCAGCAGACAGCTATCCCTGGGTACATCTACGGCACAGCGGCAGTTGCCACGTCTCCTGTGACGGTTGCCGATTTTGAGCTGATGAAGAAGAGCGCTTTGTTCGGCGACGAGGACGTGAAATATTTGCGTCTGTCGCACGACATCGTGAAGGATCAGATCGAGGCAATCCTCGATGTCTGGTACGGGTTCATCGGATCCCAACCGCATCTGCTCAAGTCCTTCCTTGGTAAGAGCGACGGCAAGCCGCTCGGTGATTACTTGGGTGGGGTGCGTAAGCGGTTCGGTCAGTGGATCCTCGACACGGCTCGTGCGGAGTACGATCAAAAATGGCTCGACTATCAGCACGAAATCGGCTTGCGTCATCATCGTACGAAGAAGAACCGCACGGACAACGCCGCTGCGTCGGCGGATGTTGTGCCGTTTCGCGATCTCTTTCCGGTCATCTTCCCGGTGACTTTTACGTTAAAGCCGTTTCTTGCAAAGAAAGGTCACTCAGCGGACGAGGTCGAGAAGATGTACGCTGCGTGGGTGAAGTCTTGCTTGCTGCAGATGACGCTTTGGACCTACCCCTATGTGAAGGCAGGAGATTTCTAATACGGGGCCGGACAGATATCGGGGACATCCCGACCAAAACCGAGAACGCTCTCGGTACGGTTCTGGATGTCCCTCCTTTTTTTGTTGCTCGAGAATTTCTCTGGCAGGATGTTGAAAAAGGTCCTCCCGCGTCGTTCTCGCATCGCTTAGAGGCTTAGGAGAAAATCCATTCTGACATCAGACACTGCCGGCTCATCATCTCGCCGGCGCGCACAGACGTGGCGCTCCTTATCCGTCGCGCCGTGCGCCTCGTTGGCCCCAGCAGGCATGGATGAGTGCATTGAGGAACCAAAAAGACGGGTCGGTCAAAGGAGCGGTAAGCACTCCGTATTCTTTATCTCGTTCCTCGGTGAGGCTTCCGTCGGTCTGTTCAGAAGCACGTATCGCTTCCAGACTTTGCAACCACCACCGTCCCCATGGGCTTCCTCCCCTGACCACTGATGCGCTCGCCTTGTGGCGAATATTCACCAAGCCACAGCGTTCGAACAACATCGGTAGTTTTCTTCCAAACATAGGATCGTATCCGCGCTCCGCCCACCATCCGCCGTTCTTCCAGACTCGGTGGTAGAGTTCGTAGTGCGAATGAGACGGGTCTACCGGGGCGACTATGCCCCAGTCACCATCCTCGTCGAGAAGCCATCCCCCCGGTCGCAAGCACTCCGCCATGCGGCGGATGGCGATCTCCTGTTTGCCCGCAAGCCAAAATAATAGAAGCCGCGAACAGACAAGATCGAATGAGCCGGGATCGAGTTCATCCAATGAATCGCTGAGGATGTCGTGCCGGCGGACTTCGAGATTCGGGAGGTGAAGCCGATTGAGGTACGTGATATCGACATCAGTGGCCATGACGCGACCGTTGACTCCGACTCGCTGGGCAAGCCATACAGCCATGGATCCGCGGCCTGCGCCGACTTCGAGACAGCGCCAGCCGGGTTGAACGAAAGCACGCCGTTGACGAGAAAGCGGATCGAAGATTGTTTCTAGGAGGCTGAGCCGCTGCTCTTCAGCCTTTTGGCGTCCGGTTGCGGCAAGACGATACCGTGGTTCTGGTGGTTCTGATGTCGTGATGGCTCGCCGTTCCTTTACCCGATGTTGAGCCGCGCATGTTACCGTAATTCGCTACCCATTGCCCTGTCAATCTCACCTGAGATGGCTCCATGAGAAAGGCTTCAAGTGGTCTTTAGAACCGCCGATGCCGCATCTCTTTTTGTCTATCGTCATCTCTCACGTGGAAAATCAATCAATAAATCCATAACTTAACATAACAATCCTGGCTGCTACACTTTAGAGGGGTTGGCTGATGGCCAGCATCATCCATGAAGCATCCTCTATTGGTATCGAGTCTAGCGGCGTTTGTGGGCATTGCCTCTCAGGCCTGGTGCAGCGACGGCGTCTTCCTAAACAGACCACTCTCGAATCGGTCCATCGGATTTCCGGCTCCGCAGACTGTTGACCCTATTTCTGCTCAAGCCGATGGATTCCGAACCATGTTCGCATCATCTGTTCATCCTCCGTCCATTGTGACACCACGTGCGGATGGGCTGCCGGGGACAACGACCTGGTTCAGCGGAAAATTAGGGACCGAGGCGGAGACCGCATACAATCCCACAGGAGTGAGTCAGCCGATGCCGTCGCTTATGGGGAATACACAAACCGATGCGTCGGCACGCATGTTCCGGATTGGGCTCACCGGTTCGGAGGGAAGTCTTCGATACGGAGTGACATTTCGCCATGCAGGGCAAGGTTTCCTTCTCTCTCCTGATCGAGCCAGTCGTGAAATTTGGAGCGAGTGGAAAACAGGATGGATGACGTTTCGGAATGCCGTTGGTCAAGCATGGAACAATGTCGAAGGAGAAGCGACGCGGTCCCGATTGGAACAGACGTATGGGAGGGTCGGGCTGTTTCTCAGCAGGCCTAAATGGCCGGAACTCAGTGTCACTTATTCAAGAAACTCCCTGAACAGCGTGTTCGAACCGATAGGAGTGGTTCCGCAACGATCCTCGAACCACACGATTGAAGGCGTCGTCACGCTCCAGCGGCCGGGCTGGGACATCAGATTCGCGTCGAGTTACATTGTGGCGAGCGATCTGCTCCGCAGCGACGCCGACAGTAACATCAGGGCGCAAACGCTCTCGGCGATTCTTCGGCCGATCAACAGGCTGACCATCACGCCGGCTTTCGCCTATCGCCAAGAGTTTCAATCCTGGTCCGGCGTACGTATCGACAACCCCACCGCCTCTCTTGCTCTCAGTTATCAGCAAAGCCCGCAGCTCCTTTTCAGCACCGTGGGCAACTATTCGAGCTCCCATTCGTCCGATGGATTGATCCATAATGAAAACCTCAAGTGGAGAGGTGTCCTGGATTGGTCAGTGTACTCATCAACCGGGTGGGTAACCAAGGTGGGATTCGAAGCCGGTTACAATCGCGTGACCAATCGAGTCGCTCGTTCCACCGACACCGAGGATATCTCCGGGCTCGTCCGGTTAGGGATTATCGCTCGTTGAGCGTTCTTTATTATTAATGCTGGACTCGCTGCTTGAGGAATTCCTCCACTCCATTTATAAAAAAAACGGTCGGGTCTGCACTTCAATGATGGGTTACCGCCTGCGTGGAGAATCCTCGGAGTTTCTTGCCGACTTGAGTTTTCGCATCGCTTGAATTGGAGCCGGTGTCCAGCCACTGAGTAATCACGATCTCCATTCGCCGGTTCTTACTCCGGCCTTTTTCCGTGTCATTCGCCGCGATAGGTTTAGTGTCCGCGTATCCGACTGCCTTGACTCGATCGGCATCAAGCCCTCCGTTGACCAATGCTTGGCTTGCATGTTCAGCCCGTGTCCGGGAAAGTTCGATGTTATCCCGAAAGCCTCTCCGAGGATCGTTCCGGAGTGGTGTGTTGTCGGTATGCCCGGCGACCTCTACACTCTGGTAACGGAATCCCTGTAAGACGGTTCCGATCCGCTCGAGCAACGAGGTGCCTCCCAGGGAGACCGTGGCATCACCCGAAGTGAATAGTTCGCCGGCCGAAAACGCGAGGGTCAATTTGTTCCCTCGCTGCCGCAAGGTCACATTGCCCTTCTTGAGTTCCGGCTGCAATAGGCTCGCAAGGCGTTCACTCATCTTGCCGAGGTCGCTACTTAAAAAGACCTCTGCATCATCTGTAATCCCGGGAGTGGGCGGCGGCATGTTGGCCACGGAGAAGTTCTCTTCGATCGATGGGGGAGCGGGAGGGGGATTTTTCTCGGAAAGGCTCTCCTCTGGAGGGTAAGTCGCCTCGGCCGGTTTGGAGGCATTGCGCTCCAGATTCTCCAGCAATTGCTTCATACGGGCGAGTTCCGCATCTCTCGCCATGAGTTGGGGATTGAGATCCGCCAATTTCTGTGTGACTTGTTTGAGGTCGTCCTTGACTTGCGCCAGTTCTTGTTCCTTCCTCGCCGTCTGTTGTTCTGCTTCGGCCATGCGGCGCTTGGCCTGTGCCAGCTCCTGCTCTTTCCCGGTCGTCTGTTGTTCTGCTTCACCTAAGCGGCGCTTGGCCTGAGCCGGTTCTTGCTCTTTTCCAGCTGCCATCTGTTGTTCGGCTTCGGCAGCGCGACGTTTAGCCTGGGCCAGTTCCTGTTCTTTCCCTGTCATCTGTTGCTCGACTTCAGCCATGCGGCGCTTGACCTGAGCCAGTTCCTGTTCTTTCCCGGTCATTTGTTGTTCTGCTTCGGCTATACGGCGTTTAGCCTGCGACAGTTCGAGCTCTTTTCCCGCCATTTGTTGTTCGACTTCGGCTATGCGGCGCTTGACCTGGGCCAGTTCCTGCTCTTTCTTCATCGCCTGTTGTTCCGCTTCGGTTGCGCGGCGTTTGGCCTGAATCAAATCTTGCCCTTTCCCCGCCGCCAATTGTTGTTCGACTTCGGCGGTACGGCGCTTGGCTTGGTTAAGCTCCTCAGTCTGTGACGCAAGGTCTTCTCGAAGCTTCTTGGAATTCTCATGGGCGCTGGATCTCAAGGCCGAGATCTCATCCTCCTTGGCATGGAGCTGGAGAATGAGCTCACCAATCCGTCGCTTTGCATTCTCCAGATTATCGGCAGCAAGTCGTCGCTCGAGCTCATCGATTTTTTGTTTGGCTTGCTGGAGATTATTTCTCATCATGCTCAATTCTTCTTGCGGCGACCGGACGTCTGAATCTCCGGCGGCAACAGAAGCCGGTATGATGCCGCATAACACGGCGATGGATGCAAAAGCGAAGGCGGATAACTTGATGATCATGTCTCACCCACAAGTCAAAGTGCGGCGGCCATAATGGATTCGCCCCGCCACTGGACTTCAATGCACTCATGTGTACATGAAATCGCCAATGAAGCACAGGCGAAAAGCATCTGAGTTGAACCTAAACCGAGATCGGCGTTTTTCCCTCTTCATGAAATGGGAAGAGAAGAGGATTAGCGATCCTATCGCCTTCGCGATTCACTTTTCAACGGGGCAGTGAAGCCGTTCACTATTGTGATGATGGTCCTCTATGGTCTACCGGATGTCGCCACGTCGGCAAACGAGATCGGACACAGGAATGAAATGAGATAAGTGGCTGCCCGCGTTAATCGAAGGGATAGAGGGGATCTTTGCTCATGGGCCGTTTCTGTCGCTCGATGAAGCTCCCTGAACATCGATAGCCTTCATGATTCAGAAATGGGAAGAGAAACATGAACCAAGGCGTTTCCACTTGTAAATCGTCGGGTACCAATCGCACGTTTCTCTCGCGTGCCGTTAGTTTCAGATTGAGCAAACAGCCTTCTTTGGTATATCCACTTGCGGTCACCTTTCCAGGCTCACTCGGCCCTCCTGTCGCTTTGTTCGCATGAGAAGCGCAGGCGACGAGAAACATCGGAGCGATGATAGCTACCACTACGAAAAAGCGTTTCATGACGACCTCGAAAAATCTTAAGGCACCGACCGGATTGCAGATGTCAACGGACCTCAAGGAACGAGACGCGGGCCACTTAATGAAGCACCTAATCGTCGCCTCAAAGGCTTGCGTCAAAGGCTACAGAGTTCGCCGGATTGTCGGAGAAATGCAAGAAGGGTGTCAAGAAACATGAATTTCGAGAGATCATCATTCATTGAGTGGATCGCGAACCGGGGTAACAATGCATAAAATATTGGTCCCCATCTTCTGTGGATAACCTTGTGAACAAGTCTGTTGGCGGGGAAAATCATGCATACATGACATATCTATTTATCAAAGTGCCTGCTTTTTAGGCATCCGCACAGTATTTGAAGAGCCCCAACTAATAGTAGTTTTTATCCTCCTCTAGACATTTTTTACACATTCCTAGCAGTGTATGTGCGGCTCCATGCAAAGAGCCCTACCGGAATGGTTGGTCAACAACCAGGGAGAATGGCTATCCACAGCCATGAGAATTTCCTGGGGATCACAGACTAAATTGATAGACCTAGAGCGCTATTTCAAATCTGTCAAGAGCCGGTCGGAAAAGAAAGCAGCCTCGACGGTGAAAAAGCAGGGCCAAATGGCTGCGAGCGATATTACTTTTTTCGGTAAACATTGAGCCCGATTTTCTCTTGCCGATTCGGAATGGTCACGTTCCCTTCTGTCGAAGCAATGATGATCGTCTTGCCCGTTGAAGAGGGACCGAACTCCTTTGAGAGGTCCACTCTGATCGTCAATATAGTTCCTTCGACGCTCATCTCAACGTTTTTCATAATTGCACCCTTTCAGTGGCACGAGGGATGACTCCTCTGCCCTCAACGATCCACATGTGACGTGATCACGAGGTTGACCTATGGCCTGTCAAAGCCGACCCTGTGGAGAAGATTCTTCATGTGGCTCGATGTAAGAGTGCACATCTTCCAAGGATCAGCGAGCGAAGGTTGTGCCGGCGAGTTTCTTGGCGATGCCCGGCAAATGGTTTTGGGCATCCGCGCCTTGAAAGCTGAAGGTCAGCACAAAACCAGGACACTGTGTGTATCCGGTGCCGCCAGGACCTTTGCCGTTTCGAAAATCACCGATGACCATGTCACCCCCCGTACAAATCGGGAATGCCGTTCTCTTGAACGCCGGGTTCTGCAAGTACATGTCCATCATTTGTTTAGTCTCCCCCGCTGTTTCGCTTTGTTTGTCGATGTGCACATACACCGACAGGACCTGGCTGTTGGGCCATTGCCATGCGCATCCCTCCCCCGTTCCCATCCGAGACTGGACGGCGGATAACGACGGAGATGCAAGCAGACTACAGACTTGGGCTGCCATGGGGCTCCCCGCATGGACGGATGAGGCCCAGAATAATCCACAGATGGCGATGAAAGCCCTCAGTCTCAAGGTGCTTTCCTTAGCGGGATGCTGAAAAAGTCCGCCAGCGCTGGCCGTTCACGTTGACGCTGTAGAACGAACAGGTGAATTGTATTCCGGGCGATTCGCCTATTCAATGGCCTATCCAAAGTCCATCCGATGGCTCCGGAGATGGTGCCGATTCGCCTACTCGTGCAAACCAGATGGCGGTTCTTGCTCGGACTTCTCATCCACTGGATTGCCATGCCGCCCATAGATAAACGAGGGCCATCTCCCTCCAACTCTGATTGGAAATCCTCCTCAAGCGTGCGCCATAACGCCGAGGCCCGATTGCACACCGTTTTTTCGTAGCCATGCAGCGAGATCAGTTTGAGTCGCTCCTGGTTAGGCCACGATAAACTGCGCGGATCCATTCAGATAAATGGCGGAATAGAGTTGTTGCGGTCCTGGTGGTGGTCCAGCAATCGTCGTGGGGGTCGTTGTGGTAATTCCCAGGACCTTAATACGAGTTCCGCTCGATTGAGTCATGACCGTCACAACGGGCACGATGAGAGAGAATGTTACGGTGCGCAGATCCGGAACGGTCTCCAGCGTGACGGTGACGACTTCCCCAATTGAAGTGCTCTCGATACGAATTTCTTCACCCGTGAAGGAGCGACTGACTGTATTATCGCGATAACTGAAAATGGGACCTCCTAAAATATTTGTCGTTGAATACGTGACCTGAATAGTCCTACTGCTGAGCTCGAATAAGTTGGCGCGTGTAAATCCTTCCATGATCATGTCCTCCATAATAATATGGTTTGGTACTACTTATCTTGCGGCCATGCACGGCGTCGTCTTTCTATTGCGATCAGTTTGCATCATCGATTCGTCGCGATGCGCGCCTGTGTCGCAGTTCCTGGAACACGACCATCCACCTTCAAGCCTTTGTGTTCAGCCGAGTAATGATCCCACTCTTCTTCTCTAACTGAACGTCCTGGGAAAGTGCAACCATGAGCGTAGCACCGACGCGGATGACACCGGAGAGCATGTGAATCTTCTTGAGTCGATCGACAATCTTCCATCCCGTCAGTCGATCAATATTGGCATGGAACGCCTCAGCGAGAAGCCCCTCCCAGCGAACATAAACGTAGTCGTGTTTCAGCCAAATGGAAGGCGACAGCTTGCTTGAATGAATTGTTATCAGTATGCTGATCCTCTTGACGGCCGAAATAAGTGACTCGGGCCCTATCTCCGGTTCCAGTGCCCAGTGTCGCTTCTGAAATCACCATTGTCCCGCTGCGGGATAAGCCGTCACATCGGTGCGGTGCCAGGTCGCAAGAAGCAACACCGTGTACTGATTGAAATACGCTCGTCCGACCAGTTTGGGAGTGGAACCGAGAAATTCGCCGGTCTGATTATCGTAGACATCCACATGCAGCCGAACATAGCCGCTCTGACTTTGATTTCTGTAGAGAGTGAGTTCGGGGAGCGAGAACGGAATCAACACGCTCTGAATCGGCGGCATCCCGACGAATACGCTCGCTTGCATCGTTCCGAATGATTCCGCCATTACGCGAACCAAGTAGGGGGACTCGGCGCCTCGGGGGGAGACGCGATAGCCTCGGCGTCCCAATTCGGCGGCCACGGCGTCTCGGATGTACACAATATCGCGCGATGGATGATTGATCGCGCCTTGGTCCGCGTTCGTCATGCCGAGCCGGGACCGGTCACTTTCGAGCCCGGTCACATCCACGTCTACATTGACGCCCTCAGGCAGTCGAACCGACAGATTCACCAGGGCCTGCTCGACCGCCTGCGTCAACAGGACCTGCTCAATCGCCGTTCGAGGAGTGCGTGACACTTCCTGTGACAGCGCGCATCCTGTGACAAATGCAGCCAGGATAGAGAGGAGAAAAGTAGAAGCCTTCATGAGAAACTGACGACCGGCCCAGTCCGATAGAAGAATGCTAGCCACGTTTGACGAGGATTCAACCAAGGCCGATCCCTAAGTCTCCCATTACGGCAGCTCTTCCTACTGACCAACTACTCAGCCGTCCAGATTCGTCCGTAGTTCGATGGGATCGTAAGGAACGTTTCCTGAAGCGGTACGATGTCGTGCAGATTGAGACTGCCACCATGGAGTTCTTCCACATAGTTCCCACCGACCGGAAACCAAAACGGCACAGTCCGGTCGCTGTCGCTCGTGTTCATCGCGACAAGCGTGTATTGAGCGTTGAGGTATCGTGCGAAAAGGAGAATGCCTTGGGAAAGGTATCGATCCCAATGGTTGAAGAAAAAATAGGAGCCGCGACGCAACTGTGGTCGTTGATGCCGGATTCGGAGAAGCTTCCGGACGAGCGTGACCAGTGAGCGGCCTGCCTCATCGTAGAAATAGTCCCAGCGCAAGGGCCTTAGCATTCCGACCCGACCGGCACCATAGTCCGGGAGGAAGTAGTTTTCTCCGAACTCTTCCCCCTGCCAGAGCATAGGGATCCCCTTGCTCATCAGGGTGGCGATGAGATAGGGCTGCAACTGGTACCACCGGTTACGGTCTCCCTCCAGGAACAGGGGATTTCCCGCCTCATCCGGGTTGATGAGACCGAAGTTACACAGAAATCGCTCGTGATCGTGGTTTTCGATGTACTGCAGCGCTGTTTTGGGGATGATATCGCCGTTGCTGCGTTCTTCCTCGGTGTAACCGAAGAGTCCGAGCGAAAGTCCGTAGTCGGCCAGCCTCCCGCGATTGCCATGGGCTACGGCTTTTGCAGCATCGTACGTGCGGTTTTGCCAGGTACAGTTGGAATAGGTCGAACGGAGGATCTCCTCCGGCCCTTCGAGCTGCTCGGCGCATTGAATCAGTTTGATGGGCGCTCCGGTTTCGGAGGAAAAACGATCCCAATAGGGCTGATGGAGTGCAATCTTGTTTTTGGTGAGTTGGTACGTGTCGAAGACGAGATTTGCATAGCCGACGCCCATGGGACCGTCCCAATAATTCGGCACACAGTCGTAGCGGATACCGTCGATGTGATAGACCTCCAGCCAATGGTGATTCACGCTGAAGAAATAGTCCCGCGTGAATTGCCGGGTGAAGTCTGTGCTTTTGCCGAAATTGCTGAAATAGTCCTTGGCAAAGGGGCCCATAAAGGGATTTTCGCGATATCTGAGGCGCGTATAGGCATCGAAATATGGGAAATCGACACCGGTGTGGCCGTACACCATGTCGACAATGACGGCGATGCTGTGTTGATGCGCTATGTCGACGAACTGCTGAAAATCGGAGCGCTTCCCGAATCGCTCATCCACGCCGAAGTACCCGATCGGCAGATAACCCCAGTCGACTGAGATGCCCACGTTGGACAAGGGCATCACCTGGATGGCGTTTACACCCAGATCGGCCAGATAAGCCAGAAGATTGTCGGCCTGCTCGAGGCTTCCACCGAATTCGGCGATGTTGATTTCATACAGGACCACATCAGCCGGTTCGGGCGCTCGCCAGTCTCGTTCGGAGGCACTCCAGGTATACGGTTGATAGCCGAGGGTGAAGGCGGATAATTTCCCCAGACCGAACTCACGAGCACAGGGATCGATAATCCAGTCCAGGCTGCCCACCTGTGGGTTATCAATTCGATAGCGATAGAGATAGCGGCCATTGGTCCCCCATGCCGAACCATTTGTCGGAGGGGGCGACGTCGCAATCGGTACGGTGGCGGACCAAAAATCACCGTAGGGAGGTCGAACGCTGTGCGTCATAGAGAATTCGCTGGGCGGGATATGCTGCTGAAACTGATCGTGCTCGTGAATGATTTTGACGGTGACCGCGTTTCCGTCGGTTGCAGAGACCCACGGCAGCCACAACCCAAACGTGATTGTCCCGTTGTGTTCAATTGCTCCGAGATCGTTGAGAGGAAGCAGCATCGATGCCATCGTAACAATCTCCTCTACGCTCAAGGTCAATACGTATTGAGTACCGGAATGGGCACAGAATAAGATGTGGACCACCTGCTTGATTCGGATCCGCGTGACAGGTCCTAGCCATAGAGGGCCATCAAACCGGTCTTTACATTGCTGGGAACATTCAACTGAGCTCGAATGTTCTTCAGGAACCCAGGATCATCAGCAACCGTCAGTGGATCCAACGTAAGCGGCTCGACGACTTGTGAGAGCGGCACGGCCGCACGCTCCAACTCTCGGGTGGCCCCTGTAAGTTCTCCCTCACCCCGCAGAGGCAATCGTGGGCGGAGATCAACGCCAGAATCATCAAGCTCATCAAGGGCCAGTGTCCATTCCTGAGCAATCGGCATTCTACTAACGATGGCGGACAACCTGGACCGGGGACGCGATGAAGACGCTTCCAATTCGACAGCCAATGCAGGCAGCTGTTGTAATGCCTCTTGCAGTATTTCGGCTGCAGCACTCAACGTAAGAACCGACACGACAGGATCGGTAGTCTCCTGTCTCAGGAAGAGCGTTCGCTCACGTCTCCCGACTCGAATGGTTTCACCAACGGCTCCCAACCGTCGCATGAGACTGGGTAATCCATAGCGCGCCACGCCGTTGATCATCACCAGTCGAATCGCCGTTTCCTTCGCTTTGATCAGGCTCTCGTAAGGATCGCCCGACTCACCGGCAATCACGACAAGATCGGCGCGTTTGCCGGCTTCGAGCGATCCAAGAGTCTGATCCCATTGCAAGATCGAAGCGGCTTGCCGAGTCGCCATCGAGACGATGTCTCGTTCAGTGAACACGTTCCCATTTTTTTGACTGATCAACCAGGCCACCTTCAGCTCTCCCAGAAGATTCTTGCTGCCCGATGGCGACCAGTCTGAACCAATTCCTATCCGTACTCCGGCTTCCTTCGCTGCTGTGACATTCGCGGTCTGACCATACAAGAGCAGGTTGCTCAAGGGCGACCAAACCATCGCCCCCTGCTTGTGTCCGTAGATCGTGAAATCTTCCGCCTGCAATGCGGCACAATGGATTCCCGCCAGCTGTTTCCCGATCGCCCATTGCTTGTCCGATAGTTGCAGCGCAAGGAAATGCTTACGCGCACGCTCATCGACCCCTTCACTGAGGTGCAAGAGGAAACAAGTCGCTTTCTCGAGGCGTTTCAAGAATCGATTCGCATCTTTGGCATCGATGTCAGCCACCCGGGTCTCGGCTTCCGGTAAAGCATCTTCGTCCGTCTGCTCCACGTTCCGCACAATGCCACGGTAATAGCGTCTGATCCCGGCGTTACTGAATAATTGAATCCCCTGGCTTGTCGTTACGCCTCCGAGCAAACTTTTGCATTCCACATACCGAACCAATGCGGGCACTAACTCCGGACTTTTTCCCAGAATCTGCATCGGTCCGCTGATCAATTTTCGGTACTCAGGGATCCCGGACCATTGATCGCGGTTGCTGTATTGTTTGGGCACTTGCCAGAGTTGAAGCGCGTTGTACGCGAGATGATTGTGCAGCTCGATAAACCCCGGGAAAATCGTCCCACCGACATCTATGACGGGCACGGCTCCGAATCCAGCCGGACGAGGCGCCTGTGATTCAGCCACGGCAAGAATGTTGCCTTCATCGATATAGATTGTTCCCTGGGGAATCACATGAAAGCCGTCGTCCATCAGCACCAATCGACCACGTAGCGCGAGCTTCGAGCCCGTCAACGGATCGATCGGGCCAGCACGAGCCATTCGTCCAGGACCGTCGGACGGGTGGATTCCCTTTTCTTTTGAATGACTCATATCTCCGGCACTATTCCTTTCGGTACAGTCAATGTGATGTTGCGTCGTTTGGCGTTCGCGTTCGCACCCACACGTCTGGCCCAGTTGTCTTGTTCTCGCATCCATGAAGGGAGTCCGGGCGGAAAATCGATCTCTGGAATTATGACTTTGTCTCCGGGCTGCCACGAATCACCGTAAAGCTTCAATGGGTTTAAGCGGTCGGGATGCCCGATGGCAGGGTGAAGTGTTTGAAGGGCATCGTTCCATTTCTTGAGCATCGTCTTCGTCGCTGCACGCAGCTTGTCCTTATCTCCTTTCGACGAACTTTCCGGCTGTGTCGGATGGGTAATGGGCACATAGACGACCGGTACAGCCTCCGGCGTGGCAGCCCATGTTTTCCAGGCTTCGTCCGCCAATGTTCCGAGCGCAACCACTGCTTCAATCTTTTGTCCGACAAGGAGCGCCTTCAGCCAGCGGTGCCGATAGTCAATCAACGCTGGCGCCTTCTTATTTTTCGCACTCACGCTCCCATACACGCTATACAAGAACGTGTTGACCATGGCATAGCTGCGATCAATCCCCAGCTTCGCTAGAAACCCTTGAATTCGCTGCCCAGCTTCGCCGACCAGGATCCGTCGAACAATCGTTTCGTTCTGCGCGGGATCCTGCCCAATCAGCAAGACACGGGCGGATCCATCCAATCTGCCCCGATGAAAGATCGGACCCCATTCCACACGAAAATCGTTTGGGGGGTAGACGGTGGCGTCTGGATAGTTCTCGCATAAACTTTTGAACGGCTCCTGAGCATAGCCAAGGTCAAACGGATGTCCCATTTATTTTCCTCTCTTTGGAATTCGACGTGTCATAAATCATCGAGGCACCGGCAGTATCACCTATCGCCGTTGCAATAGGGCGAACTCGCCGACAGCTCGGGATGGAACTTTCCGGCTCCACGCGATGAAGACATCGTCTCCATTGTGATAACCCTTGGCGCTCATCTGATCGCTTCTCCTTTAAAGCCTGCCAAATATCGATTCACGAGCATCCTCGTTTAGTATGCTTTAGCCCCGCTTCTTTGCCGGTCCATTGCCGAGGCTCGCTTGAAACGCCTCTGCCAGACCCTTTCTGATCGCCTTATACTTGGACCATTCGAACGCACACAAGAATTCTGCTGCAGCCTTTGCGCCGCGCGCAAAGAGGTCGACTTTGTCTTCCTGTCCCATGGTGAAGTTAAGCCAGTGGTGGGGACCGGTATCGATCATCTTGACCAAGTGCTTATAGTCCGGGTTGGCTTTGATGAAATCGTCATCTAACGTGTGGCGGGCGGCATCAAAGACGGCACCGAGCAGCTGGGAAGGCTTCGTGATTTCGGTAGGCTCAATGCCGTCAATGCCGATTTTTGCGCCGAAGGTCGGGGCGGTTGGAACGCGATAGGGTTGGTGAAACACGTTGATCGGGAAATTGGACATGATGCCGCCGTCCATAAACATGACGCGTTGCGGAAGCGTGCCCTCATAACCGGCCAGCTTACTCCAGAGCTCCCGATTTGGGGAGCACTCATTGACCGTGAAGGGGTAGAAGAAGAATGGAACGGACATCGACGCGCGGGCGAAATAGGCTGGATTTACGGGCTCAGGGTTGCACCAATACAGCCCGGCCATTCTGGGGAATTCGACCTTGGTCTGCGTGGTGATATCTGCGGCGATCATGACCAAATCCCCACCCTTATCCTTCTCGGCCAGCTCCGTATCGGTGCGCGTGGGTCTCAGTCTCAGGCCTGGAGAAACGGTGTGCAACTGGTTAAGAAGCTCCGCCGTCGTTTTGATTCCAACTCCTTGCAGCTCAGCGGTCAGCCAATTCAAAAATGCCTCCCCTGGATTCAAGCCCAAATCGTCCTGCAGGTTGTCGATAATCTGAGAGGCCTTCCAAATGAGTTTGACCATGCCGGCCTTCTCAAGAACCGCCTGGGAAAAATCCCTGGCGTCGCCATCGCCGTCGATAAACGACTCCATCGGCATCCGGGAAAGGACATCCAGTAAACGCTCGCTCTTGGCTTGTCCCGGAGGTCCCAAAGCGGCAATCATCAGAGCATTGATGGATCCCGCGGATGTCCCACCCACGCCCAGAAACCGGATGCCGGCTTGTTCGAGAACATAGGTGTACCCCGTCAGCGCGATGCCGAGGACGCCTCCGCCTTCCATGACTAGATCGACATACTGATGATCGCTCGCATCGATGATGTCGGAATATTCCTTGCCTCGGCATTCGCTCTTCACCGTTTGCAGAGCATTCAGAACGTCCGGATGGGTGATGTAATCTTGCGCTGGGGTCATGGAGCCCTCCATTTAAACGACACGTTCGATACGTGAGAATCCACCTGTCGCGCTGATTCGGGTTTCGCTGTTCTGCCTTGCAACAGATATCACGCGTCCGATCTTGGCATAAAGGCCGGAGCCGCTGCGGCTGACTTCCGCGTGAGAACGCTGGACTATTCCAGCGGAACGGCGCGCGCACGCTGCGCGAGGAACTGTACGAGCGATTCAGCCTGTGGTGAAGCGCTCATACTGTCGAATGAACTCCTTGTTCGCCTGCCGCGCTCTTCCAGCACGATCTCGTAGACCAGCAGGTCCCGTCCATGCGGATGTCTCCGCTCCCCCGCTTCCTGTATATTCGCTTGCCGGATGAGCAGGAGAAGCTGCTCGGCTTCATCTCGCGGCATGACGTCGGTGTCGAGGTCACACCCGAGCACGAGACCCCCAAATCCTCCTGTCTGACGGAACCTCACCTTCATGGACCTAGAATCCCACGGCTTTCCAGGCCATGGCAACAGCCTTGTATTCGAGACTGCCGCTCCCATACAGAGTCGCTGCTGATTCAGCGGTGGTCTCGACCATATCCGTAAATTGGCTGGTCGTCGTCAGCTTCAGCATCGTCTTGTACCAGATGCGTCCCGCCTTCTCCCATGCCTTTCCCCCCAGCTCCATCGCGACGAGGTAAAACGCATGATTGGGAATGCCGGAGTTGATGTGGACCCCTCCGTTGTCGGCTGTCCCGTGGTACTTGTGTTTGAGATGCTTTGGTTGAGGATCGGTGCCCAACAATGGATCATTCTCATAGGCTTTGTCTTCCGTAAAGGTCCGCAGGCTCTTGGCCGATGTTTCCGGTCCCATAATGTCCGCGCCGATGAGCCAATCCGCCTTCTTGGTCGTTTGCCGACGGCGCCATTGCTTCACGAGCGAACCAAAGACATCCGCGAGATGTTCGTTGAGCGCGCCGGATTCATTTTTGTACTCCAGGTTACAGGTATGCGACACGACGCCGTGGGTCAATTCATGCCCCACGACATCCAATGATTTCGTGAACCGGATGAAGATTCGTCCGTCGCCGTCGCCGTAACACATCTGTTCTCCCGTCCAAAAGGCATTATTGAGGTTCTGCCCAAGATGGACACTCGAAATGAGCGTCATCCCACGGTCATCAAGGGAGTTTCGTCCGAAGAGTTTCTTGTAAAAATTGTAGGTCGTTCCCGCATGGCTATAGGCTTCATTCACCATCGGATCACGGCTTTTCGGGTCGCCTTCAGAACGCACTAAGGTACCGGGAAGTTGGCTGAATCCACCTTGTTCGACATCGTAAACCAACCGATGCAGCTTGCCGCCGGGGGACGGCACGGCCGCAAACCCCGGCATCATGGTCATCGTAGCCCGCACCGCGCGCGCTGCCGCTGACTGTGCGATCGCTTCGATCGCGACCCGTCGAACCGCAGCCTCGTCGGATTGCGCCAGGTGATCCAGAATATAGGGTGGAATAATGGAGCAGAAGGCATGATGAGCGTTCATCGTTGGGCTTGTCGGTTTTTCCATAATGTGATCTCCTTGTCTATGAAATCGTTGCTATGGGTTGACCGCAATGCCGTCCTCAATATGTCATGCAAAGATTTGCCGTCGTCAGCGAAGCAACGGCTGCACGCACTCCGCCTTTTCTGCCTTTTTCTGTTTATAATCGCAAAGCGTACCTGGAATGGCTAAGGCATGTTTTGCGCCACAGGCGTTTCAAATGAAAAGCCAAGTATTCCAACAATCTGAACGAGCTGTCTCGAAGCTGGACAGGTGGCAACTGTATCTGAATGGATGACAGGTGGATCGAATTGGATACAAGAGGGCTTACACGATAGAGCTGCCCACGCGCTGCATCTTTCGGTCGAATCGCCCCACTTGCTTGCCGGACTTTGCCGACAGCTTGTTAGTTGGCCTTTACTGTCAGCGTGTGAGACTCGACCGCGTCGCGTTCCCACTGTCGCTTAAGTGCGAAAGTGATGATGTGCTCTCCAGCTTTCAGTACCCGGAACCTGAACACTTGGGTACCTGGATCACCGGGTCGAATGCCGCTTGCTGGATTTTCATAGGTACTCCCCAAGAGCTGTATGCTCTTGGGGAGCTCATGGACCACCCAGAGATATCCTGTTGATGGAGTTGAGGTAAGACGCTCTGAAAATTCTCCACCGACAGCGACGACGATCGTTTTAGACATCATGGAGTGGTCTCCATTCTGTATCTATGAATACCACTTGTGATACATGGCAGAATCAGTGCCTTGGACAAAACAATCGAGACGACCTTGCGCCCACGAGCTGACACCGACTCCCGAACTTAAAATACCACCTAAGTCTTCTTCTCCGCTCCAGTGCGAGCCGTCCCACCACCGGTGCCACATATGCGAATTTTGTCCAGGATAAAAAACGTCAATGCGATTCTGACTCCAGGATACAGCGCCCGGTTCACCAGACAAAATACCTCCCAAATCTTCCCAACCACTCCAAGCACGACCATCCCACCATTTGTGCCACAGGTGCATGTCGTAACCACGGACAAACGCGTCCAGTCGATCGGCGCTCCACGATGCCACAGCCGGACCAGTGCTCAAACCTCCACCTAAGCTTTCCCATCCGTGCCAGCCAACGCCATCCCACCATAGATGCCACATGGCCTGATCCATGCCCCTCGCAAAGACATCAATGCGATTCGGCCCCCAAGACACTGCCGCCGGTTCCGATGATAAAACACCACCGAGATCTTCCCACCCGCTCCATCCGCCTTGAAACCACTTATGGAAAAGATGGTGGTTGGTTCCAACTGCGAAAATATCGAGACGGCCATTGGCCCAAGCGCAAATCGCCGGTGCGCCTTGGATTATCCCGCCCAAAGATTCCCAGCCACGCCAAGTTGTTCCGTCCCACCAGCGATGCCATACCGCAGAATCCGTACCACGAGCAACGACGTCAATGCGATCCGGTCCCCATGAAACGGCGCTGGGCTTTGAAGTGATAATTCCCCCTAAGCTTTCCCAACCTTTCCACCCATGCATCACGGGAAGAATGACGCCTTGGGCGGTCCAGAACGGGAATTCCGTATCAATACCGGCCTCACCGTAAGCGATCTTGAAGAAACCACCCGCGCTGCCCCAAGCTGAACCCCACGAGTTTTTGCAAATCCAACATTGCTCCGCTTCCGAATAGCCGATGACTTCTACGCAATGCAAGCCACGGTCAACTCCTGTTACGTGATGATAGACACCGGTCCCATAGGAGTAGAAGTCATCGAACACATGCAAGACTGCCGAACATGGCCCGACGTTCGAGAGATAATTCTTGCGGTCAACGATGCTCGCTAATGTACCCGTATTGGTAATCTTCACAGCAACAGCGTTCCTGTTTGCGACCTGTGTACAATGAGCCTTCCAGACAGTAGGATCATTGGGATCTGGTACGGGGGGATTGTCGAACGCGCTCATATAGGGATAGATTGACTCCGGAACAACTCCGCGGCTCTTGATTTCATCGTAGGCCTGATCAGGCCACCAACCGCCGCAGTTTGCCCCGTGATTCGAACAAAAGTGCAAGTCGGCCTCGGACAAATCGAGTAATTCCCCCTTCTCAATAGAAGCCATCGATTCGACCGTCGCCGTAGTGCAAAATGATACACACGAACCACATCGCTTCTGATCTTTCACCGCGGTTACATGGTTGCCATTATGATTCCGCCAATCTACAGCCGGTGCAAAGTTAGGTGCGGCAGGCGCCTCCCTCTTTGGCATCATTGCAGCAGCAAGTGCCGATCTGTTGAGGATTACTCCGAGCAAGGCTTGTTTTTCTTCATCGCTCAAGTTTGCTTGGGGGTTTTGTCGTGGCTGCCACCGTGCTTTGGCTTGGGTAAGGTTTGCCGCTAACGTCTGAATATCGAGAATAGGCATTAGGCTTCTCCCTCCGTGCTAGAATTTACTGAACAGGCTATACACCTCACTACACATGACTTATTCTCTCAACATCGCCCTCATCGCTATGGCTCACCGCTTCGGGTTGAATACCAGCAGTACTGTTCTTTCCTACGACGTGTCCATTTCCACCTCCTTTTTCAGAAGCGTTCCGGTCGGAGACTCTAAGCTCGATTGGATAGCTGCGTAACCACACCGACGCAAAGCCATCTTCCAACGGCAGATGCCTGTATCGAAAGCGATTCGAGAGAAGAATCGCTTTCGATACAGGAAACTTTCGAAAAACCTTCACTCCGGAGAATCTCCGCGATGTCTGTTCGTTCGCGAACATTCAATCCACCAAAGCATTTCCTGCGCCACACACGTTTCAAGCAGAAAGCCAAGTATTACAATAATCTGCGCGAGATGTTTCGAAGGTAGATGACGTGTATGTGTATCTGAATGGATTCAGATGGATCGGATTGGATTCGGAGTATGTTGGAGGATAGGGCAGGACTCATTCAAACAGTGACCGAGGGCAAGCGGCGCCTCCAGCAAGGATGAACTCGACCTGAGCAGATGCCAATAACCGGATGAGCGTTTTAAAGTCGGTCATTCTTGGCCGATCGAGGCGCTCGTTCCAACGCTGCGGTAAATTGCTGGAGCTTTTGAAGCTGACGAGATCGTTGTTCGACGGATAACTTTAAGTTTCCTGCAGCAGCATTCGATGACGGGATACTGAGGGAAGTGAAAGACTGACATGCACAGAACAAGATATGAACCCGATTAAGCTTTTAGATAGGGCCACCTTTGCGTATTGCAGATTTAATGGCTGTCCACTTATATACAACGAAACTCTCAATCAATAGATGCAGCAACCCAACTTATGATCAGACTTCCTCAGCTCGCGTGATCCCGATGCTCAATGGATAGCTGAGGTCGTGAGGACCTCGCCCTAAATAACATGCCTCTGAGATTTGCGAAGAAAGATACCGAGATGCGCATCGAAGCGTTGATGTGGGTGCTCTTGTTATTCCTCACCCCTGGCTGTGCGATTGGACAAGGCCCGCTTGGCCATCCCGAGGTTGTCGAACGGCGATGCGGACCGGTCTCAACCGTTCAACGATCTGTCGATCAATCGCCACCTCGCGTTCATGCCGACACAGAAATCCCCCCTGGCAATCCCGATGTGTTGGCCGGGCGATTTTCTCAGCAATCCCAGCGTATTGCCGACCGCATTGGCGTGAAACATCTTCTTGTGCAGGAGGCGGTGCTTGAGGGTAAGACGGATCGAGATATTGCAACAGCCGTCGAACGCCTCCAAGTGCAACAACAGGTCTCGAATCGCATTGCGTTGGCGCTTCTCGATGTTGCCAGGACCGCCGCTGAGGCGGATTGCGAAGAAAAACGAGCCGATCAACTTGCAGAACTGTTGCGAGAAGACCGCGACAAACACATTCGACGACTACTCCTCATCTCTATCGTAGGTGATGCCATGATCGGCATAGTCGCGGGAGGCTTGAATCTGGCGGTGAAGGAAACCGCCGCGGCTGCCGCTGAGATACTCGGGGGATCTGTGGCTACGTGGTTTGGCATTGCATCCCTTTCCTTATCCGACGAAGCACGCCATGAATTTCGACATCAGCGCAACCTCTTGCAAGAGGTGTGGATCGGGCCGAAAGAATCCGTATTGATTCCTCCCTCGGTATGGCGGCACATGACCCGTCCATTACCCGAGGATCCCGGGCAGTACTCCTTGAGAGAATCGCTCATCATGCGCTGGCGGCAAGACGGTCGTTTGGGGGAGGCGGGTTCAGAACTGGAACAGCGACGTATCTCGCTTTTCTTCGGCGAGGGTGGCTCTTATAGCATTGAAGACCTTCGAGACCGAGCCGCCATGCTGGAACTCCTCAAAACAGATGTCAATCTCATGAGTCAAGATCTCGAGCGACTCATGGAAGAAATTCTTTTACAAGCTCCTTCGCCAGGATAGAGTCCGCGAGCGTGATTAAGGAATCAGCTATCTGCGTCTCCCATCTTGGACTCACGACGAATCGCTCGCACTCGTGTTTCAACAATGTGGGATCATGAATCTCTATGACTGAGGCGCGTTGAGGTGGAGAAACCTCACTTCCCATGTGGCTGGTAACTTGGACATGGCCCATCGTATTCGCTAAGCCCTTTAGGACAAATGGTTCTTTTTGTTGGAGTCCTGTTCCTCACGGATAGCTTCCAACTCGGCCAGCGCATCGAGATCTTTAGGGCGGCCGGCTGCACGCTTGATCTCGATTAATCTGGACAAGGTGATGCATCGACAGGAGACGTCGAATAGGTCGATCTCAATTGTATGAGGAAGTAGGTCTTCATAGCTTCCCCCTCCGGTAATTTCTCCCAGCAAATCCAGGGCACCTGCATCGGTGATCAGGGTGAAGTTAAGCCCTCGCTGGAGGGTTTCGACATCGAGTTGAAACGGCAAGCCTTCAGGGGCACCGCGTAGATAGGGATGGTGCGGCGCCAGGCATGAGGCAAGACGGTCAAGATTCTGTGGTGATCGGCCGTAGACGATATCCAAATCAACCGTCAGGCGGGAGGACCCATGGGCGGTCGCTGCGGCGCCTCCAACAATGATGAACTCCACTTGAGCTCTTGCCAATAACTGGATGAGACTTTCAAAGTCGGTCATTCTTGGACGAGCGAGGCGCTCGTTTCAGCGCAGAGGCGAACTGCTGGAGCCTTTGAAGCTGGCGAAATCGTTGTTCCACGGATAACTTTAAGTTTTCCCGCAGCAGCGTTCGATCGACATCGCGCTTGTAGCGTTCGATGACGGGGTCCGGAGGCAGCGTCGTCGGGTGATCGTGAGCCATGGAGAGGAGTCTAGCACTTGGCCCCATCTATGTGCCAGCCCGACTATTCTTTGGCCAATGCTCGGAGTGTCTAAATGCAGGTCTATGAAGGGCGAGAGGCTCAAACAGGCATCGCTCCACAGCGGCCTCTCCAGTCCATTCTCACGACTCTCGAAATCAGGTGAAAAAGTGGCATGCACAGAATAAGATGTGGCCCTACATGCCCCATATTTTTTATGGGCGAGGCGTTGCCGCGTCTTCGACACCTCCTCGCTCTGTCGCTCAACGGTCCCTATCTGCTGCACCGCTCCTCGCTGAGATGGGTGGTGGGATGGTGCTGCGAATGGACTCGCACCACGCACCCGACATACACCGCACCAGCATTGCGCGCGCTGTTATCGGCTTCAGCACCGCTGTTGACTCCTCGGCCGTTGCTGGACTCTCCAGTTGCCCCGACCGCGAGCGTGTTGCCGTACAGAGCCACGCTGATGCCAAAAGAATCACCCTTGTCTGCATTGGAGGCTTTAACAAAGGTCTGCTCGTACCAGGCGCCCCCGTTCTGAGTGAGGATATAGACCGCGCCACTGGTATCTTGGACAGCTCCAACGGCCAAAGTGTGGTTGCTTAAGGCCACGCTGATGCCGAAAGCATTAGAGCTCTCCGCATTGGAGGCTTTGATGTAGGCCTGCTGGTGCCAGGTGCCGCCGTGTCGGGTGAAGACGTACACCGCACCACTGCCGGGCGCGCTATTGTCGGCTTCGGCGCCGCTGTTGACCCCTCGGCCGTTGCTGGACTCTCCAGTTGCCCCGACCGCGAGCGTGTTGGCATCCAAGGCCACGCTGAAACCGAAGAGGTCATTGGCCTCCGCATTGGAAGCTTTGATATAGGCCTGCTGGTGCCAGGTGCCGTTGTGGCGGGTGAAGACGTACACCGCGCCACTGCCGAACGCGCTGTTGTCGGCTTCAGCGGCGCTGTTGATTCCTCGGCCGCTGCTGCTCTCTTCAAATGCTCCGACCGCCAGCGTCTCGCCATCCAGAGCCACGCTTTGGCTAAAGAAGTCACCTTGATCTGTATTGGAGGCTTTGATGTAGGCCTGCTGGTGCCAGGTGCCGTTGTGGCGAGTGAAGACGTACACCGCGCCGGACGCGGGCGCATCGTTATCCGCTCCAGTGCCGCTGTTAACGCCCCGGACGCTGCTGGACTCGAAAGGTGCCGCGACAGCGAGTGTATTGCCACTCAGGGCCACGCGGGAGCCGAACGCAGCACCATCTTCGCTGTGACTAATGATCTTCGTATTGGAGGCTTTGATGTAAGCCTGCTGGTGCCAGGTGCCACCGTGTCGGGTGAAGACGTACACCGCGCCACTGGCGCGTGCGCTGTTGTCGGCTTCGGCGCCGCTGTTGACTCCCCGCCCGTTGCTGGCCTCTCCAATTGCCCCAACCGCGAGCGTGTCGCCGTCCAGGGCCACGCTGAAGCCGAAGAGATCACCGGCTCCCGTATTGGACGCCTTGATATAAGATTCCTGCGCTAGTCGATGAGCAGTGATGGTATAGGTGGCGGTGCCGCTGTTCGACGTGACCGCCACGGTGACGACCCGGTGCCCCGCCTGCAGTGTGATGGCACCCGAAGCCGTGCCGCTGGCGACCGGCGTGCCGTTCACGGTAATGGTCGCCCCTGGTCCGGCGGTCGGGGTCACGGTGATGCTTGGTGTGTCGATGGCCATGGTGGTATAGCGTGTGACGTGCGCTGCAAAGCTCGGGTTCAGCGTGCCGGCTGACAGTGTGAGCCCGCTCAAAGTTGGCAGCATCGTTGGGCTCAGCAATAGGAGGCTGTCCCGCGCCGAACAGCCGGTCAGGGCAAGGAGGATCACACTCAAGGCGAGAACACGGACCTGGGCGTGAATCCAGTGGGTACATGCGTTCATCGTGAACCTCCTTGTGAGAAGACCCTATCGCAACATGGGTTGAGGCACATGGTGATATGTGAGCGGCACAATACCAAACCAAAGCTGGTGGTGAGCGAGCCGAAAAGCAGAGCGACCATTTTAATTCTCACGCACCTCTTACCCCATATCCAGTCGCTTACCGGGAATCTCGCACTTCATTAGAGCTCCTTTCTCCCGATCAATGGATAACCCATTATGCCTCGGTCCTGGTCATACAACCTGCCAGAAGAGCAGGCATGGGCAATCGGGGAAATCCTGAGAGAAAGGTTGAAAATCGCCTGAGAACGCCGGGCGAGTTCACGAAACAATCGTGAGTATCGGGTATATGACAAACCAATAGGACTTAGGAATAGGGCTGGATTAGTCCGACACGCATCGCCATTTTCCCCAACTAAGCGTGGCAGCAGCGGGGATAGCTCGCACTGCACTTCCACAGTCCACACAGCGGCAGGACAGCCCTCTGTAGGTTCTTGTTCTCTGAGATTGAGTAATGGCTCGCTCTCGTATTTCTTACGCCACACGGATTGCGAACAGGATACATCATATTCTCATGGCATGGATGAAGGCACGGCTCGTTATGATCGCTGCTTCTCATATCCTTCCATGATCAACGTCTCGGCCACATTCTGTTCATTCACAAATACATCGGCCAGGAGTCGATTGTAGACATCCCGGCCATGGGGCACGATGCGGATCGGGCCGTTGCGCAACAATTCCTCCAACCGCCGCTTAGCCGCCGGCCCGTCGAATTCACTCATTTCCGGTGTGTCGATGCCCCGAAGCCTGATGTGCTCGCCTCCAACACGGATGGTATCGCCATCGACTGCGCGCACTTGTAACGTGCTCAGCACCCTCAACTCGTGCCTCGACCGGGCTCGAAGAGTGGAAAGCCGAGACTGCTTGTGCGCAGGTCCTAATTTGTACCGTCCTTTGGGATAGCGCTGCGGCCGGCTGTCCGGAGGACGTGGAGGCCGCCGTTGCCTGTATGTGGGCAGGCGATCCGAATCTTCATCATTGGGCGAGGGATACCAGCAGAGATCACATTGCTGGTTGAGGGAGGAGCCGAGGGTGGATTTCTGTAGCGGCTCCGCCGAGGCATGGGGTGGTGATGAGACAAGCGCCCAGCCGATGAGCAACCCTGCCGTAATAGTTCTTAGGTGCCAGCTCATGGCATGTCGCATACGCAGATGTCGTGCCAGATTCAATCAATTGACAATGTGCAAAACGGCATGCTGGAATGCATTCGTATCTCGTTGAGACGCAGTGGCATTCTTGCGAAAACGAACGACGCTTCACGATTCACGGAGGTTCATGTCATGGATATGATGGGACGTGTGGGGCTGATTGAAATCCCTGTCTTGATTGCCCCTGATCAAAAGGCATGGATGGATCGCATGATTAACGAGGGCAAAATCGCCATTCCGCCCGGCGGAACGTTGGAAAAGGGGTCGCTCTATTCCATGTTTATCCGGATGCTGCTTCACAATGCGATGGAAGAACAGAAGCGGCAGGAAGCTCTTGAGGCGGAAGACGAGGACGACGAATAGCAGGCCGATGAAAACGATCGCCAGCTTTGTTCTCACGTCTCTCAAGGCCTCAACGTACTGAGAAGTACGTCTCAGCCTTTCGTTCGTTGCGGCCTTGCTGGACAACCGTTTTGATCTGCCTGCGAATGCAAAATATCCGTGAAGCGCAAACAATATCCTAGGCGGTCCCTGTATCTAAACTGATACCATCTTGTATCTTGCAAGATACAGAATACTCGCGCCCTCAAAGATATCTTTAGAGTTTTTTGAAGGCGGTGTGAGCCGCCCGGACAGTCTTCTCGATGTCTTGTGTGATGTGAGCAGTCGAGAGAAAGGCAGCCTCGAACTGAGAAGGCGCGAGGTAGACGCCCTGTTCCAGCATGTGGTGAAAAAATTGACCGTACCGCTTCGTATCGGACTGTTTCGCCGTATTCCAATCCACGACAGGACCTGGAGTAAAGAAAGTGGTGAGCATCGACCCAACTCGTGTTTGGGTCACGGGAATTCCGGCCTTCTTTGCAGCCCCGCCGATTCCTTTGGCGAGAGTTGCTGCTCGCTCTTCGAGTTTTTTGTAGACTCCCTTCATCCGCAGCTGCTTGAGAGTGGCCAATCCCGCTGAAACTGCCAGCGGATTACCGGAAAGCGTACCGGCCTGATAAACCGGGCCGACCGGCGCGATGAGATCCATGATCTCTTTCCGTCCGCCGTAAGCACCGACCGGCAACCCGCCACCGATGATCTTCCCGAGAACCGTGAGGTCCGGCGTGATGCCATAGAGTGCCTGCGCTCCTCCATAACCGACACGGAAACCCGAGATGACTTCATCGAAAATCAATAGGATGTTGTGATCGCTGGTCAGCTGCCGCAGTGCGGCGAGGAAATCGGGAGCAGGAGGAACGACTCCCATATTCCCTGCGATCGGTTCCACGATGATGCAGGCAAGCTGATCCCGATTGGCTTGGATGAGCTGCTGGACCGTACGAATATCATTATAGGGAGCGGTGAGAGTATGTTTGGCAAAGTCGTCCGGCACACCCGGCGAATCCGGAATCCCCAAGGTCGCCAGGCCTGACCCGGCCTTTGCCAATAGATAATCGCCGTGACCATGGTAACAGCCCTCGAATTTCATGACGCCGGTCCGCTTGGTGAATCCGCGCGCGACGCGGATGGCACTCATGACGGCTTCGGTGCCGGAGCTGACAAGCCGGATCTTTTCCATGGAGGGGAAGGCGTTCCGTATTTCTCGGGCCAGTGAGACTTCCGACTCAGTCGGCGCTCCGTAACTCGTGCCTCGCCCTGCAGCACTCTTGATCGCGCTGATCACCGCGGCAGGGGCGTGGCCTAAAATCATCGGCCCCCACGACAGCACATAATCGATATAGACGTTACGGTCCACATCATAGAGCCGTGATCCTTTCGCCCGTGCGATAAAGCGTGGCTGCCCGCCGACCGCGCGGAAGGCCCGGACAGGACTGTTGACGCCACCGGGAATGAGTTGCTGAGCTTCGGTGAAGAGCTTGGCAGAGCGGGATGTGTTCATAACGGGGGCGCACCCTATCACGCGGGGCGAGAGCCGGTCAAGAAACCCATGGTTGTGCGATCTGTTCGGAGAACGTCGTGGGAAGGCAAAAAATGTCGTAACAGATACAGTTCTATGGATTCAGATACGATGACAGTTCTGGCCCGCATTATTCATGAACGCTTCTGCTGCAATCGCGGATTCACTGCTGCGACGAGCCTTCGGCGGGCAGGCTCGCCTCTCGCAACCTCGACATACTGTTTCAAGTATGCCTCGGTTTCTCGTGGCTCCGCGTGCCCGTCTCGCCACGCGACTGCGCGATTTCGCCACGAACCGTCATGAATAATGCGGGCTAGCGTTCGACTGAAAATAGGAGTTTCTCTTTGTTCTCATCCCGATCGTTGTTTGGACGGGCGGCGCGATTCTTGCTGTGCGATTCTTGTGATTGCTCGATCATCAGAACAGCGAGACGCATATGCAAGTCATCTGTTCATGGTGCCGTGGAGAAGGTCGCGTCGGACTCGTCGGAGAAAAAGCTCCCCTCGACGACCGCCGAGAGACGCATAGTATCTGCATCGAGCATGAGAAAGCGGTGCGAGCTCGATGGACCGCATGCCCAGGGAGTATAAGCTCATGTCGAACGTCCGGCGAGAGCCTCAAGGATCAGTCTTCGGCTCTTCGTCGAGTGGTGCGATCGGTCGTGCGGTTCTATGTCGGCTTGAAGGAGGTGCTCTAAAGATTCATGGTTAGTTGATTCGAATCGATGTGACTGCCCCAGCTCGTCGTAAACAGTCTTATTTTCTGTGCCGCTTCGCTGAACGTGTCGGACTGGGTTTCGTCTTGGGTGTCCTCGAATCGGTACAGGAGAATTCCTCCAGCTCCCAGTGCTTTCTCCTCGATTTGTCTTGCTCGTCAATTATAAACACGACATGAAATGGGGCGCTCCGACCGTCGGCGGTGTGTCCCTTGCTCCAGGCTTCACCGGCGTCGTCAAGGATTTCCAGCAGTGTGTCGTAATCTTCCTCGACCTCTGGAAGCACGGCTTGGGTGTCGGTAATGAGCAAGATATAGCCTTTGGCCGGAAGCCACTCCAAATCAGCCAGACATTCTTCAAGTGCATCCCAGTTGTGTCCAAAGTAATCCGGAAAGGCGAGTGCGCGTGCGAACTCATTGAAGAGTCCCGATGGAGTTCGGCATTTCTTTCCCTGGATGGTACGCAGGGCATATCCGGGCGGCGTTTTCACCACCCCCGAGGCTGAAGTCCCTCGAGGAACGACAAGAAGAGCCGACCAGGGAGGGGTGGCATTACAAAGATGAATCTGTAAGGTAGGGTTTCCCGCCATAGAGTTATTCGCCGATTTGGACGTTAGTTAAGAGGGACGAAGGTTCGGTAGTGGTCTCCGGTATAGTAGGCTTTCCCGGTTCGCTGTTCGATGACGAGTCGTTCGGCATCGCGCCCGCGGCCTCGTCTCTTGGGATTGACATCATACTCTCGATAATAGCCCCATGGAAGACGTCGTTCTCGGTTTTGGAAGTCACGTCCCCCGATGTAGCCCGGCAGCGGTATCCCACCTCGCTCTTGGAGTTGTTTGAGCAGGTCGTAAGCTTTCTGAGGGGGTGTTGCGAGCGAGGCGGGCTGCTCGGTTTGGCCCGGCAAGCTTTTACTTATAGTGGTGTTGGCATTCAGAGGGCCGTCCAGAGGTCCGTCGCCGAGGCCGGCAGCGACGATGGAGGCAGAAGGCGTCAGGCTGAACGTGAACAGTAGGATGAGAAGGCCGATGAGCCGAATCCATCTCCATCGAAGGGTGAACACTGGCTCTTCTTCCTTGGCAAGACGGTGATCTGAAGGGCGACCGTAGCATTCTCATTTCAAGAAGGTCAAACGACGCAGGCACCATCACCTCGTTACCTGGATGTCTCTAGATGTGTTTGCTAGAATGAGGCGGCTGAAGTGGATATCTGAAAAACAGGTGTCGGACGTATGTCTATGGGTCATCGTGCGAGACCGATGCACTGTGTGTGAGATCCATCCGGTTAGACGCGTGAATCCTTTACTCAGGCGCTTCATCCATTATGTCGTCACTCTCGCTGTTCTTGCCCCGGCCGTCCCTTCGAGCGCACAACTGAATCCGAGCGGTTCGATGAGGCGGTCTCCGGTGGAAGTCGTGAAGCGGTATGTTCTTTTGGATCAGAAAGGCGCTCGCTTAGACGCTCCGTCATTCGAGACCTTGAGTCCCTATATTGATTGGAGAGAAGAACCTGCATGGGGCCGTGTCATTGTCGTTCAGAAAACAACCGTCCCGGAGGATTACCGAAAGTGGGAGATCCTCAACAATCTGGAAGTGATCATCCCGGTCACATTTCACGTGGTCGGGGCGGTCTATCTGGAAACCGCCACCTTCGTGCCTGAGGAAACGACGGAAGAGGTTCGCTTTCATGTAAAGGTTGTGGAGAACTTTTGGCGCATCGTTTCACCGGTCATTCCTCCGCACGTCGGACTGAAACGGATGGTGAGCTTTGCGCGAGAAGCGGAAGTCCACGAACAGGATGAAACCCAACGCATCGTGCTCGCCGCTCTCATTGATTCCCTGCGAAAGGTTGAGTAATGGATAAAATTCCCGTGGATTTGATGATTTTCGACTTGGACGGAACGCTGATCGAATCGAAGTGGGACATCGCGCAATCCGTCAACTTCACCCTCGTCGAGTTGGGATTGCCCGAACGCCCGATTGAAGAAATTTTCGGTTTTGTCGGTGACGGCGTCAAGCGGTTGCTGCGCCTTGCAGTCGGAGAGGGAAATCGGGCCAGGTTCGATGAGGCGCTGAAGATCTTTCGAAGCCATTATCTCGAACATTGCTTAGACCGGACCAGCTTCTACCCCGGTATTGAACCGATGCTGCAACATTTCATCCACAAAGACAAGGCGATTGCGACCAACAAGTCCATCGAATACACTCACGTAATCCTGAACGGTTTGGGTCCGCAACATTTCCGATACATGGTCGGCGGAGATAACGGGTTCGGGCTCAAACCGGAACCAGGGATGTTATTGCATATCATGGAAAAAGCAGGTGCCTCGAAAGAGCGGACCGTCCTCGTCGGGGACAGCACGAATGACATCAACGGAGGGCATAACGCCGGCATTCGTGTCTGTGCCGTCGGGTATGGCATGGGGAATCGAACGAAAATGGAGGCTTGTCTACCCGATTGGTTCATTGAAAAACCGGAACAACTCATGGAGATTTTCATATGAAGTATAGATCCAGGTTCAGGTCGAGGCTGAGGAACGGTCGTATTTCCAGGCAAGGTAAGCTTTTGCTTTTTAGTCTGGGTCTCGCTCTGATCCTTCACCTCAACATTGGCGTACTCTTTGCGGCCTCGCCGAGCCTTGCCGAACGGGTGATTGAACACAAGCTCGCGAACGGATTGACCATTCTTATGGTCGAACGGCATCAGACGCCTGTGGTCTCCATCAACATCACATTCGCAGTGGGCGGCATCAATGAGCAGGTCGGCCAAACCGGTCTCGCGCATCTCTATGAGCACATGGCCTTTAAAGGCACACGGTTGGTCGGCACGACCAACTATGAGAAAGAAAAACCGATTTTGGACGAACTTGCATCGGTCGGGACCAAGCTCGACCAGCTTCAGCGCGATGCAGCTGCAAAGAGCGGTGGCGCGACGGTTGAAGAGCGAGCCGCGATTGAATCACTCCAGAGTCGCTTCTTGGAGCTGCAGACACGGGCTGCGCAGTATGTCGTCGGGAATGAAATGGCGCTGTTGTACCAGCGGCACGGCGGGGTGGGACTCAATGCATCGACGGGCAAGGATGTGACGCGGTACATGATCAGTTTGCCGTCCAATCGGTTGCCTTTGTGGGCGGCTATTGAATCCGATCGAATGGCCAACCCTGTGTTGCGCGAGTTCTACAAGGAACGCGGTGTCGTGATGGAGGAACGGCGCTTGCGTAATGACGACAGCCCGAACGGCCTGTTGTTCGAAACGTTTACCTCAACCGCATTCCGCGCCCATAGCTATGGAATTCCGACCATCGGATGGGGATCCGATATCCTGTCATTAACACCGGCTGCGACGGAAGCCTTCTTCAAGGCCCACTACGGTCCGGATCAAGCCACGATTGCTTTGGTGGGCGATATCAACCCGAAAGAAACGATTGCCTTGATCGAACAGACATTCGGAAAGATTCCTGCGGCGCCGCCGCCTCCTCCTTTGGTGACGGTCGAGCCGGAACAACGAGGCGAGCGACGAGTCGAGGTGGAATTCGATGCGGAACCGGCTCTCGTCATCGGGTACCACAAACCGGGGTTAGGGCATCCGGATGACGATGTGTTTGACGTGATCGATGCGGTGCTAAGCGACGGACTCACGTCTCGCTTGCATCAGGCGTTGGTGCTGGAGAAACGTCTGGCCGTCTCAGTCGGATCGGATGCGAATCATCCGGGCGTGCGTGCGCCGAACCTCTTCATTTTCACGGCGACGCCGTTGGCCCCTCATACGACGGCGGAAGTAGAAGCCGCCGTCTACGAGGAGATCGAGCGGCTGAAGCGTGAACCGGTCGCTTCCAAGGAGCTGGAGAAGGTGCTGAACAATTTGGATGCCGACTTGGTACGAGGTTTGCGGTCGAACAGCGGTCTGGCTTCTCAATTGGCGTTGTATCAGGCGGTGGCCGGTGATTGGCGCTACATCCTGACATCACGCGACAAGGTTGCGGCGGTCACGGCCGCCGATGTCCAGCGGGTGGCGACGCAGTACTTTACCAAGTCGAACCGTACCGTCGCGGTCTTGGTGAAGAAAGGCACGGATAAGACCGTTGCAGCGATTCCCCTTGGCGAGGTGAAGCCATGATGCAGGTACCGCGGCACCGATTGGGATGGCGGGGGAGTCTTCGTGACATGGGAAGAACGATCGGCATGTTGACGATACTGTTGACGTCCGCTGTCGTCGCCTATTCGGCCGATCCGACACTCAATGATCCCAGAACCATGGCATTTAAGCCGGTTGAATTTTCACCACCGGAGCCGGAACGAGTCGTTCTGGACAACGGCATGGTCCTCTATCTTCTGGAAGACCATGAATTACCGTTGGTGACGATCACGGCTACGATGCGGACCGGGAGTTGGCTCGATCCGACCGATAAGATCGGACTGGCGGGCATGACCGGTGCGGTGATGCGCACCGGTGGTGGGGGAGGCCTTTCGGCAGAGCAGGTTGATACGGAATTGGAGCAATTTGCGGGCGATGTGAGTATCGGGATCGGGCGTCAATCAGGATCGGCGTCTCTCGATGTCCTCAGCAAGGATGTGAAACGGGGATTGGAGATCTTTGCCGGTCTTCTGCGAGCGCCGGCGTTCGAACCCGCTCGTGTCGAGATGGCCAAGTTGCAGGCCATCGAGGGAATTCGCCGACGGCAGGATCACCCCGGGTCTGTCGTCAGCCGGGAATTTGCCAAGATGCTCTATGGGCCCGCTCATCCGAGCGCTCGAGAAAGTTCGGTGGATTCGATCACACGCATCACAAGGGATGACCTCGTGACGTTCCATCGCAACACGATTCACCCGAACGGGATGATCCTCGGTGTCACGGGAGACTTCAAGTCGGACGAGATGCTGAGTTTGCTGCGCAAAATGTTTGGGGATTGGAAGAAGGGCACTGTGCCGGAGTTGAAGATTCCCGATGTGCCGGAAGCGGAGCCGCCTGGATTGGTCGTCAGGTTCGTCGGGAAAGACACCTCGCAGACCCATCTCCGGGTGGGACATCTCTCGATCAAGGAGAACGATCCCGACTACGTCGCATTGGCCATCGCGAACGATATTTTGGGCGGAAGTTCGTTCCGCAGCCGCTTGTTCAACGATGTGCGGTCGAAACGGGGATTGGCCTATTCCGTCGGCAGCCGACTCAATACGGGAACGCACGATCAAGGTGTCTGGCTGATGCGGGCGGAAACCAAATTAATTTCCACCCAGGAAGTGATCGAGCGGTTTGTCGCGAATATCGAACGAATGCGCGTTGAGTCGGTGACCGACGCGGAGCTTGCGGAAGCGAAAGAGGCGTACGTCAATTCGTTCGTATTTTCCTTTTCCAGCCCGTCGGCCATCGTCAGCCGGTTGATTGAGTTGGAGTATGATGGGCTGCCGAAGAACTTTCTCCAACAGCTGCGCGACAAGGTCGTGCAGCTGACCAAGGAAGACGTCCTGGCGGCGGCCAAGAAACATTTGCGCCCGGATCAATTGAAGATCGTCGCCGTCGGATCAGGGGAGGCGTTGCCGAAGGCCCTTGCGACGTTTGGAGACGTGAAAGAAATCAAACTCAGTCCGGAAGGATAAAGCGGAGAAAGCACCCACCGCTCATGGCTTAATCATGCCGTTAGAAGACGACTTTTCAGACATTCTCAAAAAAGCGCGAACAGGCCAAGGGCTCTCGGTCGGGGATGTTGCAAGGATGACGGGGTTGCCCGGCGGCGATATTACGGCGTTGGAACGCGGCGATCAGCCGAGGGACCGCGCGGAGGTGCGCGCGCTGGCAAAGGCCTTGGATCTCCGAGCTGAGCCGCTCGAGCAAATCGCCATCGATAAGTGGGAACCTGTTGCCCAACGCATGCCGCCCTGGGTGGACATGGTTCATGGGTCTATTAATGGATATGGTGTACAGGGGTACGTTGTGCATGATGAGGGCGAGGCATTGTTGGTCGACACCGCCTATAACGCCCCCGCGATGATTGATCTGCTTCGCCGGCGAGGGATGCGTCTCGTCGGCATCTGTCTGACACATGGCCATGCGGACCATGCGGATGGGATCGATCAGATCCTGAGCCATCGTGAAGTTCCGGTCTATCTTGGTCCCGAAGATGAGAGTTTGCTGAGTTGGAAGCCGAGGACGGACTTGCTGGTTGCGCCGACGGATGGATTGTCTATCCCGGTCGGACGCCGGACAGTCCGATGTGTGACGACGCCGGGTCATACGCCGGGCGGCATCTGTTATCAGCTGGATGATGCACAATACCCCGTCTGTTTTGTCGGGGATACCCTCTTTGCCGGATCGATCGGCCGGTCCAATCCCAAGGAATTGTATTCGACTCATCTCGATTCGGTTCGCCGCCGTGTGCTGACCCTCGCACTCGATTATCGCCTCTTGCCCGGACATGGCCCTGCCACGACCGTTGAGGAAGAACTTGATCATAATCCGTTTGGGGCGATTCAATAGTCAGGAACACATGAATGGATTGGGACGGCATGAACATCGCGATCTCGAAAGAGGTCTTGTCGTGGACGCCGGCGAAGAGCGGGTTCCATCGCCGGCGGACCAGCTAGAGAGCGATGCCGACAAAGAACCGTCATCTTTCTCCAAGTGGACCTTGCCGATCGTCCTCTTTCTCCTGACGGTCTTTACCACGTTGTGGGCAGGCGCCTACCAAGCCTATACAGGTCCTGCGCGGGGTCCTTTGGATTTTCTCTTAAGCTATCCGGAGACGCTGTGGCGGGGAATCCCGTTTGCCGGCGCACTGCTCTTTATCCTCACGACACACGAGTTCGGACATTATCTGTTGTCTAAAATTCACCGCGTTCCCGCTTCCTTGCCGCTGTTCATTCCGGGGCCTCCTCACTTCATCGGGACATTCGGCGCCATCATCCGCATGCGGGGTCCGATTCTGAGTCGTCGCGCCTTGTTCGACATCGGAGTCGCCGGTCCCTTGGCGGGCTTTGTGGTCGCCGTCATTGCACTGATCGTCGGTCTTAATCTCTCCACCGTCGTGGAGCGAACCGCTACGTACGGATTACACCTTGGCGAGCCCTTGTTGCTACAGTTCATGTCGTGGATCGTGATCGGACCATTACCGCCGGAGGCTGACGTCGTGCTCCATCCGATCGGCTTTGCCGCTTGGTTCGGACTCTTTGTCACCTCTCTTAATCTTCTTCCAATCGGTCAGCTCGACGGTGGCCATGTCGCCTATGCCTTGTGGGGTCGGCGACAGCGGACGATGGCGCTGGCCTTTCTCCCGATTTTGTTGTTCTTAGGATTCTATGGCTGGTCGGGTTGGTTCCTGTGGGCGTTCATGGCGGGATTGTGGGGCGTGGGGCATCCTCCTGTCATGGATCCGTATGTTCCATTGGGTCGTAGCCGGACGATCGTCGGATGGATTGCGCTTGGAGTCTTCGTCGTCACCTTCGCGCCGGTGCCGTTTTCATTCCATTAGTGATTCGTAGCCTTCACCGTTCCCGCTCGCACAATTCTCGGTATGCCAGCGTAACGTTGCAGACGCGTTTATGAACCGGTATAGAAATGTGTGTGCAAATCGGATTCTGAAATAAACCGGCTGGCCTGGCGAACAATGGCGCGAAGTGTTCCTGTGTCCAGCTCCGTGTGGAGTGGAACGGTTAACACCTGGACGACTGTCGGTAAGTTCTCGGACCAGCTTCACGTGGCTACCTCGTTGGGGCGCCTGTTGAAAGCCGAAACCGTGGAGAATGGTGAGGACGTCGCGGCGCTGATCTACGAAGCTTGGGCATACCGAGGGTCCAACTCCATCGTCAGGACGACGGTCGGCTTCTCGCGCAATCCGAAGCTAGCGGGAGACTCGCCTTCCAAATGCAAGGCAGTAGCCTCTTGGAGATTTTTGACCGTTTCGTCAAGCGTCTGGCCCTGGGTAACGACCGCAAGTTCCAAACACTCTGCGACATAGCCGGCCTGGTCGCCGGGACGAATGACAGCCTTAATGGTTTGTTGCAATGCTCCCACAAGACCTCCTCTAAGGCGACGATAAGGCTCCCAGCATATCCTGCCGCTAGCTAGGGTTCAAGTGATGGTTGCCGAACCGCGCAGAGGTTCTGATTGCCGCCTCTGGTGACTCTAGCGCCCTTCATTCATCTGCGTATTCCTTTGCTCTCCTGCCTCATTCTTCTGATTTTCTTGTCCGATACCTGGCGCGATCCTACAGTGTAGAGATGTGTACGGCTGATGCCTCTAACGACCCGTTGTCCAAAATGTCTGTCCCAACGATATAAGGAGATGCTATGGCACATCTACCGGAACGATCATATGGAATTCAATATCCCATATGAGTTTTTCGGGACGTCTCAAGTATATGAGCCAGATTTCCTCGTGCGACTGTGCAATGGCATGACGGTGATCCTTGAAATTAAAGGACAACCACGGGAATATACTGATGCTGAGGACCAGGGCGGCGACAAATATGGGGTCACATCTTGCTCTGTGCATCGGAACCGCTATTCGATACATCAGCCTACACAGTACAAAATCCGATCCCTACTGCTACGCGACGCTGGTTCGGAGTGCCACCGGGGTTACTGCTGTTCGCCAAGGACCCTTGTATCTTTTTGTTTAATGGGTAACGAGGAAAAGCGGCTGCTCGATCCTGTTTCTGGTGCCGAGGTGATGGAAAGTCATTCTATGAAACCCGTGGTCTTCACCGCGCATGCCCGCAAACGAGCGGTTGAGCGCGGCGCGCGTGAAGAGGACGTGATTGAAGCGATTCGTATCGGCGAGAGGGAGCCGGCGCAGAGGGGCTTAGTCCTCTACCGGCTCAATTTGGAGTTCCACCGCGAGTGGGATGGGCGGTATTATCGCATGCAACAAATCGCTCCTGTGGTGGCGGAGGAGCCGGATCGCATCGTCGTCGTGACCGTATATACGTTCTACTTTCAGGAAGGAGGCAAACCGTGAAAATCGAGTATGACAAAGACGCGGATGCCATGTATATCCGCCTCCAAGAGGGCAGTTTTCAATGCCGCAACGTACGACTGACGGACGAGATTGCGCTCGACTTTGCCGCGGGAGAAAAGTTGATCGGCATTGAGCTGCTTGGTGCAAGCCGTTTATTCGAGAAGCCTGGAAATCCGGTGATCGAACTAAAAGACCTGATCCCCAAGGTGATCGCCGCATAATGTGACGAGTGCCGCAATGATGGTGACTTCTCGTTCTGTGCATCGGAGCTGTGGACTGATGGCGAACAAACGATTGACCAACAGCAACTTGTTGCGGAATTTTGCCGACAACGACATATCCGCCGCTGGCCTTTTGAGGGTCCGTGCTGCGAGCCGATTTTGGTCCCCAAAGCGTTATTGACGTACTGGTAGAGTTCGAGCCCGTCCACGTTCCTGGCCTATTCGGCATCGCGCGCATGGAACGCGAATTGTCCACACTGTTCGGCGGCCGCAAGGTGGATCTTCGCACGGCCGAAGATTTGAGCCGATATTTCCGCGAGGATGTATTGAAGGAGGCGGAGGTTCAATATGCGCAAGGAGTATGAAGTCCGCTGCGGAAGATGTGCAGAGTGACATGGCGCCACTCATCTCTCGCCTCGAGCTGGTATTGGACCAGGAAATGAATTGACGGGTCTTCATTGTTTTCTCCGTTCGCTCACGCCTCCGCATTGTTCTTTTGATTTTCTTGTCCGAATCCACGCCCGACCCTACAGTAGAGAATGCTTACAACCGACCAACCCGCGACCCGCTGCCCGAAATGTCAGGCTCAACGGTTGGATGGGGCGGAGGAGTGTGTGAAGTGCGGCATTATCTTTGCCAAATATCGGACGGATACCGTAACGGCTCGACGTTCCTCATGCCAATCGTCACGGAGAAAGTCTAAATGGTTGATGACGGCCAAACAGTGGTTGTTTGAATCGGATACAACGACCGATTCAATGACCTTTTACGGTCGAGCAGCCGTGCTTGCGGCCATGATCTGGTGGGGGTGGAAATTTATCACCACGCCTCTCGAAACGAATTATACCGGCGAGTCGTTTCTTCATCTGATCAATCTGCCTTTTCATGAAGCCGGACATGTGATGTTCATCCCGTTCGGTCGTTTCATGACCATTCTGGGAGGAAGCCTCGGTCAGGTTTTCATGCCGCTCATCTGTCTTGGCACATTTCTCGTGAAGACGCGCGATCCATTCGGCGCGTCGGTGGCTCTCTGGTGGACGGCGGAGAGTCTGATGGATATCGCGCCGTACATCAACGACGCGCGAGCGCTCGACCTCATGCTGATCGGCGGGGTGACAGGAAAAGAAACCGACGGACACGACTGGAACAATATCCTGACGATGCTGGATCTCTTGGAATGGGATCATCGGTTGGCTCATCTTACATACAATCTCGGAATTCTTCTCATGCTTGGTTCATTCCTATGGGGAGGAACCATTCTATTGCGACACTATCACAGGATTTCAGCGTCTGGTTGTTCCTCGGCGGAACGCTGAAATTTCTGGGTTCCGGATCTCAACGACTTATTGATCAGACTTAGGGCGTGTGGACAATTAATTTGATAGCTAGGATTCCCCTGAGAATCGAGTTGTGATTCACTGTTTGTAAGCCGTGGGAGGGGCTTATGAATGGTGAGACGCTATGGATTGCGCGATGATCAATGGCAACGGATCGAACAGTTATTGCCTGACCGCGACGACACGGTCGGCGTCACGGCGAAGGATAATCGCCTGTTTGTCGAGGCCGTTGTTTACCGCTACCGCTCGGGCATTCCGTGGCGCGACCTGCCTGAGCGTTTCGGGGACTGGAACAACATTGCTCGCCGCCAGAAAAGATGGTCGGACAGTGGGGTCTGGCAACGGGTGTTTGAGCATCTGGCCGAAGACGCCGACAACGAATAGGCGATGATCGATTCCACCATTGTCCGGGGGCATCAACACGCAGCCGGAGCACGTAAAAAGGGGGCCAAGAAACCGAAGATATCCGTGAGCAAGAAGCGATCGGGCGCAGTAAGGGCGGGCTGACCACCAAAATCCACGCGACCTGCGATGCGCTTGGCAATCCCACAGGCTTTCACCTGACGCCGGGACAGGCCCATGACCTTCAGGGCGCGGATGCTTTGCTGCCGGCTCTTGTTGCCGAGGTTCAGGCGTTGCTGGGCGACAAAGCGTACGATGCGCAGGAGCGCGTTCTTGACCTGTGGGAAAAAGCCGGCGTTCAACGCGTCATCCCGCCGAACTCAAACCGCATCTCCCAGCGAGAATACGATGAAGACCTGTCGAAGATCAGGCATCTGATCGAGAATTTCTTCGCCAAACTCAAACAGTTCAGAGGCATCGCCCCAAGATACGACAAGCGCGCTTCAACCTTCCTCGGCGCCATCTATCTCGCAGCATCTCTCATCTGGCTTAATTGACCACACGCCCTAGTGGACCAGTCATTCTCTGGAGTAATCCATTGCTGTGCGGGAAAGATGGGCTCAGGAGCCTTACCGATCCCATGTACATTGTGTCAGAAGCGTTTAGGATAGAACGTTGGAGTGGCTTCTAGCCTCCGGATCATAAGTTCAATATTTTTACGCCACACTAATACCAATCACATAGACCTTTCCGCTGAATTGATGCCGCTTCACGTACGGTGTGTCCCAGTCATCCGAGTTTTTTTCCCATAGAGCACGATCAACAAAGGAGGAGCATATGGAATCGTCTTCCGTTTTCGTCGGCATTAATGTCTCGAAAGCTGAGCTGAGCGTTGCTCTGTATCCATCAAGAGAAGAGCGTGTCCTTCCCCATACAGCAACCAGTATCGCAACATTGGTCGCAGATTTGGAGGCCATCCACCCCAGGGTGATTGCACTGGAATCGACAGGCGGAGATGAATGGCCATTAACGAGGGCGTTGCTCAAGACTATGCTTCCGGTGATGATGGTAAACCCCTCAAGCATTCGGAACTTCGCACTGACAACCGGATTGATGACTCAAGATACGTTGTTTTTCTCAATGACAGGCGCGGTGGAAGCACATTTACTGGCACAATTCGTGTCGACACTGCGCGCTGCTGTGTAAGTACAGTTCATCAGTCAAGCAGCCATTGATAAAAATCTCAGCGTTCATTCCGAGAAGCAACGAGACACCGAGTCAGGGAACTTACGTCAGCTCGACTAATCCACGAGGACTTCGTACAAGCGGATCGTTCTAGGCAGGTGTAGTCAAATCTGGCCTACCTGGCCTCGCTCGAGGTCAGCATTTATCTATTATCTATCACGACTATTCTGTGGACCTATGATTCTCCATGACACGAAGTGGAGTTCCTACATTCGCGAAAAGGTGTATCTTGGAAAAGCCGACAGAAGGACTTTCCCCAGATGGAGGATTGAAGATGACAGTGGCTCATTCAATCATGTTGTTTCTCACCGCCGGCCTCTGTGAGATTGGCGGCGGATACTTGGTCTGGCAATGGTGGCGGAACGGTACACATTGGTCGATCGGGCTGGTTGGTGCTGCCATCCTATTTTTATACGGCATCATTCCAACTTATCAACCGGCCCACTTCGGACGAGTGTATGCTGCGTATGGCGGCTGGTTTGTGGTTCTGTCGATTGCGTGGGGGTGGGCTGTAGACCGCACTCCACCGGACCGCTTTGATCTCCTCGGCAGTTTATTCTGTTTGCTCGGCGTGACAGTGATCATGTACTGGCCTCGGTAAGAACGTCGCATAAAAGCAGCTGTCGGCTGGTGAAGAATTTGACATTCTTCTTATCAGAAACAGTCCGATCTTTACGACATTTTTACAAGGGACTTGTTAAGGTGTGCCCGGATAAGAAGCAAGTATGCGATCGGTAAAGCGGTATTGCGATGACGATGCGTCAAATATTGATAAGGGTTTTCAAAGGGGTCAAGGAATCGCAGAGCCCATCGAGGCTAATGGAGCAACAGACGGCATCTGTCGTTTTGGCTCCTCGGCCGCACGTCAAGAGCCATCGTCCAAGGAACAAACAGGAGCTCCGTCGAGCACTTCAGCAACTCAAAGCGCTCTGCGAAAGGGAAAGGCATCCTAGTCGCAAGCGAGCAGAGACCAAGCATGCTGCGTAACGCGCATGATTCTTCCGAGCGGAGTAAGCCTAGCTATTAGGAATTGTGTCGATGGATATCATTATCGTTGCATTAATAATTGGATTTTTCTTCTTCTCGATCTGGCTCATTTCGTTCTTGGATCACATCTAAGGAGACAGATATGAACGGGATGTATCTGTTGGGTGGAGTCCTGGCAATCGGACTGTTGGGCTATCTCATGATCGCCCTGCTCAAACCGGAGTGGTTCTGATGGCGACGAATGCAATCTTCCAAGTACTCGTGTTTTTTGGCGTGCTGCTGGCTCTTGTAAAGCCGTTAGGCTGGTACATGGCGAGAGTGTATGAGGGCAAACCTTGTGGCTTGGACCGTCTCTTGGGTCCCATTGAACAGGCGATGTATCGACTCTCCGGCGTTCGACAAGATGATGAGATGGATTGGAAACGCTATGGGGTGGCGATGCTGCTCTTCAATGCCGCCGGCCTCTTCTTTCTCTATGGCTTGCAGCGGCTACAAAATCTTTTGCCATTCAACCCGGCCAACCTTGGTGGCGTCGCACCAGATCTGGCCTTCAATACGGCTGCGAGCTTCACGACTAATACCAATTGGCAGTCGTATGGCGGCGAAACCATGATGATTTACTTGACACAAATGCTCGGGATGACGGTGCAAAACTTCATGTCTGCCGCGACGGGAATGGCAGTGCTTGTGGCTTTGATCCGGGGCTTGAGCCGAAGCACGTCGATGACGCTCGGAAATTTCTGGAGCGACCTGGTCCGCGGTACGCTCTATATCCTCTTGCCGTTGGCGCTCGTGGTGGCGACCGTCTTGGTCTCGCAAGGAGCCGTGCAGACATTGCACTCGTCTCAGACGGCTTCACTTTTGGAAGCGGTTCATTATGAAAATCCTATAACAGACGCGAACGGGCAGCCGGTGCTCGACGAAAAGGGAAGGCCTAAGACCGAGTTGGCCACCGCATCTGAGCAGATATTGGTGGTCGGGCCGGTCGCCTCGCAAGTGGCCATAAAACATCTTGGAACCAACGGGGGCGGCTTCTTCAACGCCAACGCCGCACATCCGTTTGAGAGTCCTACACCTCTCACGGATTTTCTCCTCATCCTAGCAGAGGCTGTGATTGCAGCATCGTTGATCTACACCTTCGGGAAAATGGTGGGTGATACTCGGCAAGGGTGGGTGATTCTCTCGGCGATGATGATCATACTGCTTGTCTTTGTGATCGGCGCGTATCTAGCTGAGTCATCCGGCAATCCGCGTCTCGCATCGTTGGGAGTTGATCAAGGGGTGAGCGCTCAGCAGCCGGGCGGCAATATGGAAGGCAAAGAACTACGCTTCGGCATAGCGCGAACAGCTCTATTTGCCGCCGTCACGACTGCCACCTCGACCGGCGCCATCGACTCGATGCACGATTCCTTGACTCCGCTCGGAGGTCTGGTCCCTCTGTTCCTAATGCAATTCGGTGAAGTCATCCTGGGCGGTGTCGGCTCGGGTCTGTACGGCATGATCGTGTTCGCCATCATCGCCGTATTTGTTGCCGGTCTCATGGTCGGACGGACACCGGAATACTTGGGGAAGAAGATCGAGCCCTATGAGATGAAAATGGCCGCGCTCCTCATTCTTATCATGCCGATCGTAGTCTTGGGTTTCACTGCCCTTGCGATCAGCACCGAGACGGGGCGATCTTCTATTTTGAATCCCGGCCCTCATGGGTTCAGTGAGGTTCTCTACGCCTATACGTCCCAGGGAAACAACAACGGCAGCGCGTTTGCCGGACTCAATGCGAATACTCCCTTTTACAACCTCACCGGCGGGATCGCGATGCTGATCTCTCGATTCTGGTTGGCTATCCCGACCCTGGCTCTCGCAGGCGCTCTGGCTCGCAAAAAAATGGTGCCGGCCGGCCCTGGGACTTTGCCGACACACACACCGTTGTTCGTGGTGCTCTTGATCGGCGTCGTCGTGATGGTCGGGGCGCTCACGTTTTTACCAGCTCTAGCCTTGGGGCCGATCGTTGAGGAGCTGATGATGAGGGGATCGTAAGGAGCCACACACGATGAGTATGCCGACAAAAGCACATAAATCCCAGTCTCTTTTCGACACCGCCGTGGTGCGCCTTGCATGGCGCGAGGCCTTCGTCAAACTAGGTCCCCGTCATCAAGTCAAGAACCCAGTCATGTTTGTGGTGTGGATAGGAAGTATCTTGGCGACTCTTCTGTTTTTGCAGGGGATAGCCGGAGCAGGGGAGGCGCCGACGTGGTTCATTTTTGCCATTGCTCTCTGGCTCTGGTTCACCATCTTGTTTGCCAACTTTGCGGAAGCCATGGCGGAAGGTCGGGGCAAAGCGCAGGCCGATTCGCTCCGGCGTGCGCGCCGGGAACTCACGGCCAAGAGGCTTGGCGCCGTCAATCCTGGAAGCGAGCACTATGCCGTATGGAACCGACAGTTCCAGCGGCGCGATACGTTCAGCGTGGTGTCAGCGAATCAACTCAAGCAAGGAGATGTATTCCTGGTAGAGGCGGGAGATTTTATTCCCGCCGATGGCGAGATCATAGAAGGCGTGGCCTCGGTGAATGAAAGTGCCATTACCGGCGAGAGCGCACCCGTCATTCGGGAAAGCGGCGGCGACCGCAGCGCCGTTACGGGAGGCACGAAGATTCTATCCGACTGGCTCATCGTTCGTGTCACAGCCAGTCCAGGAGAAAGCTTCCTGGATCGAATGATCGCGATGGTAGAAGGAGCCAAGCGCCAGAAAACACCGAATGAAATCGCTCTGACGATTTTACTCGCAGCCCTGACGATCATTTTCTTGTTGGCCACCGTGACCCTGTTGCCGTTCTCTCTGTATAGCGTGCGAGCCATGGGGCAGGGGACACCGGTCACTGTCACCGTCTTGGTCGCGCTCTTAGTCTGCCTGATTCCGACCACCATCGGGGCGCTCCTCTCGGCCATCGGGATTGCCGGCATGGACCGCATGGTACAAGCCAACGTCATCGCGATGTCGGGGAAGGCCGTTGAAGCGGCGGGGGACGTGGATGTCCTCCTGCTGGATAAGACCGGCACCATCACGCTGGGGAATCGTCAGGCGACCACCTTCCTTCCGGCTGAGGGAGTAGACGCCCAGGCGTTGGCCGACGCCGCCCAGCTCTCTTCGTTGGCGGACGAAACGCCGGAGGGCCGCAGCATCGTCGTCCTAGCCAAAGAGAAGTATGGATTACGTGCCCGAGACATTCATGAGATGGGCGCCACATTTATTCCCTTTACTGCCCAGACGCGGATGAGCGGGGTCAATCTAGAGGGACGGCAGATCCGTAAAGGATCTTCGGATGCAATCGAGGGTTATGTGATCTCTCAGGGGGGGCACTTTTCTGAATTTGTCAGGCTGAACGTCGAGACGATTGCGAGGCAAGGAGGAACGCCCCTAGTGGTGGCTGAAAAGGCTAAGGTATTGGGGGTAATTGCGCTGCAAGACATCGTCAAAGGTGGGATCAAGGAACGATTTATTGAGTTGCGCCGGATGGGCATCAAGACCGTCATGATCACCGGCGACAACCCGCAAACAGCCGCCGCTGTAGCGGCCGAAGCCGGTGTGGATGATTTCCTTGCGCAGGCCACCCCCGAAGCCAAGCTCAAATTAATCCGTGATCTTCAATCCGAAGGCCGCCTCGTCGCCATGACCGGAGATGGAACAAACGATGCGCCGGCCCTGGCGCAGGCTGACGTCGCCGTCGCAATGAACACAGGGACCCAGGCGGCAAAAGAGGCGGGCAATCTGGTCGATCTGGATTCCAACCCTACAAAGCTCATCGAAATCGTGGAAATCGGCAAACAATTGCTCATGACTCGCGGCGCGTTGACGACCTTCAGTATCGCGAACGATGTGGCCAAATACTTCGCCATCATCCCAGCGGCCTTTGCCACGACCTATCCGGCGCTCAATACACTGAACGTGATGCAATTGGCGACTCCCCAGAGCGCCGTCCTCTCCGCGGTCATCTTTAACGCGTTGATTATCATCGCGCTCATCCCGCTTGCGCTACGAGGCATCACGTATCGACCCATTGGAGCAGAATTGCTGCTGCGGCGGCATCTCCTGATCTATGGATTGGGGGGTATGGTTGTGCCCTTCGTCGGCATCAAGGTTATCGACCTGATTCTCGTCGCCCTGCATGTTGCGGGATGATGGAGCAGGTTGAGACTAAGGTTATTAGAAGCTTTCTCTTTCTCGACCTTAACCTCAATCTTAGCCTAATTTTCGAATGAGGTGACCATGAAAGACCACATAAGACCCGCCCTGACCCTGCTGCTGCTTCTGACTGTCTTGACTGGCCTGATCTATCCGCTGGCGATCACAGGGCTTGCCCAAGTGTTTTTCTCGGACCAGGCGAACGGCAGCCTGATCATGCGCGAAGGCAAGGTGATGGGGTCCAAGTTGATTGGGCAGTACTTTGACAAACCGGAGTATTTCTGGGGCCGTCCATCGGCGACTGCGCCGTATCCCTACAACGCCGCTGCGTCGGGAGGGTCGAACCTCGGTCCTACCAACCCGGCGCTTATCGAAGCAGTCAAAGCGAGAGTGGCCGCCTTGCGAGCCCCAGATCCGGGCAACGACTCGCCTATACCGGTCGACCTCGTGACTGCTTCAGGAAGCGGGCTGGACCCCCATATCAGTCCGGCTGCCGCTCTGTACCAAGTCAAGCGAGTAGCCCGTGCGCGAGGCCTGGATGAGACCATCGTGCAGAAGCTGATCGCCGAGCATACAGAAGAACGCCCATTCGGATTACTGGGAGAACGGAGAGTCAATGTTCTGCAATTAAATCTGGCACTCGATTCGTTGATTCACTAAGCCAATTCCTCGTTGAAACGCCGGATACTGGAGAGGTGCTTGGTGTTACTGCTCATCCTATTTTTGATTACGCTCTGGGCAATGGCTTTCTTGATCTGGCTGTTGTGGAAATGGCTGCCGCCAAGAGACAAGGTGCGCCGCCCTCTTCAAGATCCAGCCGCCAAGCCATGAGCATTTCCGAAGCCGATCTGAGTGACGTAAAATCGGCGGGGAAGGTGCTGATCCCGTAGACCAAGAACCGTCCCTTAGTCCAAGCATTGTTCGAGCATCCCATGTAACCTGGAACACACATCAGCAATGGATACGCAACGCCCGGATCCCGACGCGCTGCTTAAACGTGTACAGGCCGACGAAGCCCGTCGGGTAGAAGGAAAACTGAAGATCTTTTTCGGCGCCAATCCCGGCGTAGGGAAAACCTATGCGATGTTGGAAGCCGCGCACCAGCAGCGGCACGACGGGGTGGATATCGTCATCGGTGTCGTGGAGACGCATGGTCGCGTGGAAACCCAGGCTTTGGTGAATGGGCTGGAGGTGGTCCCGCGCCGCGCGGTCGAGTATCGTGGTACAGCGCTGCAGGAATTCGATCTCGATGCGGCTCTCGCGCGATGTCCCACCATCATCCTCATCGACGAACTTGCACACAGCAACGCGCCGGGTCTGCGCCATGCCAAACGATGGCAGGATGTCTTGGAATTATTGAAAGCCGGCATCACGGTGTACACCACAGTGAATGTACAGCACTTAGAAAGCTTGAACGATGTGGTCGCACAGATTACCGGCGTGCGGGTGCGTGAGACCGTCCCAGACTCCGTACTTGAACGCGCGGATGATGTGGAACTGATCGACTTACCGCCTGACGACCTGCTTCAACGGCTCAAAGACGGAAAGGTGTATGTCCCGGAACAGATCCGGGATGCGATTCAAAATTTCTTTTCTAAAGGAAATCTGATTGCGCTTCGAGAACTCGCTTTGCGCCGTACGGCCGAGCGGGTCGACCAGCAGATGGAGGTCTATCGACGCGACCATGCGGTCGTGCGAACCTGGCCGGCGGCGGAAACCATCATGGTGTGCGTCAATATGAAGTCACGCGGTCCGCGCCTGATCAGGGCTGCGCGCCAAATGGCGGCTGACCTTCATGCCAAATGGATCGCGGTCTATGTGCAGCTTCCTCGGCATCTTGGCTTGTCGCAATCCGAACGGGATCGCCTTCTACATACCCTGCGGCTGGCGGAGCAACTGGGGGCCGAAACGGTCACGTTAACCGGCGAGAACGTTGCCCAAGAGATTCTGAGCTATGCACGGAGCCGTAACGCCACCAAGATTATCGTCGGAAAGCCGCTCAGATCTCTCTGGAAAGAATGGCTGTTCGGGTCGGTCGTCTCGGACCTCGTCCACCAAAGCGGGGAGATCGATATCTACGTCATTACAGGAGCGGCCGGTGAGGGGCAACCGCTGGTGCGCCGCACTCTCCGAAGCACCGGCGATTCCTCAGGATATGCCTACGCCTTCGCAGGAGTGTTGATTGCGACGGCGGTCGATTGGCTGATGTTTCCCTACTTCGCGACAGCGAATTTGATCATGATGTATTTGATCGCCGTCGTCGCCGTTGCGATCGGCTGGGGACGCGGACCATCGGTCGCGGCTTCCGTCCTGAGCGTGGCGACGTTCGATTTCTTTTTCGCCCCGCCGTATTTTTCCTTTGCCGTCTCCGATATCCAATATCTATTGACCTTCGGCGTGATGCTGGCGGTGGCTTTGGTCATCAGCAACTTCGCCGTGCGGCTCCAACGGCAAGCCGAGCTGGCGCGCTACCGAGAAAGACGCACGGGAGTGCTTTATGCCATGAGTCGAGATCTCGCCACCCATCGCGGAACCGGCATGCTGGCGCAACTCGCAGTCAAGCATCTCCGTGATGCGTTTGACGCTCAAGTTGCCGTCTTCCTGGCGGATGCGGACAAACGAGTGCAGCTGCAACGCGGGGAACTCCTGTTTTTTGAGTTGGACCCAAAGGAGGCTGGGGTGGCTCAATGGGTGTTCGACCACAATGAGCGAGCCGGGCTCGGGACCGATACGCTGCCGGGAGCCAGTGCGCTGTACCTGCCCTTGGTCGGATCATCCGGAGCGATCGGGGTTGTCGCAGTCCGGCCACAAGACCCAGGACTCTTACTTGACCCCGAGCAACTTCACTTGCTCGAATCTCTGGTGAATCAGGTGGCCTTGGCGATCGAACGGACTCGTTTATCCGATGAAGCGCAACAGGCCCATGTGCGGGCGAAAACAGAGCGCATGCGGAATGCTGTTCTCAGTTCGGTGTCTCATGACCTGCGAACGCCGCTCGCTACCATTAGCGGCGCCGCCAGCAGTTTGGCGGAAGACGAGCTGAATGCCGCTGACCGGAAGGATCTCGCTCGATCCATCTGTCGAGAGGCTGATCGTCTGGACCGTTTGCTAAAGAACCTGCTCGACATGATGCGCATTGAGGCAGGGGCGGTGCAGCTCAGCAGAGAGTGGCATCCAATAGATGAGGTCGTGGGTGCGGCACTCGCTAGATTGGAGGGACGATTGCGCAACCATACCGTCAATACGAGTTTTCCGGCTGATCTGCCGCTGATATTTGTCGACGGAGTGCTCTTGGAACAGGTCGTGATTAATCTTGTGGAGAACGCTGTAAAATATACACCGCCGGGAAGCACGATTGATCTGTCTGCGTCGGCCGGCGATCACCAAGTCATCGTCGAGGTTGCCGATCGTGGAGTGGGAATCCCTTCCGGGGAGGAATCCCGTATCTTCGATAAGTTCTATCGCGGCAAAACTGCACGAGAAGGGGGAGTCGGCCTCGGGTTGACGATTTGTCGCGGTATCGTGGAGGCGCATGGCGGCCGCATTTGGGCGGAGAACCGGTCGGGAGGCGGTGCCATATTTCGGTTCACCATTCCGTTACCGGAGAAGCAGCCGGTCCTCGAAATGGAGCAAGCGGAGGTTCGGTGAGCGCCGGCTTCATCCGAAGTCTGGTAGTCCAGTCCGAGAAGTCTCATGTCACAGGATTTAACTGTACTCTTGATCGAAGACGAGCCGGAAATTCGTCGGTTTCTCAGGACAACCTTGCCCGCACATGGTTTCCGGCTCCATGAAGCCGTGACCGGCAAGGATGGTCTCACAGAAGCTAAAGCAAGGAATCCGGATCTCGTCTTGCTGGACTTAGGACTACCCGATCTCGAAGGAAACGAGGTGATCCGCCAGATAAGGGAATGGACCACTACGCCCATCATCGTACTGTCTGCTCGTGACGGGGAGCAGGCGAAAGTTGCGGCGCTTGATCTCGGTGCCGACGACTATATCACGAAGCCGTTCGGAGTGAACGAACTTCTCGCGCGGGTACGTACCGCGCTTCGTCATGCAGCCCGACCCGGTGATGGCGGCGAATCGGTATTTGTGCTCGGCGATCTGAAGGTAGATCTCGGGAGGCGGCAGGTGTTTGTTTCAGAGAAGGAAGCTCATCTCACACCGATCGAATACAAGCTGCTCACCACATTGATCCGACATGCCGGCAAAGTGTTGACCCACCGCCAGCTGTTGAAAGAAGTCTGGGGGCCGCTTCATATGGATGAAGGGCATTACTTACGGGTCTATATGCGCCAATTGAGAAACAAACTGGAACGCAATCCGGCCCAGCCGCGTTATCTTGTGACAGAGCTTGGAGTCGGATATCGGCTTCGGACAGAATGACCTCGCTTTCTTCTGCTTTCTTGATACTTGCCTGGCCGGTTTTTATCCAGTTTTGATACCTGACGAAGTATAGTTTGTGAGTTGGGTTTGGGAGTCGATCTATTACATTTTGTATGGCCATTATGAGGCAAGGAGACGCTGCATATCCATTTATGGACAACGCGAAGGCCGGCAATCATGACCGCGGGTGGCGCAAGCCTATCAGCCGGCTGTTAATCGCCTTGGGGCTATTCGCGACGGTGCCTGTCTGTGTGGCTCAAGAATCGAATCAGGCGCTAAAAGGAATCATGGCACCCATACCTGGTGCAAACCATCTCACAGAAGCCATTACAACCGACTGGCACTACGGGGCTTATGTGGACGTAAGTTACATCGGCAATTTCAATTTTCCCGACAACCATCTCTGGCGCAGTCGCACCACAGCATTTCACCATAACGAGCTTTCGCCCAATATGGGTCTGGCGTATGTACGAAAGGACGCGAGCCTGTCCTCACGTTGGGGGATGGAGCTTGGCTTCCAAGGCGGCCGGGATACGGAAGAGTTTGCTTTTTTGGTGGGTGAAAAACGAGTCGATGGATCGGATGTGCTTCGCCATGTCAGTCTGGCGAACGTCTCGTATTTGGCTCCCCTCGGCAACGGGCTGATGATCACCACTGGTCTGTTTAACAGCTTGATAGGGTACGAATCTCTCTACGCGAGGGACAATTTCAGCTATACGCGATCATGGGTCGCGGATAACACGCCATACAAGATGTTTGGCCTCAATGCGCAATATCCGGTGAGTAGTGATTTGACGGTTACTGCCTTTATTATCAATGGATATTACCATTTGTCGCGTCCGAACAATCTGCCAAGCTATGGCGCACGATGGGCCTGGAAGGCTACACCCCGGTTGACGTTGACGCAAACCCTCTATGGAGGGCCGGACCAAACCAACACATCTCTGGAATTCTGGCGCTTGTACGGGAATCATGTCCTGGAATGGAAAGGCGAGGATGTCACGATCGCGGCGTCTTTCGATGTCGGAACCGAAAACATTGCTAATCGACTGGGGAATCCACGAGCCTTCGTCATGGGCGGCGCCATAGTAGTTAGATGGCATATCACTGGTCCTTGGTCTGTGGCGGTGCGACCAGAGTTCTATTGGGATCGGAACGGCCGGTGGACAGGAGCGGAACAGTTCGTGAAAGCCATCACGTCCACGGTCGAGTACAAGTTCCCGTACAAATGGACCAACACGGTGGTGCGAGTCGAGCACCGTTATGATGACTCAACCGGGGTGGGAGGGGGGTTTTTCAAGGACGGCGAAATCCGTCCCGGTGTTATCGGTCTTGTGCCGGGACAACATTTACTCTTGGCGGGAGTCCTTTTGAGCTTTGATTCACCGTGATGGAAGTTTCGTATCGTACCTCTTATTGAGGCGCTGCAGCTGATCGGCCACGCGTTCGCAGAGGAATTGGATCGCCTGCTTCTTCGCCTCTTGTAGCGCGGCCGTATCGTCAACCAAGACCGCCGACCCCACCAGTTTTGATACTCCTTCCACTGTCTGGATAGGGGCGTGCCATTCGGAGTGCACAGCCCACAAGCTGCCGGTGACCATGACCAACGCGTCGCTTTCGGTGCCGTGCGCCAAATAAGCGCCGATCACCGTTGGATACAACCACGCATAGCGGTTGTTGTGCCGATCGATGGCGGCTGCACCTCCTACGATCAAGACCATATCGGCTCCATGCCGGGCACCCGCCTGTCGGATTCCGCGAATGTCCTCTCCCCGCAAAGTGGCATCCATCAACACGAACGTATCCGTGAGTATGTGCTCATCCTGCAATGGTGCAAATTCATGGAGAAATTGGACCCTATCCGCGCTTAACCATTCCACTTTCCTGATGGACTGTCCGACCGGGATGTTGTGATCGGCAAAAAAGATACCGAGGCGAACCGGTGAGGAAAGGAGAAAGGCTTGATTGGCGAGAGGCTGGTTGTTTTGGTCGGGGGGCGGATCTACGTGCAGGGTCTCAATCAACGCAGGCCGATCGAATCCTTGGCTGCTCGCACAGCCGGCTAACAATAGAAACATCAGTGACCAGACCACCGTAGATTCTCGCATCAGCCTTTCTGCTGCGTCCGAATGCAACCCTATTCCACAATCGGAAGAATACGATCGGCCACTGCCTGCACGACTCCTTCCTGCTCCGTCACTACTTTTAATCCTTTGAAACTGAGGTAGTACCCTCCATGGCTCGGCGCCTGAATCGTAACGCTCACTTCGACACGATCTCCATCTTCGACTTCCGGATCGCGGACAAGTGGTCTACCACAAATACCCAATACTGCCACCGGAATGGTCGCCTCATCGTCCTCAAGCCGGAACAAGTAAGCGCCGTAACAGTTATCGCCATTGGGCACTGTGTAGGGGGCGAGTGATTGCACATCCCGTACAATGCCGCGCAACGTGGCGTGCCGAAGATGATAGGCATGCGGCTCTTCGAGTATCTGCTGAATGCTGGTCGAATCCTCCGCCCACACCGATACCGGTGTGTCTGCTCCTATACATGCAAGCAGAACGACTATGACAGGAGCGACGATTCTCGCCGAAATGGTCATGGGAGATAGCAGCCATCTTATCATTATTCTTACTCTGAAGCCCTCCGTTGCTTTCTCTTGTCAGGCACGATCGCTATAATCCCGTCTCTTGATCAGGAGGATCATTCGTTATGGTGAATGAGCGGCGATTGAGAAGTTTTGTAAAGGAGTCGCGGCAAAGGTTTGAGGATCTCTTGGGGCAGATGGTGGAAGTGCCGTCGATCAGCATGGATTCATCCCGTGCAGGCGACATGCGCCGCATGGCGGACCTTGCGAGGCAGTATTTGGCCGGGATGAATGCCAAGGTTCAAGTGGTAGAAACCGACGGATATCCTATCGTCTCCGGCGGGTGGATCACAGGGGCCGAGCATCCGACCGTCACAATTTACAATCATCTGGACGTGCAGCCGGCGCAGGAGCCGGAATGGAACCAGGCGCCGTTCGCCTTTAAGAACGAAAACGGGATGTATCGGGGGCGAGGGGCGACCGATGATAAAGGCCCGGCAATCACGGCCATGTTTGCCGCTCGATATGCTATCGAACAGGGCTGGCCGATCAACATCCGATTCTTATGGGAACTGGAAGAGGAGATCGGGAGCCCGCATTTTGCCGCCGGGCTTAAGAACCGCCGCGCGATTCCACGGCCGGATTCCGTGGTTGTGTCGGATACGATCTGGATTGCCAAGGGGCGGCCTGCGGTGCCTTATGGCTTGCGTGGTCTGCTCGGCGCGCGTCTTATCCTACGCACGGGAGAGAAAGACGCACATTCCGGTGTGACCGGAGGAGCAGCTCGTAACCCACTGGCCGAGTTGATGGAGGTGGCGAACGCTTGTGTTGATGCCAAGACCGGCAAGGTGAAGATCCCGGGCTTCTATGATGAAGTGGTCGAGCCGACTGCCAATGAAATCCAGAATTTCCTTAGATCCGGCTTTGAAGTACGACGTTTCAAGGAAGCCTACGGGTTTCGATCACTTCGAGTTCAGGATCCGATAGAAGTCATGAGACGGATCTGGGCATCTCCGACCTTTGAAATTCATGGGCTCAGTGGAGGATATCACGGACAGGGAGTTAAAACGGTTGTGCCCGGTCATGCCGAGCTTAAGATCAGTATGCGTCTCGTTCCAAGTCAGGCGCCTGAGAGAGTGTTTACCTTGTTGAAGAAGCATATAGCGAAGGTAAATCCGGATGTGAAGGTGGAGAGAGAGGGAATGCTTCATCCATTCAAGGGCAGTCTTGTTGGGCCCTATGTGGATTGCGTGAAGCGTGCGGTAAAGGCCGGGTTTGGTAGGGATCCCGCATTTGTGCGGGAAGGAGGATCAATTGGTGCGGTGGTTTCCATGCAGAAAACATGGAAGGTACCGATCCTCTTCATAGGTTTGAGCCTGCCCGAGCATGGATATCACGCTCCCAATGAGTACTATGATTGGGGCCAAGCCTCAGGTGGAATGACGACATTTGCCCATTACTTCTCGGAGTTAGCAAAGATGGAAAAGGTATAGGATCGGCATTGACCATTTTGAGTGCAATCGTGGACGTGGAATGGACCGGAAGGTCAGTTTTGAACGCCGTGTCCCAAAAATTGTTTAACCGCCCTGTTTGCTATGCAGTCGCTCACTCCTAGAGCCACATCTTCAAGTGGGTTTATGCCATAAACCATTGTAAATCAACATAATGTTTATTATGAATCTTTATGGGCTGGGCATAGATGTTGCTCGCTTACGGAGATGAAGTGGTTAGGTCTTTGAATCAGGTTGATCGTAGAGATACGCTTGGGTATTCTGACCATTCTATGGGGACTGAACCGATCCATGTCGTGATTGTCATGGTCACAACAGCAAGCCAAGATGAAGCGGATAAGATTGCCGACCAAGTGGTGCGGTCTCGCCTCGCTGCTTGTGCTTCGACGATTCCCACCATGCGATCAACATACTGGTGGGAAGGAAAGGTGGTGAACGACCAGGAAGCACTGCTGCTCATCAAGACGACTTCAGATAAATTCAATACTCTCGAAGAAACAATACGGAAGATCCATTCGTACAAAGTGCCGGAAATAATAACAATCCCGGTGAGCAATGGGTTCCCCCCTTATCTTGAGTGGGTCCTTCGAGAGACATCCTAGATGCTGTAGTTGAAACCGCCCACCGATACCCCCCCTTAATTTTAGGGTTGACCAATAGGGGGCCAAATCGGTAACTTGCTGGGCAGGTTATTAATAGGCGCGGGAGATGAAGAATATGAACCAGACGAATGTTCAAGACGGCGATGCCTATACCGTTGTCGTGTTCAGAGGATCTACTGCCAAGCCTATCCGCTTCAGCTTTTCGAAGAAACTCCTTCGGCGATTGCTGGTCTGTGTGGGAGTGATCATCCTTGCCGATCTTCTCGTCGTTTCACACTATGTCATCAGAACCGGCGAGGTATGGGAGCTCGCGGCTTTCCGTGCTGAAGCCATGAGTGCACGTGAGCAGACTGCGGCATTTTCAACTGCTGTTGATGACCTGAAGAAGCGTCTTGGTGCGATGAATGAGGTCAATCAAAGGCTTCGAGTCATGCTGGGTATTGAAGTCCCCAAGACGGGTGATATGACAAATGGCAGAGGTGGAGAAGAGGTACCGATTCCTGAAGAAGGAGGCACAATACCAGGAAACGACCCAAAGCCTTCATCGGAGATCCCCAGGCAGATATCCGACGGCAATCAGGAACATTCTTCCACTAAGAGCTTAGAGTCATCTCAGGATAATCTTCAAGCCGTTGCATCAGTGAAAGAAAGCTTGGAATGGCTCTCAAAGCAAGCAACGTTGCAGGAACGCATTCTTGATGAATTGTCACAAGCAGCCGAGCAGCGCTCGTCTCGTTGGGCGTCGACGCCCTCGATTTGGCCTGTGAAAGGGTGGGTCACGTCTGGATTTGGCCCGAGAATTTCTCCTTTCACGGAGAAGCCTGCGTGGCATGATGGATTGGATATCGGAGCGGCGCCAAACACTCCAGTCCATGCTCCGGCCCAAGGAAGGATTACGTCCATAGGGTACGACCCTAAGCTTGGAAACATAGTCCGGGTAGATCATGGATTTGGAGTTGAAACCCTCTATGGACACCTTGCGAAGGCCTTGGTGAAGGAAGGACAGCGGGTCGAGCGTGGTGATGTCATTGCGCTTGTCGGGAGCTCGGGTTTGTCCACTGGTCCGCATCTGCATTATATGGTGAAGTTGAACGGCCAGGCGCTTGACCCCACCAAGTATATTTTAGAGTAACGGCGGGTTCCGCTCCTAACCTGGGGTTTCACCGATCTGCTTTTGTTAACCCCCAGTCAAAATTATTCTCATCCATGCCTTCTGCAAGTGTAGGCAAAACAAGATGAGATCCTCTTGACCGACCTCGAAATCGCCCAATCTGCTGCCCTTCGTCCCATTGTCGAAATCGGTTCCCACCTTGGGATCCATGCCGAAGAGCTCATTCTCTATGGACGAGATAAGGCGAAAGTTTCTCTACAAGTACTGGATCGCCTGACGACTGTCCCGAGGGGGCGGTATGTCCTCGTCACGGCAATTAACCCAACGCCTTTGGGAGAAGGAAAGACCACGACGTCGATAGGCCTTGCCATGGGGCTCTCGCGGCTGGGGCATCGAGCCGCGCTGACCCTCAGACAACCATCGCTCGGTCCTGTGTTTGGGGTGAAGGGAGGAGGGACCGGTGGGGGCCATGCCCAAGTCGCTCCAATGGCAGATATCAACCTTCACCTGACCGGAGATGCCCACGCGGTGACTGCCAGCCATAATTTGCTCTCCGCGTTCCTCGATAATCATCTGTTCCATGGCAATGCTCTCTTGATCGACCCTCAACGGACTACATGGCCGCGGACATTGGGTATCAGTGATCGCGCTCTCCGGCAGATCCTGTTGGGAGAAGAAACGGACAGACGACCGGGGCAATTCGTCATTACCGAGGCTTCAGAAGTCATGGCGGCACTGGCTCTCGCGAAGGATCAACGAGATCTCCGCAATCGGCTCGGACGAATACTCGTGGGGCTGACGAAGGCCGGTAAGCCGGTCACGGCCGAAGAGCTTGGCTGCGCGGGATCGATGGCCGTGCTTCTAAAGGATGCTCTCATGCCGAATCTCGTTCAAACGCTTGAAGGAACGCCGGCATTCGTCCATACGGGACCCTTCGGCAACATCGCGCATGGCAACTGCTCGATCCTATCCGATGCAATTGCTCTTCAATGTGCCGACTTCGTGGTAACTGAGGCGGGCTTCGGCAGCGACCTTGGAGCGGAAAAGTTTTTCAACATCAAGTGTCGTGCGTCGGGATTTGCACCGACGGTAGCGGTGGTCGTGGCGACGTTACGGGCGCTGAAACTCCATGGCGGTGGAGGCATTGCCAAGGCAGGCGTTGCCTTGCCTTCGAGTCTCACGGGTCCGAATCAGGAAGCACTCTCGAAAGGAATCGCCAATTTGAGGCAACATATCGCCAACGTTCTTGCGCATGAGGTACCGGTTGTTGTTGCCGTCAATGCCTTCAAGGATGATCCTGAGGATGAATTGAATTGGGTTCGGGAACAGTCGCTCAAGATGGGAGCTGCTGATGCGGCAGTCTCAACCCATTGGGCCGACGGGGGGAAGGGAGCCGAACAGCTGGCGGCCGCCGTTGCCAAGGCATCGGAGAGGCCGGCCCACTTCAAACATCTTTACGAGTTGTCTTGGCCGATCAGGAAAAAGATCGAAACCATCGCGACCCGCATGTACGGGGCGGCGGGAGTGACGTTTGAACCGGAGGCTGAACGTCAAATCGAAACAGCTGAGGCGTTGGGGTATGGCGGCTTACCCGTCTGCATGGCAAAAACGCCTCTGTCGCTATCACACGATCCGGGACTGAAAGGAAGACCAACTGGATTTACGGTTCCGATCAGAGAATTGCGGATCTTAGCCGGAGCAGGTTTTGTGACCGCCGTCTGCTCAGGCATTCAGTTAATGCCGGGGTTGCCGAAGAAGCCCGCCGGGGAGCGGATCAACCTTGATCCTGCAACGGGGAAGATTGTGGGCCTTTCCTGAAACTCAGCGCTGCTTGAGATAGCGAAAGAATTCTGAGTCCGGGCTCATCACCAACGTCGAGCCGTCTTTGAATGCGGTCTTGTACGCTTCCATCGAGCGGGTAAACTCGAAAAACTTCTGATCCTGCCGGTAGGCATCGGCATAGATGCGAAACGCTTTGGCATCCCCGCTACCGCGAAGTTCTTCAGATTCCTTATAGGCTTGCGCAAGGATAATTTCACGATCCTTTTCGGCTTCCGACCGGATTTTTTGCGCTTCTTCCGCTCCTTCAGCGCGATACTGCTTGGCCTGCCGTTCCCGCTCCGCTTGCATGCGCGCGAAGACGGCCTTCTCATTCTGTTCCGGTAAGTCGGCACGCTTGATCCGCACATCCTGAATTTCAATGCCGTACACCGAGGCCTTTTCGTTTGCCCGTTCGGTGACCACCTTCATGATGTCGGCTCTCGTGCTCGATACGATTTCGAGTAACTCATGGCGACCCAACTCCACCCGGAGCTCAGAGTAGATGATATCGTGCAATCGCTGGAGTGCGCCTCGCTGGCTTTGGAATGCCTGATAGACCTTCAACGGATCAGTGATACGCCATTTGGCGAAGTTGTCGAGCAATAGGGTCTTCTTGTCCGAGGTAATGACGTCCTGGGCGTTCGAATCGTAATCCAGCAAACGTTTCTCGAAGTACGTCACCTCCTGGACGAACGGCATTTTCACGTACAGTCCCGGTTCGGTGATATTGCGAACGGGTTTGCCGAGTTGGACCACAATCGCCGTCTGGATAACATCTACGACGAAAAGGGGAGAAGCACCGAGCACAAACAACGCAACAGTCACAGCCAGAAGTGCGATCACCAATCCCTGTTTCGTCATGGTCGGGAACCTCGCGATTTCAGCGTGGAGGACGGTTCTGGCCGGGACTCCTCGAGGTCCGATTGAGGGACGGACTTGGCCCCGGCCATGGATGCCGGTTTGGAGAGACGGTCCAGAGGAAGATACGGCAAGAGACGCTCTCCACCTTTCCCCTCGATGATGATTTTCTCCATACTGGGGAGGATTTCTTCCAACGTCTCGATGTAGATCCGCTTGCTGATGACGTCCTTCGCTTGATTGTACTCCTTCAAGGTGGCGAGAAACCGATTCGCCTCACCCTGCGCGCGATTGACCCTCGCCTGAGCAAACCCTCTTGCCCGGTTGACCAGTTCAGCGGCTTCACCCTTTGCCCTCGGAATGATGTCGTTGCGATACCCTTGGGCCTGGTTGATGAGCTTTTCCCGGTCTTCTTTGGCGTTCGTGACATCTTTGAAGGCGGCAGCCACGGCTTCCGGAGGATCGACGTCTTGGAGTTGTACGGCGGCGATTTGCACGCCGGAGTGATATTGGTCGAGAATCGTCTGAAGCAACGTCATGGTATCTTGCTGAATCACCGCTTTCCCGGTGGTCAAGGCTTCGTCGATCTTGCTCTTGCCGACCACTTCCCGCATGGAAGCCTCGGCCGCTTTGCCGATGGTCTCATGGATATCGGCCACATTGAACAGGAAGTCGCGGCCTTCTTTGATCTTGTACTGAACGATGAATTCGATCGCCAGAATGTTCATATCGCCGGTCAGCATCAAGGCTTCTTGAGGGACCGTCTGCTGCCGGCCTTGTTGGTTGGTGCGGAAGCCGATTTCAACGCGATAGAGTTTTGCGACTTTCGGCTGAAGGACGGTTTCAACGAGGGGAATCTTGAAATGTGGGCCCGGCTCCACCTTGCGGACCGGGACGCCGAACCGTTTTACGACACCTTCTTCATCCGGGGCGACGATAAACACACTTTGCCAGACCAAGAAGATCAGCAAGGCGGCAATGACAAGATTCATGATGCCGCCTGATGGGAGGAGATTTTTTAATCCACCGGGAGGAAAAATGTCCTTGAATTGCGACCGGGCCTGCTTGAAGGCCTCTTCAAGCGGATCAGGCTTTTTGCCCCACGGATCTTTTGGGTCCCACACCATTCAGAGATATTGAGGTCCAGATAGAAGCAAAGACGGAAGCACACCTTAACAGAGTGTCGTCTCGGGAGCAAGATGGTCATGTGCATGGATGACGAAGATGGATCCATTTCAGTGCTCTTCTTTGGCGGTTCCGAAGGCAGATGCCGTTCCGCAATCTTGATCTACGCGCCGATTCTCGGGCCTTCTGTTCAATCACGATCAGTGGGGCAACAGGCGTGACTCCGATTGGCGTGACGGTCTTGGTAGAGATGCTGTGCCTAGGACATCCGCCCTACCATTAAGAACCTATGAGCAGAGTTGCATACCCGTTGGTGATTTCATGCAGGGAAGAGAGTAATCTTGGACCGTCGGCGGAATCAGCCATATATGAATTGCAATCTTTGGGAACATTAATCCACCGTTGTAACGGGCGCACAGAGCTACAGACGAAAGATGAAATGAGACTAGCCTATACGGCACAGGAGGAGACAATGGAGATCATACACAATGGGAGAAAAATCGTCAGTACTGCACGCCGCATTGGGACGAGTTGGTTGCTTGAAACCACTATCTGGCCCCCAACATCCGATGGGTCGGACGATCCGCAGCTCATACAGACGATTGGCGCAGCCAGTGAATCTGAAGAGGAAGCCCATACAAAAGCGATCAAGATTGGACAGCAATTGATAGATGCCGACTGCATATGACAACCGCATTGCGAAGCTCATAAATTGCCGCCGAGTTCGTGCATGGTTTCACTGTATTTTCTGCAACTCTGCCTCGACTGCGTGCAGAGTCATTGTTGTGTTGCGAGGCTCTTTGATAATCGGTCGTGATCCGGTAGGTCGGTCGAACGACCTCGGCAAGGTGTTGTCAATCTCCGGCTCTGAGGTTTCGTAAGTTGCTCATGGGCATTTCTTCAGGATGGAGTCATGTTCTTCTTCGTGATGTCTCAAAATCCTTCCACCTACCCGTCGAGCAGCCAAGCCGAGCAACGTACCTATCGTGAGCCCCGTCAGGTCGATCCCTGCTATGGCCCATTGCGCCGTCGGGACCGTCATCATCAGATGACTGTTCGTCGTCAATCCATTGAGCAGGGGCAAAAAGCCCAATAGGCATGCCGATCCGTACAGTTGATCTCGCCACGCCCGGATGGACCCTCCTCGAAGCAAACTATGAAACAGACAGAGGCCCCAGACGATAAAAAAGCAGCGGATCTCCCAGTGCGATCGGTCCGGCAGTGCCAGGGGCAGGAGTCGATTGGCCCAGAAGAACGCCGCCACGGCCATCAGCAACCCTGCCACCGTCGCCACATTCAGAACTTCCACGATGCGATAACCCGTCCGGCTTGTGAGGGACGCCTGCCGCTTTACGGTCCATAAGATAAGTCCTGTCGCAATCATCACAGTGGCCGCCGATCCCATGATGAAATAGAGCCATCGTATCGGACTGCCTCCGAATTGAGCAAAGTGCAGAATGGATAACGACGGCACGATGCCTTCGCTTTCCCGAAGCAGGGGGATGTCCACCGGCATATAAACCGACCAAAACATCGCGAGACCGGTGACCACAATCATGAGATGAAACGGGATGACCGTGAGACCCGTCACGTTGTGGACATCCACCCAGGCCCGAGGATATGGCCGAATGCGAACCTTCACGACGTCCTTGAATGCCCACCGAAGGCCACACACGCCGGTGGCGAGGGTAATAAGCATCACAGTCGCAGCGATACCAACCAGCCAGGCACCGGGCCACCCGGACAGCAGTCCATAGTGAAAGTGATAAAAGAAATCGCCGCCCTGGGTGTCGCGAAAGATCACCACGCGGCCGGTGATCGGATCAATCGCCTGGCCCGAGAAGGTTCGCTTCTCCTGCAATTTGATGAAAAGAAGAGATTCATCGATAGAAACGTCTCGACCCTCGCGTACAAGCGGCGACATCAGCTGTGCCGGCCAATACGCAGCTCCATCATCATCTTGTCGCATATCCGATGTGATTTCGTGTAACTCCGGTTGCATCCACGCCGTGATCTCGGTGTCGAAGACCGTCAGTGTCCCGGTAAGAAACACCGCAAACAAGAGCCATCCAAAGAGCAGCCCACTCCATGAATGGAGCCAATTCATCCATGGTGTGAAGCGGATCATGATCGGTAGGCGCCCACGATGGGACAGTGCTCTTGCTTCGTCATCCCGCAGCATACACGTGTATTGGTAAAGGTCCGCGAGGCAACAGCATGCGATCAATACCATTCTGCCCGCACGCCACCGTGAAACTCAATCGTGTCAACGTAGATTTCCGCCACGGACCTTCCGACAGTCCTTGGCAGGCTTCGGCTTCGTCAGATTGGAATGGCTTCTGCCGAGACCAGCATGGTATTGTTCGTCATGAGTCGCACGCCGCCTAGGCAAGTCGACGGATCGGCGGATCGATCGGACATTGCAGCCGGTAGGTCCAGGCGGCTTGGATTTGGACGGGCCGCACGTCACGGGATCGAATCGTAGGCCTGGTTCTGTAGGCTCGTCAGCAGCACGCCATCATGGACGAGACGGTTCGACGGCAAGATATATCGGCGACCAGCTGGAATCTTGATCAGATTGTGACGGAGCTGCGCGCTTCGCGCGAGCTGACCCGCCACATCCGTCATCAAGGGCGGATTCACAAGCTGCCGTCACGGAAAGCCCTCCTCGGCATCGTGGAAGGCCTGTGTGCCGTGCTGTTTCCGACGCACTACGGTCGAGCGGATTTGAATGAGGCAAACATCGATTATTTTGTCGGGCACACCTTGGATCAAACCTTGCCGCTCTTGCAGGATCAAGTCCGGCGAGGATTGGTCTTTGCAGCCAATACCGACAGCCACGACGACCGTTCGCTCGCTGAGCGAGCAGGCCACATAACGAGCACATTCGCCGGCCAGCTCCCGACCATCCGAGCATTGCTCGTCACGGATTTACAAGCCGCGTACCGAGGGGATCCCGCAGCCACCAGCCCTTCAGAGATTCTGCTCTGCTATCCCGGCATGACGGCCGTCATGTACCATCGTCTCGCTCATGCCTTGCATCGTTTGAAGGCACCGTTGATCCCTCGATTGATCTCGGACATTGCGCACGCTTCCACCGGAATCGATATTCATCCGGCAGCCGAAATCGGCAGCCACTTCTTTATCGATCACGGGACCGGTGTCGTTATTGGTGAAACGACTATCATCGGCAAGCGGGTCCGCCTCTACCAAGCCGTGACGCTTGGCGCCAAACGGTTCACCGAAGGTGAGGAGGGCATTCTGATCAAGGGGGAGCCTCGCCATCCGATCGTGGAAGACGACGTGGTCATCTATGCGGGGGCCACAATTTTAGGGCGCGTCACCATCGGGCAGGGCTCCATCATCGGCGGAAACGTGTGGCTGACGCAAAGCGTGCCGGCCCGAAGTCATGTCGTCCAGGCGCAAATGCGCACTTCGGCAACTATTCATCCGAACCCAATCAAGATTCCCCCCACTGACCAGTAGGTCGCGCTGGATCGTCTCGGTCTTGCGGACCGAGATCCGTCGAAATCCAGACCCATCGGGATACAATCGATTGCGATTTGGACAGAGCTGGTCAAGAACATTCGATCCGGGATGGATTCCGCCGGAGGCTCGACCGCGCTGCATTACTCAAGAAGGGTCTCGATGGGCACATCCGTCCTCAGTCCGTTGGACGATAGCCATTCCGGGTTGAAGATTCGCGATTGATACTTCGCGCCGGAATCGCACAAGATCGTCACGATGGTCTGGTTCCGTCCGCCCTCAAGAGCCAGCCGTACCGCGCCAGCCACATTGATGCCGGACGATAGACCAAGAAACAGTCCCTCTTCGCGCAGAAGCTGGTACAGAATGGTGAGCGCGTCCTGATCGGGAATGCGCCACGCGACATCGACCGCAATACCCTCGAGGTTCTTGGTCACGCGGCCTTGGCCGATGCCTTCAGCAAAGGAATCGCCATCGTTCGTCTCCGTGTTGCCCTTGGTAAACCACGACCACATCGCCGCGCCGTAGGGGTCGGCGCAACCGATCGTAATTTTCGGATTGCGCTCTTTGAGATACAGAGTGGTTCCTCCCAGCGTACCTCCGGTGCCTACGGCGGAGACAAACCCGCTCACTTCTCCCTTGGTCTGATTCCAGATTTCCGGGCCAGTGGTGCGGTAGTGCGCCAGGCGGTTGGCGATGTTGTCGAATTGGTTGGCCCAAAACCATCTCTTTTCCTCGGCCATTCGCCGGGCAACATGGTTGTAGTTATCGGGATGGGAATACGGCTTCTCCGGAACGGGGAGCACCTCTGCGCCCAGCGTGCGGAGAAGGTCGATCTTTTCCTGTGACTGAGTTTCGGGAATGACAATGACGGAATGGTATCCGCGGGCGTGGCCGACAATCGTGAGGCCGATGCCGGTGTTCCCCGCTGTCCCTTCGACGATGGTGCCGCCCGGCCTCAGGAGCCCTTTCTCCTCGGCATCGAGGATGATGCCAAGCGCGGCACGGTCCTTCACGGATCCACCAGGATTCATGAATTCCGCCTTGCCGAGAAGTTCACAGCCGGTCAGCTCCGACAGGCGGCGCAGGCGGATGAGTGGAGTATTGCCGACGTGGTGGTCCACGCCATGGTAGTGCGACGTATTCATTGACATGAAAGAGCCAGGTTCACCAGCCGGACCATCGTTGCGCTTGTCTTGGATACTGTTCTTCGTGACAAAACGCAAGGGGGTTCTCAAAGAAAATCGGACGGAAGTCGGTGTATCCACAGATGCGCTAAAAATGCTTGGGTCCTCGACGCCTCAGGTGTTGGAGAATGAAGTGCGAGAGGCAAAAAACCTTTGGATCGATTAATCCCCGTCAAAAATGAGGAGGTACCAATGCCTGCGATCACCGAGCATTCTCATGGCCGTTTATGGAAGGCTGAGTTCAGAAACTTTTCGCAGCGCTTCCACCAGCGTCAGGTCAAAGTTCAAACGGTACAAGTTGGCTTGCAATGCTTCAAAGGTCTCTCCTTGCGCCCAATGGTCAGGAAAATTCTGCAGATAGCCGAGCCACTGCTTTTCATCGTCCAAGTAGAAACATTTGATGGCTTTCATGGAACACCTCGTCTCCGGAACGTAAGTGAACTGTCGAAGATCCGTGCCGCTACTCAGCACTTTCACTTCCTATCTAAATTCCAACACGCGTTTGCTTGTTGGTCAAGAAGCCATGCTGAAATTATCTTGTGAATGACCGCATTAGAGAAGGCGAGGTCTGCAAGGGTATTCAACGATTGCTGATCATCGCGAACAGGAGCTGTTCCACCCGTGCTCGGCGTTTGGTCTGGGCGCGTGACATGGGGCGGGACACCGTGGGGGTGTGATGGGAGAGCGTGGATGTGTGATTATGATGCCGGTCGAGTTCTCTGTTCCCGTATTGGTCCTGTTCTCCGCTGTGGTGCCGGTATTGGTTCCGTTCTGATTCTTGGGCGATGAGATCTTGGTGCAGTTGCCACAGCTTGATCTGCAGATCTTCGAACGACTCTCCATAGGTTTCATGCTCAGGGTAGCCCTCCAGATAGCCACGCCATCCGTTTCCGTCTTGCATGATGATGTATTTTGTGGAATGCATCAGGGGAAGTATAGCTGGTCATTTCAGATGCGCAAGTGAAGAGCGGAAATGGACTTCCAAGATAAGGATCTACAAAAAGTATTAAGGAAGCAATGAGTTCTTCCCAATGAATAAGGATTCGTGATCCCTCACCGATTGTGTGATCGACGGGCCTGTCAATTTGACATGAAAAGATCGACAAGAACGGTTTTCACCGCTACATTCCGAACAGGTGTTCTGATTCCCCATTTGATACGTTGATCGACTGCAGAGAGGAGCAAAGAGATGATGCCGACTCAAACCCTCACAGATGAACAATTGAAGAACCAGGCAATCAGGCAAGCTCTGGCGGGCGATACGATAGAGGCGCGACAGACTGCAAATGAGATCGCCGACAGACGATACTTAAGAGAAGCGTGGCAAATGCTGCTGTTCGTCGAGTCCGAGCGGGGGAATGTACAGGCCGTGAAGGACACCATCGTCTCATGTCCTGATCCGTCGCTCTTGGCGAGTCACTTCTATCTCGATCTGCCTCAAGTCTTCGTCAAAGCCGGAGATCGGTCCAGCGCCATCGAGATTGCCAAGGCCATGGGCGATGCCGGAGTCTTGCCGCTCATCGGGATTGTCGCCCATCTGGCGCAGGATGGGGATATCGAAGGAGTGCGAGAAGCACTCGCTCATATTGATGAAGATTTGAGAGCAATGATCATGCGCAAGATGAACGCTTGTCATCAAAAGAGCGACCGGTTCGAAGCGCTGAACCTGACAGACCAGGCTGCTCCTTCCGCTTCACTCGCGGCCTGATATTGTATTATCGTAGTCTTTCCGCTCAGCTCTCTTGACTGCTTGTTCTGAACTACCTACCCTTGCGACGATTGTAGGTAAACAAGGAGAGTAGAGACCACTTCTATTCCGGCGACGTTTCTCCGAGTGACCCTATTCGTATAGCAAGTCAGGGCATCTAGAGTACGGGACCTCGCTTCATACCTCGTTTAAGAAAGGAACTGCATGAAACAGCAACCGTCCTTCTCGGTTTTGTTTCTGTGTGGTGCGATCATGGGGTTCACAGGTTGCGGTGGTACGCAAACCATCACGATTCCGCCGCCGTCCTGTCCGACCATCACCGGACAACCATCGAATTTTGGCCCCGAGGCACAGCAGGCGGATACGATGAGTGTCGCCATCGAACTGCGCGACGCGTATATGAAAGAGCGTGTAATGACGGAAATGGATCAGCCATTTCCCCAGACCGCCACTACACAGCAACTCGCGATTGCCGAAGGAGATCCCGGGCATATTCCTTCTGGAGGGGTGAAGGTGACGCAGGCGAAGCTTGAACAACGTTTCGATAACGCCGGCCATCGAATCAACTTATTGGCGATCGATATGATGCCCTGGTTGCGGAAAGATGAACTTGACCAGCAGGATCCGGCGCAAAACACGTATCGGCTGAGCCAAGCGGTTGTATCGACCCGTCCCTTCACGCTTCGCCTCAGGCTGATTCCTCACGTCATTTCCCCCCAGACCGTGGCGGATCTGCCGGAGCGCCGCCGCTTGCTTAACTGTGATTCCAGCGATATGGATTGCAGCGGCGTCGCGCTACAACTTGGATTCTATGAACTCTATGATAAGGGTTTCGGTGAAAACGTCGTCTGCAACCCTGGTCAGAGAAACCGAAACTACGACATGATTGCTGCCCAGGTCTTGCAAGGTGTCCTTGACAGTGTGAACGGCAAGATTATTCCACCGACGACTCCGGGAGGGCAGGCGAAGACAATTCCCGCGATGGCGCCGATTACTATTCCGTCCAAGAGCATCGTGGACATGATCTCCGGATTATTGAGTGGACCCGTCAATCTCACCGGTGTGGCTGTCGGGTCCGATCAGCACCTCAAGATCGGCTTAGTGTTGGATCAAGGGAACCGGATCCCGTTCGACCCCCTTGCCGGATTTCGCCATCAGAACGCAGATTGGGGTGTCCTCATTGAGAAAGGATTTCTTCAAACAGGAATTACCAGCAACATCACGAGCCGTGCCGCTGCGAGTGCGCCACCGGTCACCATTACCGCCACGACTGTCGACCTGCTTCCCGGAGAGTTCCATGTGACAGCAAGCGGCTTTGCCACAACTACGGGACTGAGCTGTAACGTGCCGGTATCATTGGAAGTGTCGATTCCCGCCAACATTTGCAAGAATGCCATGAACCAATCAGTCTTAAGTCTATGCCCGGGAGTGCCCAAGGCGACGCCCACGATCACGTTCTGCGCTTTCTGGGACACGATCATTTTCGGACAAAGCACTGCGACAATCAGGACCTGCCCCACTTGCCCACCTCAATCTACCGGTACCTGTCAAAATCAGGTGGTACAATTCTCCGCCGGGCCGAACGATGTGTTTTATGCGACAGAACTTGATACAGACGGCGTGTTTTATCTCTCGGGGCGCAGCACGTTCATGGATACTACACTTCCAGGGAGAGCAGCAGCTCCCAATGTTTGCCCGTAGGGAGGAGAGGCGGAGACGGTGAGGGTGGCAGCTCTCGACTTGCCTACAGGTACTCGTCTATAGTGCCTTCGTTTTGGCTTGTGCCACCACTTCATCTTTCTGTTTCACCTCACGTGGATGATCTGACTCGACAGCTCAACGAACGGTTCGGGTTTGCGGCGTTCCGGCCTGGCCAGGAGGACGTCATTCGCGCCGTATTGGCCGGGCGCGATGCGATGGCGGTCATGCCGACGGGGCAGGGGAAATCGCTCTGCTATCAATTGCCGGCGACCCTTCTACCAGGACTGACGCTGGTGATTTCTCCCCTCATCGCATTGATGCAAGATCAAGTGACGGCCATGAGGCAGCGGAAGATTGCTGCGGCGGCATTTCACTCAGGCCTCACTGGTTTCGAGAAGAGCCTCGTGATGCAGGATCTTCAGCAGCGGCGCGTTCAGCTCCTCTATTTGGCGCCGGAACGGATGCAGCATGAAGGGTTTCTCCGACTGTTGCGTTCTCTCTGGGTCTCATTACTGGTGGTCGATGAGGCTCATTGCATTTCCCAGTGGGGTCATGATTTCAGGCCCGACTATCTGAAGGTCGGTCACCTTCGCCGGGAGCTCACGAATCCGCCTTGCTTAGCCTTGACGGCCACGGCCACCGCCCGTGTGCAGGCCGATGTGTGCCGGCTATTGTCGCTTCGTGATCCCTTCCGATTAGTCACGGGTTTCAGGCGGGCGAATCTGGCCTTGTCCGTCCATCGTTGTCAAACGCTGAGGGAGAAACTGGGGATGGTGGAGCGCTTGGTTCAAAGTACGGAGAAGGGGACGATCATTGTTTATTGCGCGACCCGCCGGACGGTGGAAGAAGTGGCGGCTTGGTTGGGACAATCCCACCAGTCGGTCGGCTACTACCATGCCGGACTCTCGGATGAGCAACGGCGACTCGCGCATGAGGATTTCCGCCAAGGGACATTGAGAATCCTGGTCGCGACGAATGCCTTCGGGATGGGTATCGATAAGCCCGACGTCCGACTGGTGCTCCATTTCGACATTCCGGGCAGTCTGGAGGCTTATTATCAAGAGGCGGGGCGTGCCGGCCGTGATGGACAGCCCGCCGCCTGCGTGTTGCTGTTCTGTGAGCGTGATGTGGCCACGCAGGACTATTTCATTGCGCAGGCGTCCAAGGATTCTGAAGGCGCCGAGCGCGCAGCACGCATGACGACACTGCTGCAGGAGATCCTGGGGTACGTGTCGGTGTCGACTTGTCGGCAAGTCGCTATTCTTCACTACTTTAGCGATCAAGCCGAGCTGGCCTTGGGACCTTGCGGACTGTGTGATCGCTGTCTTGCGCCGGCGCGACGGTCGAGTCAAGGAGTCGGTCACGATTCCGCCGTTGCCGCAAAGGCGATATTGGAGACCGTGTCCTGGTGCATGGGGCGGTTCGGCATGAGCCGAATCGTCGATATTCTTCGCGGAAGCCGTTCGAAAGCGCTGCTTGCTTATGGGGTGGAAGACTGTCCGACCTACGGATTCTGCCGTGCCCAGACGAAGCCGGCTGTGGCCGGTTTGGTGAAGGACCTCATCGAGTCAGCATATCTTCAGGTCGAAGGCACGGAGTATCCTACGCTCGATGTGACTTGCAAAGGACGAGAGGCGCTGCAAGGAATTTCCACGCTGGCAGTGACGCGTGTAGAAGGCCGTCTCACCGATGGATCGGTAAAGAATCTCCGTCGGACGGATGTCGCCCCGGCGGGAGCATTTCCTGCGTCGCCTGCGGATCGACAACTCTTGGAACGGCTCAGACAACTCCGCACTGAACTTGCCGAGGAAGAGGGCGTGGCGCCATTCATCATTTTTCACGACAAAACGTTGAAGGCCATCGCCGGGGCTAAGCCCGTCACGCCCGCAGCCCTATTGGAGATTCCCGGCATCGGTGACATGAAGGCGGAACGGTATGGCCGGCGGGTGTTGGACGTAGTCAACGAAGATCGCTAGCCTCGCAATGGGGTCGACGATGGTGCGCGGCCTTTGGCAAAGTAATTCTCTATCAAGCGGCAGCCGGCTGCTGGATACTATCCGAACTTCCTGCCTTGCCAAGTATATTGCAGTTTTGACAAGGTTCCACCGTATTCATCCGAAACGAGACGGCCAAGCCCAGGTACCCATCCCTGCTCCCCCGACAGAGGCGTGTCGTCTAGCCATCCGGTGTAATCGATAAGAATATGGTCGCGTTCCCGCGATTGAGCAACAGAAGGACAGAAGCATTGGGATTCAGCTGGTTGGTGAGTCGCTCAAAATCCTGCACGTTCTTCACCGGCTTGCGGTTGATTTCACGTATCACGTCGCCTCTACGTAAGCCCGCCCGTTCCGCTGGACTGTCGGCATCGATGTCAGTGACGACCACGCCGGATCGAACTTTTGAGCGGCCAAATCGTTCCGACTGTTTCGGTGCGTTTTCGACCGTCACCCCTGCAAGGGTATGTTCGCCCTTGCCACCACCTCCCCCTCGACCTCCGGCTTTGACGAGCTCTGTCGGCACCTCACCGATTGTCACCCTCACTTCCTGCACCCGCTTGTCTCGGAGAATCAATATCGCCACGTTTGTGCCCGGTGCCGTCTCAGCCACCAGCGACCGTAAGTGGCCCGGATCGCGAATCGTCGTGCCGTTATACGCGGTAATAATATCGCCGCGCTGGATCTTGGCCTTCGCGGCAGGTCCATCCTCCACGACATCACCGACCAACGCACCTTCGGTACTGGATGCTCCAAACTCCTTGGCGAGGTCTTGAGATACGTCTTGAATCGAGACCCCAAGCCAGCCTCGCACGACCTTTCCGTGCTTGATGAGGCTGTTCATCACGCTTTTGGCCATGTTACTGGGAATGGCAAAGCCGATGCCCATGTAGCCACCGCTCCGAGAAAAAATGGCCGTATTAATGCCGATTAATTCGCCCTTGAGGTTCACCAAGGCTCCACCCGAATTACCGGGATTGATCGCCGCGTCGGTCTGAATGAAATCCTCATAGTCCACGATACCCATATTGGCGCGGCCGACTGCGCTGATAATCCCCATTGTGACCGTCTGGTTCAACCCGAAAGGATTGCCAACCGCTAAGACCATTTCTCCCACTTGGAGCTGACTCGCATCACCCCAGGGGAGGATGGGAAGATTGGAGGCCTCGATCTTGACCACCGCCACATCCGTTTTAGGGTCTGTCCCGATCACTTTGGCCTTAAAGGTGCGTTTGTCTGGCAGGGAAACGGTCAGTTCATCGGCCCCTTCTACGACGTGATTGTTGGTGATGATATAGCCATCCGGGGTCACCATCACACCGGACCCGAGTCCCTGTTCCTGGTATTCGCGAGGCTGGGGACTCCGTCCTTCGAATTCTTCGCCGAAGAAGCGGCGGAAAAATGGATCGTCAAAGAATGGGGTCTCGAAACGTTCGGTGCCCCCCTTCTTGACCGACGAAATGTTCACGACCGCGGCCTTCGCTTGTTTGGCGACGGCGATGAAGGGTTGTCCAGAGACAATGGGGGAGGTTGGATTCGAAGTGGTCTCCTGGGCAGCCATGGCAAGCGGTGCCTGCACACTCTGGTCCGCTGGTTGCGAACACTTCACCACCCCGGATAGGATGAATATAGTGGTCGGCACGAACACCACACGAGAAAGCTGCTGAATCAACCGATAAGGTCGCGTCATCCCCGTCCCCTCCTTGACAATGGCATCAGCGCCACCCCTCAACTCAGCAAGGACAGCGCGCAGAGAACAGCTGTGACTTTCATAAGTCACTCCTTTCAGCTGGTGGTATGGATAAGGTCTTACTGGCGGAGAGCCGTCGTGCGGTGCCATCATCCAGTGGGGGCCTGACGATTCCGCCAACTGGTGTATACATAATTCTGTCTCACACGAAATCAAGTCTGCTAGAGGAGGATGGGAAGGTGACAGCGAACGGCCGTTAGTGCGTGCCGTTATCGCCGAATAGATAAATTGTTAGGTACGCCGCAGCAATGGCCACTACCACGACAATCCCTCCTATAGCGAGCGTTGCGATGATTTCAGCCATATCTCATTGCTACTTGATGGCTGATACAGATCCGCCAGATACGACCTCGATCCATTGTTTGGGTTCAGCCCTATAAGCGGGATTGTATCTCAATCGCAGAATCGCCTCCTGCAGGCGGTCGCGAAGATACATGATCATGGTCGACCTGATGCTGTCTGTATCCATGACGTTTCGCTTCACCATGAGGTGAAGTGATGTGAGGTAATAACAGGAGGAAAAAAATCAAGCCTGACTTCTCCCCTGTATCCTCCTTTGACTCATCAAATTTTGGCATTACTCGTATAGTCGCAATTGGCAAGCTGAACTGGATGGACTTTGGTGAAGGGCCCATGTTTCTATCCTTACCAGGAGGTATTGCTATGACTTGGGAAAGCCAAGTGCCTGTGGAGTGTCACAACGGATCGGTCGGGTCATAGGTTGATCGCCCGTTTGACCAGGCAATTCGTGCTGTGAGCGAGTGGCCAGAGAGTTGAGACATAACGTGCAGCATCTTCTTTGAGGACTCGGATGGATTTACAGTTTGCCGAGGAGTGGAACCAAGTCAGATCGATATGCATGATTGAGTCCCAGTAAGCAGAGTCGTGAGTCGTGCGCCGGCGGAACCTACAAGACAGGTCAATGAGGAAGGGAGGTGAACACGATGATGGATATATGAGACGGTGTCGGCACGGATGCCATTGGGTCAGTCAATTCCTCCATCGACTTACCGGGCGCCGAGCATTACTCAAATATGGATTCTGCGAAATTTTTAAGATGTTGTTTCACCTTGTCGAACCATCCCTTTCCGGCTTTCCCTCCCGCCGTTCTCCTTTCGATATCGTCTATTTCCGCGTAGAACTCTTTATATTCTTTCTTGTTGCCATATCCCAGCGCTTCGGCCAGCTTCAATTGCTCTCGGGCCTCAGTGAGCTGCTGCTGCAATGTCTTGCTCTCCTCTTCCGAACGCCCTTCTTTTTCCGACAGCTGCTCAGCCTTGGTCAGCTTCTCCTTGGTGCGCGCGACTGGCAAGGGAATGATATGATCCGCAACCACCAGGGTATTCAGTGCCGCTTGGAGAGCGGTCTTGGCATCATCGATCCTGCCTTGATCAATCATGGGAGCGACGGCTGCAATGGCCGCCGGATAGGTTTTGAGAGGAATGTTCACCACGCTGATCACGATCTCGCTTGCCAGGTCCCGGAGCAGGTGACGGGCTTTCTGAACATCACCCTCATCCAAGAACTCGTTCGCCGTTATTTTCGCGTTCTCGATTGCTTCCGGCGTGGTTGCTACGTCGTAGATTTTGACAGTGACATCTATGGGCGCGAGCGCTAACTTGGGATCCCGCGCGAGCACAATATTGAGCTTGCCGCTGGCACGCTCCAAATGTGCCAACGCCTCCTTGGTTTTTGTCTTCTTCAATGCGGCCAGTGCCTGTCTCGTTTCATCAAGAGCCGACACAGCTTCTTGTGTGATCTTCTTGCGTTGCTCCGACACCTGCCTCTCAGTGCTTTCATTCAGGCCACTGGGAGCAGATCCTGGCTCTTTTTTAGCCTGGGGTGAGGACGTGCCTTGGTTGGCGTCGGCTCGACACGGCATCACTGACATGATATTGAGAAGGCCCGTCACGATGAAAATAACGAATGCTATCCGTAGTACTTTCATATTCCCCTCCATGTGACATGAAACATGTTGGTCCCTGTCAGTGATGCTTGATTCACATCCGGAAGGATCCTGTCCATGTTCCGCTTGATGAATCTCAAACTGGAACTCAGTAGCCAGGGGTCACCCCCCCCTGACGGAGACCAATACTCTTACTTCCCTGACGCGCCGCTTTTATGAGCTGGTCACCTGCATGTGAAGGCTGCCGGTGCCAGGCATCGGTGGATGAATGGTCATGGTGTACGTCTCCGAAGTCGGCAACGTCACGGGTGTCAGTGTAAAACTCGAGGCTGCGCTCGTCGTCGTGGCTAACAAGATACCGTTCGGAGAATAAAGCCTCACGTTCACGTTGCCAATCGTATTTTTGGTCACCTTGATCGTCACCTCTTGGTTGGCCGAGCCCATGAAGGTATAGCGCCCATTTTGTCCGAGCCTGCTGAGGGTGATCGCTCTCGGGGTCCCGTTGATCTTGAGCGAATCCGACACCTCCGTCGAGAGAGTCAAGGTCATTTTTCCCGTGTAGCTGCTGGCCGGGTCCACGAGAATCGTGTAGGTGCCCGTGGTCGGCAAGGGGTTTTGATCCGCGAGCACACCTCCTGCCGTACCTACCGCTGTGGAGGCAAGGATGGTCCCCTCTGACGTCAGAAGCGTGACCGCGCTCGAGGTGATTTCAACTGACGTCAACCCAAGGCTCACCCACTGCCCTGCCTGACCATTAAACGTATAGCGTGCCGTCTGGCCTGGCTTGGTCAGAATGACCGGCACCGAAGCTCCATCGAGCGCGATCGTGCCGGTGACTGGTGAAGAAAGGGCCAGTGTCATACTACCGGTATAGTTACTCACCGGCTCCACCGTGATGGCGTACGTCCCCGTTTCCGGCAACGCCGTCAAAGGATCGAGACTGCCCCCGCTCGGACCGATCGTCGTTGCCCACCACTTGCTGCCGTCCGGCTTTAGGATAGCCACCGTGCTCAAGGCGATTGACACTCTCGTCATACCGAGATTCACCCATTGGCCCGCTCTCCCGTCGAAGGTGTAGCGTGCCCGTTGGCCCGGTACGGTCAGGGTCGGGGTCACCGTCACGTGGTCGATCACGATGGTACCAGTCAGTTCCGGAGCGTTATAGAGCGCGAGTGTGACCCGACCCGTGTAACTCAGATCCGGGTCGATCAGGATGGCATAGGTTCCAGACGTTGGAAGAACCTGTGCGGGGATCATCGTTACTCCGGCGATAAACGACGTCGGCTTGCCCAAGGGCATGCCGTCTGGTTTGAGGATCGAGACATACCCACTTCGAATCGTCACATCGCTCAATTGCACACTCACTGTTTGGCCGCTTTCACCCGAGAAGGTATAGCGGGCGTTTTGCCCCACTCGTTTGATATCTGCAACTATCGCCCGACCTTGTGCGACGATCTCGCCACCCAGCTCACTTGAAACTGCTACTGTGACACTTCCGGTGTACTCGCTCATCGGATCAAGGAGAATGGTATACGTTCCGGTCTCAGGCAACGCGACGAAGTCAAGACTCGCCCCGTTCATCTGGCTGGAAGAGATCAAACTACCCGTCGATTCATCGGTGAACGTATAGGCGGTGGTGGATGTTTGGACCTTCGTCTGTGAAGAGAGTTCTCGTTGCATCGTCGCGTAATAGTCCTTCACTGCTGAGGGCCGGGTCGCGAGCGGTTCACCACCCGGACGATAGACCATGACCCTGAACTGAGTGAGTGAGACATCACTAAACCCGATATTGATACCCTGTCCTGCCGTGCCGTCAAACACGATGACACCCTTTTTCTTGGCGCTCTTGATTGTGGCGATGACAGGTTCCCCGTCAACAGTAACGTGACCCTTATATTCGATGTCACCCGCCGCGATGCCCTGCGGCAAGGCACTTTCTCCCGCATAAGTCAGACCGGTGTTGATACTCCACATGAGCCCTGTCGACATGAGCGCAAGCGCTACCCTTACTACTGCAATGCGGCACTTCCCCCATGGCAATAGGATCCCCATAGTCAAATAGGTACTCATAACACTCCCTCCTTCTCTTCATGAGAGGTCTTGTTATGGATTAAGAGTTGAGATTAATGGACTGTGGAATAGGCCAAACAAGGGCAGGGCAATCGCTGCCGCCAGTACTCCGCCAGTGTGGGCCTTTCACCAATCCATCTGGTTAAGTATTAGCAACAGCGCACAGATAAATTGTCCCGGCGAGAAGTCAAGAGGAAGGGGAGTGTCAATACTTAGTGAGTTACTAACTAATTGCGCGTTGTGCGTCTATGAACTTCCGATGGGTAGGAGTAGACAGTGTCACGGCGATGAAGATGGTGGGTCATAAGTCTGAGAAGATGTGGAAGTGTTTTAATGCAATCGAGAACGCGATTTGGTTCAGGCAGTTATGAATGTCCAAAAGTACCTCCCGGAGAACACGCCCTGAACACTTGACCCTAAGGCGGAGAGCGCCTGTAGGACTGCAAGTCGTTGAAATGTGGCCACGCCTCCGTAGCTCAGTTGGATAGAGCAGCGGTTTCTAACACGCTATGCCGCCTGTACCGGTCGAACCGTCGTTCGTGTCAACCGTGATCTGAGCCGTGTGGCCCTCCGAGCGCGCTGAACCGTACGGTGATAATGGATCAATGGATCCACGATATTGCCGCATGTCAGACATCGCAAGGCCTGCATCCACATCGGCACATAACTCTCTTTCATATCCAGTAAATGATCCTTGACCATGAGCCCGCTGCATTTGGTACATGTCATGGAACCCCTCCTTACGTAAACATCGGACTTCATGCCTATTGCTGCCCACTGTCCTTGGTGCATAAGCAATGATGGTGCCACGATAACATCAGTGATGGTGTGTAAGGGCTGATGGCTGTCGTATGGCATCTGGCGCCATTCCTGGGGTGTTTTTTCATCGGACACTTCGGCACTATGGAGAAGACTCCCTTGGAGATCGTATCTCAAGCGATACCCTCGGAGAACAAAATGATACAGGGATATGTCGAGTAGGGAGTAGGCTGATCGATTTTGGCTTGCTCTTGCCGATCACAGTCACGATCTGTTGACAAGTCTCCGGCTCGCCGCCGAGAATCATTCCGTTATGTCATCCAATATGTCGTCCAAAGAAATCCCAATCGCCGGCCAGCCGGCCGCAGCTCAAAGCGAGAGTGATGACGAGCCCACATTTCCCCCCTATGTCGGTCCGGCGTTCTTGTCGTATGGATTCAGGCCGTTCTTTCTGGGAGCGGCAGTGTTCGGCAGCTTGGCAATCCTTGTTTGGGTTGTCCTGTTCGCTGGCGGTGTGCAGGCGGAGTTTCTTTATCCCCCTCGCGAATGGCATGTCCATGAGATGCTGTTTGGGTTCATACCGGCGCTGATCGCCGGATTTCTCCTGACGGCCATGCCCAATTGGACCGACCGTATGCCGCTGAGAGGCGCGCCGTTGTTGTCTTTGTTCCTTTTGTGGCTCGCAGGACGGCTTCTCATGGCGGCACCGCTGGCTGGGACCTCCGCCGGCGCCGTTATCGATGGAGCGTTCTTGGTTCTCTTGGCAGTGTATGTCTGGCGAGAAGTCGTCACGGCACGAGTCTGGGATCGAACACCGATCGGTATTTTGGTGAGCCTCTATGCCGTCGCCAATATACTCTTTCATCTATCAGCGTTGCGCGGTGCACCCACGGATTTCTCCGAGCGCGTTGCGCTGTCGGTCATGACGTTGTTGTTGACGGTCATCGGTGGACGTCTCACGCCCACCTTTACGCGAGAGTTTTTGGCCGGCAGGAACATGACGGGGTTGCCGGAAGTGTTTTCTCCGGTGGATGGCGTCGCGATTGTCTTGACCCTCACGGGGGTTGCAACGTGGATTGTCCGGCCGGAAAGTGTATGGGCCGGTGTGATGTTGGTTGTGGCCGGTGTCGCGAGTATGGTGCGCCTGTTGCGTTGGAGAGGGTGGTGTACGTGGCGTGAGCCGCTCGTCTTAATTTTGCACGGGGGCTATGGATGGATTGGATTGTTTCTCATGGCTCTCGGCGCAGCAATTCTAGGGATTGGATTCTCCATCGAGAATGCGGTGCATCTTCTTACTACCGGTGCAATGGGGGCGATGACGTTGGCGGTAATGACCCGCGCCAGCCTCGGCCACACAGGGCGAGTACGCCATGCGGATCGGCCTACCGTGATGATGTATCTACTGGTCACTATCGGAGCCATGTTGCGAATTTTTTCCCCACACGCCGAGACGCCTACGACCCTCACGTATACAATACTCAGTCTATCGGCACTCTGTTGGGGCGGGGCTTATGTACTCTTTGCACTTCACTATGGACGATACCTTGTCCGTCCGAGCCTCGATGAGTAAGCTTTCAGGCGGATAGTGACGGCGACCTTCCAAAAGGCTTTGGACAGACAGTGGCGTCCCATTGACCTGTGCGGTATCATGAGTATCTGTATATAGCTGGATAGGCGAGTATTGCCTGCTCCATCATGGCAGGTTGTTCAAAATGGCCATCCTGCAAGACCGAAGCAGAGATCTTTGAGGATGTTCAAAAAGGTCTTCTGGCAAGGCCGCAACGATGCGAAGATCCGAGGCGTACGCTTCGGTACGTTGAGGGTCTGAGCGAGTGAGAACGCAGGCCAGAAGCCTTTTTCAACATCCGACGAAAGGGGGCGACCGGTTTCGACGGGGATACTGAGGTCACTGTCGCATGTCGAGCTCTCGGGAACTCGTAAAAGTCCGAGAAAATGCAACTGCCAATCAAGAACTGGCACTCGCAGCCTAATTTAGGCTGAGACGTCGTTCCATCTGAGGCCCGCGGGGGTGGAATGGCGCGATGCAGCGGGCTGGTCCCAAGCCGGTGCTCAGCGGCTGAGGACGAGAACTTTCTGGGCTAGCGGCTGTTCTAAGCCTGCCGATGGGCGTGGATGGCTGCGAAGCTTAAATTGTCGGCTACACATGTAGACACAGTGCACTGACGATCTTCGGACAGGGGTTCAACTCCCCTCGCCTCCACCAAACTTATTTTTACTGGTAACGAGCCGGTATAATCCGGCGTAGTCATCAGGAGTCTTAGATTGAGAACGCTCCAACACTTGTTGTAGTCGCTGCTGTTCCCCTTCGAGTTTGACAAGCTCCGCCTTCGTGCTCACAGTAACGACTCCCTGCTTAATGGCCGCAACGAGATGGGCGAACGCCTCCTCAATCTCCACGAGCGGAGCCTTCGGCTTATCCGACCGGGCTGGCCCGGTTTTCTTCCTTGGCATGCGTGTCTCTCCTCACGCCTCTCTGTGGATGGGGGCAGGCGGGGAGAGTGCCCGCCGTTTCGGATGGCCGCCCTAGAGTCCCGAAGAGATTTATTGCAAGGTTATTTCCTAAGGTGTAAAACAGTCGTACTGCCATATGTGGCTAATCTATCTCCCGTGGAGCAACCTGAAAAGGACGCGGGTCGAAACGGCGCGGTTATCTCCCATTACTGCTTAAGCTTAGACAAGACGCTTCCATGAGTCGTGCTACACACTCTCGCAAGGGATGCCGACACTCTGGCTTTTCCTAGTAGCCCGACGTGGGCAATTGCTCATACTGCATCATGATACGAAACATCGAACCTGGAGGCCCATATGATGAAGCGCTCTGAGTGGAGGACGCGGTACACCCTTATCATCAGTCTACTGATCGCCGTGGTCCTGATTGGCACAGGGGCCGAGGCCCGTGACAAGACTGGGGTGCTCAAAGCCAGTAATGTGATTGGCATGAAAGTAGAGAGCACCGAAGGCAAAAGTTTGGGAAAGATTAAGGATCTGGTCCTTGATCCTGATGAGGGGGATGTCCAGTATGCCGTCTTGGATTTTGGCGGATTTCTCGGCATTAAGGACAAGTATTTCGTCGTTCCTTGGGAGGCCATCCACTTCACGCCCAATGGCAAAAAGATTCTGTTGGATGTCAGCAAACGAGATCTCAAGAACGCCCCAGGGTTTGACAAGAATCATTGGCCTGATTTTAGTGACGAACAACAGCGGGTAACGATTTATGAGTTTTATGAGGTTCCGCTCCCACAGGGAGAACAGCAGGGCAAGAAGCGGGAGAACGATTGACCAGACTGCAAGCTTTTATGGCGCAGATACCACGCATCGCACCGTGTCTTTCCCAGTATCGAACTGCTTAAGCTTCGCTAGGATTTACTTTGTCAGTTCAAAGCATCAGCACCATAACTTCACTTTATTTTCGAGCCTGAAGGAGGACGAGAGCATGCACAATCGGAATCATTATGATGAGGGAACCGGGGATGCGACGGGATGGTCTGCCTTTCTGGCGGGAGCGTTGATTGGGGCCGGTGTTGCCCTGCTGTTTGCTCCTCAACCAGGCACAGAGCTACGCGGCAGGTTGCGCGACTATACCAATCGCGCGACGGATGATCTTGTGGGAAAAGGTCGGGAAGCCTGGGATACGGCGGTGGAGAGAGGAAAAGAATATTACGAAAAGGGCGAAGAGGTCATTCGAGATGCCGGACGATCGGCCAGGGAATTTGCAAAGCAGGGACAGGAGGCTGTGAAGGAGGCCGGACGGTCAGCCGAAGAATTTGCCAAACACTCACAAGACATGGCCAGCTAGGTGGGGCGTTGAACGTAGAAAGAAAAGGAGAGGATAATATGAGAATCAGGCATGTGTGCGCATGTATGGTGATGATTGGTGGAATACTGCTCGGGACTGGGGGGATAGGACAGGCTCAGCTCGGCGGAGGGACCTCTCCGGGCGGTACGGGAAGTGGGTCTGGAGTTCCCCCTGCAAGCGGTGGTGGAATGGGAACCATGGACCAAGGACGAGAATCGTCTGGATCGATGGGGCAGGAGAGCCCTAGCATGTCGAAACCCTTGCCCGGCGGGAATTCAACACTAGGAGGATCCGGTAGAGTACCCGAGTCGAGCGGAAGCAACCCGGCTGTTCCTGGCGGCAGCGGAATGGGATCAGGGCGTGGAACTGGCAGTATGGGTACACCCGGCGGTACGGGTTCATCCGGCGGTATGGGATCGGGTGGCGGTATGGGATCAGCGGGTGGTGCGGGAGCGGCGGACGATAGGCGGTAATGATTCTGCCTTAAGGGAGGAGCCGGCAAGGGTGCCTAAGAAACCAGCCGACTCCTTCTTCCATTCTCCACTGTGCCAGAAAGCGACTCAGTTTACTTCGCGACACCCTCAGAAACCACCAGGCAAAAGAAAAAGAAACCCCTGAAGCCGTTTGATTCCGTGAATCGGAATCGAGTGGACTTTAGCCGCGACTGCGATTCCTCGTAATTCAAATGTGCGCGGGGATATTTCACTTCCTTCAGTGAATAGGATCGCACTTCGTGTGTTCCGGCGGCTCACCAGCCGGAGCTTCTCTTCGTTGATGCCGCCAGATAAATCCCTCCAGTGTTTCGCGTCTTGCTACAATACCTCGCTTGCGCGTGCCGCACACTCTTCATCGTTTTATCGTATAGATATGGATGACAAAACTTCTCCAGTAGGCTTCATTGTGCTTGCGTTCCGATGGCTCACCAGAGGCTTCTTCCCCTTGATGCCGCCGAAAGGTTCCGTCAACTGGCGATCGGCATCGTTTCAGACTCGAAGCCGCCGAAGCGACCTGTTGACGGCGTCCAGATCGAATGTCTCCGGATCAAAGCTACCGCCGATCCAGGTTAACATCTCCTCGTGCTCCCTGTGGGCGGGATTCATGATCGCTTCGAGAAAATCCTGATATCCCCACACACCACCGCAATCCTCGGGCGGGCATGCCCGTTCGCCGGCCAGACAAACAGGGTAGGAGGCTCCGGGCTCGGGTTGAAGCGCCTTCTCGACGACGATGGCGTGTCCCCAGCTATCCCCGAAGTCATATTCATACTCGAACGTCTGCTTTGCGCGTACCACATTGTTCAGGAGAGCGCGTCGGTCGCTCTGAAAATTCAGGGATCCGTCCGGGTCCGGTTCGGCGTAGTCCACCCCTCCGATGCTGAACTTGTGCAGGTGTGAATTGGTCCATCCCATCACGATCTGCAACACACGGTGCAACTTTGCCAAGGTGATGTCGCCTGGCACTTGCACACGTCGCCAAATCGGAGGCGTGATCTCCCGCAAAGAGACCTTGAGCTGATACACCGACGCGCCGATCTTATCCTTCTTATCCTTGCTCTGTTTCATGGCAACCTCGTTGCATAAGAACCGCGGAATTATGCTTCTCGACCGGTGCGTCGATCTCGAACCACGGCAGCTTGTGGATGATGGTGTGTGCTCCCGCGCTCTTTGCGGCCAGGCCATCGAAGGGATCGGTGACAGCTGCGACCGCGTCGAGTTGAAACGATTGATCAGCGTCAAACTGAAGCTTCACTAGTTCAGGACCCGCTCGCCATTCACAATGATTGGTTTGCCGGAGGCATAGGAATAGAGCACATCCGGGCAGAGGTCGGCCCCGTTGGGCCACACGATTGTTCCAATCTCCGGGTCTACGCGGACCAGACGGAAGTAATTGGGGTCCTTGAGGGGGGCGAACACTCCGTCGAACCGTTGGATGATCCGATCTAAATCCACGATGGCCTTCAACCCATCCTTGAATGTGAGTTCGAGCCGATATCCGTCAAGAGGTATCACGTGAACAACGTCGATGAGAAACATAGTGTTACTCCAATGGTGCGATTCGTTTGAGTTCGGCTTGGCGACGGGCCAGTTCCCAATCCTCCATCAGTTCCTGGCGACGAAGAGCCGCCCATTCCATGACCAACCCTAAAACCCTTGGCGGCAATCTTCCAGCGATGATCGAGAGCGTTTCAATGGCAATCTCCGCTCTGTGCTCTCCATAGCGGGCATGGAAATGCGGCGGATTATGTTCATTGAAGTACATGGTAATGATGATACCAAGAAAGCGACAGATTTCCGGCATGTCCGTTCTCACACAGTTTCGAAGTTTGTGACCCTTTGGTCTTGAAGATCTGCACGGCGTTGGCCTTGAGCTGATCATTCCCGGCGAAGCCTGCGTCGAGGCAAACCATGTGCTTAGGTTTCTTCTCTGTCATGGCGCAGATCAGTTCCAGGTCAGTTCACGCGCCAGGTGGTATCGACATTCGGATCAGTATCTGTAGCTATGCTCCGGGAGGAGGAGAAAAAGAAGAATGTTCTCTTTTCCCTTTTCCTAAGCTGCCGTTAACTCGCGCACATGGGCCACATCGCGGCGAGAGATTGGGCGTAGTTGAGCCGGCGACAGCGTGACAATTGCCATGGTTTGGCCGGCCAGTGTCATGAATTCAACTTCATAGCCCGTTCCGCCCTTATGGATGTGCACGACTGTCCCGATGTCGACGCCTTCAAGCTGTTTTCGGGCAGGTCCTGTAGCAGCACAACACACTCGTGTTCCTTAATCATGGCTTGCCTCCAAAGGATACGTGGTAATCGGTCGCAGAGCAACCTCTCCCTCGTCCAGTTGCCGGACGGTCCGCAACCCTCGGCCGTCTTCCGTCCGGAGCCGACAACTCACCCTCAACTTCATAGCGTGCGGAGAAGACGGCATCGAACCATATTTGATTTCTCTCTAAAAGTACACTAACTTGTTGTGCTATGAGACTTTTGAAACTCTCACTTCGGTTCGTTATCCCGTTGGTAATCGTGTTGGCCGTCATCGCCTATGGGGTGATCCCGCTCGTCGACTCATTGGAACTGAAGTGGTTTGTTCGCGATCTCGACATGCGGTCCAAGGTCATGATCAATACAATGGAGGGACCGCTTGCGGACCTTCTCGTATCCAACTCAAAGGACAAGATCCTTGCCTATTTTACGCGCATTCTCCAGGACGAACGAGTGTACGCCCTGGGATTTTGCGATCTCGATTACCAGCTTCTCTATGAGACTCAAGCATACCCGAAGGATGTCACCTGTAAAGATACGCTCAACCTCGCATCCAACTCGTCCACCGTTCGGTCATTCAGCAGCGGGCCGCTCCATATCACGTCAGCCTCGATCGAATCGAACGGGCGCCGGCTGGGCCGTCTCCTGCTCATCCACGACATGAGTTTTATCCAACAACGGAGCAGCGATACAAAATGGTACGTCTTCTATCTGTTCGCAGGGCTTACCGCCGTCATCTCGCTGGTGACCGTGTTGGTCGCACATTTCAGTTGGAAAGGATGGATGGCCGGAGTTCGGGCTATGTTGAAGGGAGAACGGCTTCTGACTCCGCTGACCCATGAACAGCATGCCCCGGAACTCCAGCCGTTGGCAAAAGACTTGCGCTCATTGGTGCAGGCTCTCGAATCTGATCGCCGCATGCGCGATGAGAGCCAGATTTCGTGGACCCCGGCCAGCCTCAAGACGATCCTTCACGAGCAACTCGCCGGTGATCAGGTGTTGATTGTGTCCAACCGACAGCCCTATGCCCACTATTGGAAAGATGGGAACGTCGCCGTACAGGTACCGGCGAGCGGACTTGTTTCGGCGCTCGAACCGGTGATGCGCGCCTGCTCCGGCATATGGGTCGCGCATGGGAATGGACCCGCGGACCGAGAAGTCGTGGACAAACGGGACCATGTCGCTGTGCCGCCGTCGCATCCCAGCTACGAGATCCGCCGTGTATGGCTTACCGGAGAAGAAGAGGCCGGGTACTATTACGGGTTTGCCAATGAAGGGTTATGGCCTCTCTGTCATATCGCCCATGTCCGGCCTACGTTCCGTTCATCGGATTGGAAACACTATGTGGCCATCAACGAGCGATTTTCTCAGGCCGTCTATGAGGAAGCCACGACAGACAATCCGGTCGTTCTCGTTCAGGATTACCATTTTGCGCTGCTTCCGAAGCTGATTCGAGATAAATTGCCGACCGCGACGATCATCATGTTCTGGCACATTCCATGGCCGAACGCGGAAAGCTTCGGCATCTGTCCTTGGCGCGAAGAGATCCTGGAAGGACTGCTCGGAAGCAGTATTCTGGGATTCCACACCAGAGTTCATTGCAACAATTTCATCGATAGTGTCGATCGGTTGCTTGAGGCGCGGATCGATCGAAACAGTTCAACGGTCTCTTATGGGGGCAAGATGACGGCAGTCAATCCTTATCCGATTTCCATCGAATGGCCGTTGCAATGGCTCCATGGTCAACGGTCGGTTCCTGAATGCCGAATCAAACTTCGGGAGGCCTATGGGATGACTCCTGATCGTCTCGTCGGCCTTGGGGTGGAACGTCTTGATTATACAAAGGGGATCCTGGAACGGTTCATGGCCGTGGAACGGTTGATGGAACTCCAACCGGAATGGATCGGAAAATTTACGTTCGTCCAGATCGCAGCACCCAGCCGTTCCATGATCGAGCAATACCATCATTTTACCGCTCAGGTTTCTGCCTTGGCCGAGCAGATCAATAAGCGGTTTGGTCGGGACGGCTATGAACCGATCTGCCTGCGGATTCAACATCACGAGGCGTCGCAGGTCTGCGAATGTTACCGAGGAGCCGATCTGTGCGTGGTCAGCAGTCTCCATGACGGCATGAATTTGGTCGCCAAAGAGTTCGTCGGCGCCCGGGACGACGAGCAGGGAGTGTTGATCCTGAGTCAATTCACCGGAGCCGCCCGGGAACTGACGGAGGCGGTCGTGATCAATCCCTACGACATCGATCAATTTGCGGCCGCGCTCCACCTTGGCCTGACGATGCCGAAGGTGGAGCAGCGGGCCAGGATGCAGAGTATGCGCGGACTGATTCAGGAGTTCAATGTGTATCGCTGGGCCGGTCGTATGCTCATCGATGCCGCCCGCATGAGACAAAAAGAGCGCGTCATGAAACAGGTGCGGCGGCCCAGCTTGCTGAATTGATCAACGGACGATGGACTACTTATTGACGGAAGCAGGAAAAAGCGACCTGGGGGCCCTTCTAAAAGTCCGTTCTCTCTATGCATTTGATTTTGACGGAACCTTGGCAAAAATCGTCCGAGAGCATCATGCGGCGAGGCTGTCGCGACCCATCCGTTTCTGGCTCGGCGAACTGGGAAAGCGCGCGCCTACCGCCGTGATATCGGGACGCTCTGTGGATGATTTGCGGTCACGTGTCGGGACCACCGTGTCCCACTTGATCGGGAACCATGGCTCGGAAGGCCCTCATACGTGCCGAGAGGATATGCAGCAAGTCCGAGAGACCAGTCACGGATGGCTGCAATGGGTCAACGACCGTTTTCACGACGAGCTGATTCGAAGCGGTGTGGTCGTCGAGAATAAATCCTATTCACTCTCATTTCATTATCGAACCACGAATCAACGAGACGCGGCGCGGGCGCTGATTTCGCGAATCGTCGCCGAATTGTCTCCTCCTCCCCGCATTGTCCTTGGAAAATCCGTCGTCAATGTGATGCCGCCGACGGCGTCGCACAAGGGGACGGCGTTGCTGGAGTACATGCGCCGACTGGACTGCAGCGCGGCGCTCTATGTGGGAGACGATGTAACCGATGAAGACGTCTTTGCTCTGCGAGATGCCCGCATTCTCACCGTGAGGATCGGCAAGAAAAAGGGTTCCTCCGCCCGGTATTTCCTCAAAAGACAGGCGGAAATCGCCGAGGTGCTTCGGCTGCTCGTCGAGGTCGGCGACCAAGGCATTCACACCTGGAGTGGCTGCCACGAACAGGGAGTTCCTCTGCCTGCTCAATCTCCCAACGAATAGATCCTGCAGGATGCTGAAAAATCCTCCGGCTTCGTTCTCAAGAGACACACCATCTCGGCGGTCGCTTCGATTTCTTCATCAAGGCGAACCGCGACCTGGCGCACGGCACGCGGAAAATGCCAAAGACACCATGGTGAAATTCGACGGTATGGCAGATATGTTTCTGCCAGACGCAGAAGCTTGGCGGGGGCCATCGCTTGAACCACCGCAAGGAAACCACTTCAAGCTCTCCTTGCGGTGCTTCTTTGGTTACGTTTCGCCCTCATTACCGTCCTCTTTACTCTGGAAAATACCGTTTCTCAAGATGAAGCGCTACGCAGCTCCAGGCGAGTGAGACGAGAGCGTACCTCACTCGCCTAATGTTGAGCCGTTAGACTTTCGCTGACTCTTCGTCACCGTCATCTCCGATACATCCACATCCACCACGCCACGAATTTTCTCCAGATCGTTGACCAAACTCACTAGGCCGGCATGATGCTCAACCTTTCCCTTGAGTTTGATCACACCATGCTCAATGCTGTATTCGACTTGGTCGAGATCGACAAACGGCGCCCATTTCAAGTAGGCCAAGACATCCTTTTCAAGATCTCTATCGGGTCGAGGCTCCCCCACGACTTTTAGTAGGTTCGCAATCGACACAACGCCGGGCACAGACTGCGCCGTCCTATATGCCAGGCGGCTGTGCAGTAGCTTCTCCACAGGCCCCTTGAGCACGACATCCCCTTCCCGGACCATTACAGTGATTTTATTGGTTTTACTTTCTCTCAGAGCCGGAACAGATCTCAACGCTGCTTCAATCGATTCGCGGATCGTTTCATCCTTCACGACCGGTGTGACGACCGTAATCTCATTGTGCAGCTTACGGACGCCCACAATAGTTCCGCTCACCATCGCTTCGGCCAGACTTTTACTATCTAAATCCGGCACGGTTCCGGTCAAGGTGACCACGCCTTGTTCGACGTTGACCTGAATATTCTTCGCATCGATACGACTGTCGGAGGCCAAACGTTCTCTGATAGCAGATTCAATTTGCGGATCCGTCACTTTCGTGACATCGCCGACAAAACCCACCAGGCAGATCGATAAAACGCCGAGGATTAACGCAGTCACTCCATTCAGTCTCTGGTTCATAGCATTCCTCCTTTTGTCTTTCCTCAAAGCCTCAATCGGGGCGAAGCTCCTTTTGCGAAGCTTCGCCGATGACGGACATTTTCATAATTCTGTCCCAAACAAAATCAAGACTTGGGTGGAGCTGTACTGCTTTCAAGTTGAGCGGGACTCTCACTACCGGCGAGGCTTCTGCAAATGGGAAAGGTGTTTATGAGTAACAGCCGCTCTTGGTGTCTCGACTTGTGTCTCGAATTGGAGCGATCGGTGGAAATCAGAATAGAACAAAGCAACGGCCCGTCTCGTAAGACGGGCCGTTGTCAGGCGATTGCAATGTATTGGCAGGAGCCGTCCGTCATGCCGCTTTCACATCAATGATTTTGGCTTGGGAATGAGCAGATTTCGGCAAGTGGATGTACAGCATCCCGTCCTTAAATTCCGCCTTAACACGCGCCATCTCGACCGAATCCGGAAGCGTAAAGCTCCGGAGAAATCGTCCGTACGGCCGTTCGAGGCGATGGATCCTCCATCCGGTACCCGTGGGCTCTTCTTTCCGCTCGCCTTGGAGAAGAAGCATCCCATTCTCGATGGTCACCCGCACATCCCGCTTGTTCACCTCCGATAGTTCCACTTTGAGGTAATACTCGGCGTCTGTTTCAAGGACGTCCACGGCAGGGTACCAATCCGGGACCGTCATCAATTCCTTGCCGTTCCTCTGTTGAGCTTCAGTCTGTTGCGCTTCAGAATGGGACAAGAAACGGTTAAGTCGCTCCGAGATGCCTTCAAGTTCACGGAGCGGGTTCCAACGTGCCAGCTTCATAACCTACCTCCTTTCGTTGGGTCTGCTTTCGGACCTTCATGGCAATATCACCGCGCTGAGAGCCGCGAGGAAGTGAATAAGCTCGGTCTCCAGCGAGTCAACTCCCTTGCTGTGAGGGACTGGACTTTCGCTGATGCAGAATTATTTACACGAGTGTTGGCGGAGCCGTCAGGCTGACATGGATGATGAGCCGCATGACGCCCCGCTAGTTGGATACATTAACCCCTAACCAACAGGAGGGACGTATGAGACGTATGAAAGGTATAGCTGTGGTGTGTGTGTTGTCCCTGCTTATCGGCGGGGTGGCGCTCGTTCCGAATGCCGTGCAGGGTGCCCCATGGATCTCCGCCGTTGACAGTTATGCGGCGCCATGGGTCACAGATATGGAGCAGGAACTCCTCAAAAAAGAATACTGGATGATCTATGCCAACGATCCGCGTATCCCGCAGAAGGAAGTGTTGCGTCTTCTCAATCAGGCCGCTAAGGCTCAAGAGGCCAATGATCCAGTCTTGGCTCAACAGCTGGCCCATGAAGCCTTAGGTGTCTTCGAGGAAGGCGTAAGGCGGCACTACTATGATCAGGCGGATATCGAACCCATCATCACCTATATCCGACAGCATCTACCGATCAGGGTTAGCTAACATCACACATGCGGCCGCACGGCGATCGTTGCGGCCGCCGAGTAAGAAATGCGAAGTCGGGTTATAAAAACCCAGCGAAGCGCCATTTGCGTCGCTTCAACGGCCTGACGCCCGACCGTTTCTACTGGTTTTTGAAGGAGTGTGAGTGGCGCTTCCATGCGGCAATCAGCAGCGGGAATAAGGGTCAGATCTTGTATTATGCATTTTGATGAACTATATTCCGCCTCATGGCCCGTCCTCTGCGCATCGAATTTCCTGGGGCGCTCTACCACGTCACCACCCGCGGCAACGCTCGGCAGGACATCTTCCTCGATGACGAGGACCGGCAGCGGTTCCTTGGAGTACTGGCCCATGTCGTCTCCCGCTTTCATCTCCTGCTGCATGCCTATTGCCTGATGGACAATCACTTTCACCTCGTCGTGGAGACGCCCGACGCCAACCTGTCGAGGGCCATGCGTCAGCTCAACGGGGTCTACACCCAAGCCTTCAATCGCCGTCACGGTCGGGTCGGTCACGTGCTGCAAGGTCGTTTCAAGGCCATCGTGGTGGACCGGGAGAGCTATCTGCTGGAGCTTTGCCGCTATGTCGTGCTCAATCCGGTGCGGGCCAAGACCACCCGCAAACCCGATACCTATCCGTGGTCGAGCTACCAAGCGACGGCGGGGGTCGTCTCCGTGCCGTCGCTTTTGACAGTGGACTGGTTGCTGTCCCAATTTGGCCAGCAGCGGGCGGCCGCCCAGCGGAAGTACCGGGCCTTTGTCGCCGAGGGGATCGGTCACCATTCACTCTGGGAACAGGTTCGGGGACAGGTGCTCCTCGGGAACGAGCGATTTGTCGAACGTCTGGCGCCGCAGCTCCGGGACAAGCGTCCACTGAAAGAGATTTCCCGGCAGCAACGATTTGCGACCCGACCGCCGCTACGCCACCTCTTCCCTGCCGGTTCCCGTGCGGACCGCACGTGGCGTAATGAGACCATTCGTCGGGCACATCTGGAACATGGCTACAGCCTGTCCGAAATTGGTCGAGCCGTGGGCCTGCACTCTTCGACGATCAGCCGCCTCGTGAATCCCCAGGCTAGCGACGATGCACAGAACAAGACCTGACCCTATTCTTCTTTCGTGCAACAAGGTCCTCAAAGGGAAACTAGCTATGCTACTCGTGTTGGCAATTTTGAATCGACTGTTCGTCGCAACTCGATCAATATTTCAAAGGATGGCCTACTGACTTTCGATGTAAAAGTGACCGGACTACCAGCAGGCAGTAATCTCAGCACAAGACTTCAGACAGGGCTTGTTGTTAATTTGACTGATAATGTCAATGTTAACTTCCGTCCTTGGGCCGAAATTCCTAGCTTACCACCTGGAGTGGATGCAAACGGGATTGCACATTTTGGAGTATCTGTTTCCGGTATAACCGGCCCAGCCTACATGCGAATCATCCCGCAAGGTCTAGCTGGCCCACCACCCGTCATAACAAACTTTGGACCGGGGCTGGGAAAGTACATACCATGCAATGCATGCAATTCAAATCTGCCCTATACTCAACCGTACTGAAGTGGGAGAAGGCCTCATGCTGGTAACACCGAACGCACTTGGCTTCGGAAGGGCGGCGCGTTTGTGTGTGATTATCTGGTTGAGCACCATAATGTTCCTTGCCTTGCATCCTCAGCAGCCGCTGCATGGTGAAGAAGGTTCATCAAAGGGAGAAAGTTTAGTATCTACTCTTTATGGCCTACATCTTGAACAGGTGCACCTTTATGTCGATACGGATTATAAGTACCATGATGTAATCCATGATCGGGTATTACGTAGTTTTAAGAAGGGAGGGCTTAAGATAGATATGGATCCACCGCATTGGCCTTACAAGCAGGGTCATGCGCTCCTGCATTTAACTGTTCGGTCAGAACCGCTGCATGGAGAAAAGACGGAAAAGGTTCTCTACTATAGGAAGCTTGAGCTTTTTGAACATATCATTTCCGACCGTTCTCCCCGTATCAGAGCCTGGGCTGTAACCTGGAGTTACGGCATTCCTGATCCTATCGTTATAGATCCGCCATCATTGGAACAGTTAGAGAAAGATGCGGATGATCTTCTCAACACATTCATCCAAGATTTCCTTTATGCCAACAAGAAATAGCTAACGCCTCGTAGGGTTGGCCATCGCCTCGGGGCGGCGGCAGGAGGGATTATCGGGTGCGGCGATCAATGGAGCCGACCCAGGGATGGGGGCCGCAATTGCTCACGGCCACCGCGGCCTTTTCGTTGAGAGTGCAACAGGCCTATGAAGTGTATGAGAGGGTCACAGTTAAAGGGTCAGGTCTTGTATCTTGTCTATTTTACCACCGGATGGTAAATGTAGAGGTCATGGCCCGCCCTCTTCGACTGCAATTTGACGGAGCGATCTACCATGTGACGTCCCGGGGCAACGCCCGAGCAGATATTTTCGATGACGATGGGGATCGCCATGCCTTCTTGGAATGTCTGGAGAAGGTCGTTCACCGCTTTCACTGGCTCTGCCATGCTTACTGTCTGATGAGTAACCACTATCACCTCGTCATTGAAACACCCGAGGCGAACCTCTCCAAGGGGATGCGCCAACTCAACGGCATCTATACCCAAGGCTACAACCGGCGTCACCGAACAGTGGGCCATGTGTTCCAGGGGCGGTACAAAGCCATCCTGATACAGAAAGAAAGCCATCTGCTGGAAGTCTGTCGCTACGTGGTGCTCAATCCGGTCAGGGCCAAGGCCGTCGAGAAAGTCGAGCAATGGAAATGGAGCAGCTACCGGAGGACGGCTGGCGTCGCTAAAGGTCCACCATGGCTGGCCGTGCATTGGGTGTTAAGTCAGTTTAGTCAGGATAGACATCTCGCCACCGGTCACTACCGGCGGTTTGTCAGAGAAGGGATCGATAGGCCTTCGATCTGGGAGGGTGTGCAAGCCCAAGTGTTGTTGGGGGGAGAAAACTTTGTAGAAAAGCTTCAAGGGTATGTGAAGGGTTACGAGGCGATCGCCGAGATCCCTCGCAGCCAACGGTATATGAGCAGGCCTCCACTCAAGAAGCTGTTTGAGGGGAAGCGTACGAAGGCCAAACGAGACACAATAATTGTTCAGGCGGTCCATCGTTACGGGTACAGCCAGAGAGAAGTGGCGGAGATGCTGGGACTGCATTACGCGACAATAAGCCGAATCGCCAACAAGTCTTGATACAAGAGACAAGACCTGACCCTTTAACTTGACCCTCAGGCAGAAGGCGTGGATCGTGCCGATGTACATCTCCGCCATATCGTTCACGCTGCCAAGTTCTCACGGCACCGATTGAGGATGCGTTCTTTGAGTTCTGCTGCAGCCTTGTCCGTGAATGTGAAGGTGGCGATATTGGCGGGCTTAAGGCCACACTTGAGCAGCTTTTCCATCCGACGGGGCGACAACCTCTGTTTTCCCTGATCCCGCACAGGCGACGCGGCCGTTCTGTCAGGGGCAGCGCGGCTTGCTGTGTTGCTGACGAATGCCCACACACGACAGAGTCAGACGAAGATACCGCAAGGGGTGGGCATCCGCACGGGTTTCTGCTTCTGCCGATAGTCTACACAATCAACATCACTCAAAAAGATCGGCGTGCGTTCCGGTACGTTCGAGAAGGAGGAACGTGGCTTCAATTCTGTAGATGAGGAGCCAGTCTGGTTCGATGTGGCATTCGCGATGGTGGCTCCACTCACCGGTGAGATGATGGTCTCTATTCCTGGGTGGCAATGGTTTTTGTGCCTGAAGGAGGTCGACGATGGCTTCGAGTTTGTCGATATTGTAACCGCGCTTTTTAGCGAGCTTGAGGTCCTTGAGAAAACGGTTGGCGGCTTTGATGAGGAGCAAGACTTAGGTGCCTGTGTGGGCTCTAAGTGCTCGAAAGTTCTTAAAGGAAGGCAGTTTCTCGGGATGTTTGCCTTCTTCAAAGGCATCCAGCGTGCGAGCGTTTGGAATCATGATCGGAAAGGGGATGCCCTGGTGGAGTTCTACCTGAGCGTAGAAAAGGCGTATAGCCTCAGCTTCGGTAATGCCGAGGCGGTCAAAGACCTTGATGGCCTTCTTTTTCAGAGCAGTGTCGATACGAGTGTTGATGCGATCGGACATGGACATATGTTCAGTCTTTCTCATGCTCAAATTGTACGCCACTTGTCATGCGAAGGAAAGATGTTTGTATATGTCCGTATACACGAACATGATCATCGTCATTACGCGAGCTTGTCATCGTAAGCTCATGAGACGGGATCTCTATGTAGTCGTCGTGGGTCGTTTGAGTTCCTTATCGACCAGCCGTAACGGTCAATAGTCAGTGATTCTCCTCCTCATTCCACCAATTGTGATCGCTCTCGCCCGAGGAGAAGATCGTAAGGGGCAAAGTCGTCGCTCAGGACGACGCCGGGTGGCCAGGGGTCGATCCGACGGGTACTCAACAGCGCGATCGTTTCTATCGGCAGGCGGTGATTCATCGCCATATCCGTAATCTTCGCCATGAGACTGTCTACTGATTCGTGTTCAATGAGACGGCCTCCAAAGAAGATCAGGTTCTTCGCCGGAGTCATTCCTGTCTTCCACGGCCCCTCGACCGCGAACGTTTCGAGAGCCGGGAAGGACTGTTTCATGGTTTGGACCACCGCGGCGGCCCGAGCGAGATCGCCTTCTTTGCCGGAGGACGCCAGATTGACCGCGACGATTCCCTCCGGGTCCAAGTGCGCTCGTACTAATGAGTAAAACTCCGCCGTGGTGAGGTGAAACGGGATCATGTCCCGTGCAAAAGCATCGATCCACATGACATCGTACGTGTGATCCGTGGCATTGAGAAAGGCTCGACCGTCCTTCACAAAGACGTGATGATTGGCCGGCGGGCGATAATCAAAATACTCTTCGGCCATGCGAACGACGACCGGGTCGAATTCCACGATATCCAATTCCAAGGCAGGCCAGTGCCGTGCCAACCATTTCGCCAACGAGCCGCCGCCATGACCGAGAATGAGGCCGCGCTTCGGCTCGGACACCAGTGCGAGGGAAGAGACCATCATTTGGCTGTAGGGAAGAAAAAGGGAAGCCGGGTCGGCTTTCCACATCGTGGCGTGGAACGTACGATCCAACACGAGATATCGGAAGAGATCATCCTCGCGAATACGGACCTGCTGGTACGGACTTTCCTCTTGATAGATGGGAACCTTCAATCGTTGGAGCGGGTGGAGAGCCATGGTTCCCAATAGGGCGAAGCAGCCGAGAGCAATCAGTACTACCAACGGGCGAGCCGATGTTCCTTTCATAAGCCACAGAACCCCAAGTCCGACCTGCATGCCACCCAGCCAGGCCATCAACGATTGGCTTCCGATCCACGATAAGAGAAAAAATGCAGTGCCCCACGTGCCGGCCAAACTGCCCACGGTCGACAGGGCGATCATACGGCCTGTCTGTCGGCCAAGGTGATCCATGTCCGCCACTGCCAAACGCAACATAGCCGGCAAGACGCCGCTGAGTCCGAAGGCGGGGGGGGCGAGGAGTACGGTTGCGGCGAGGCAAGGGCCCCAGCGAGGGTCTTGCACCATCTTCTCGATCTCAAACAAAAGGGGTTGGTTCGCCCATGCGACGAGAAACGTCCAGCTTCCTGAAAAGAGCAACAGGACCGCCAGTACTCCTCCGCCGGTATAGCGGTCGGAGACCCATCCACCAAACGCGTACCCGCTGCTCATGGCAGCCAAGATCACTCCTATCAATGCGCCCCAGACAAACAACGAACTGCCGAATACGGGAGCCAAAAGCCGACTGCCGAGGATTTCCAATGCCATCACCACCGCACCGGTCACAAGGGCGGTCAGGAGCAAAAACCAGCGGGGAATTCGTGGGGTATGAGTCATTGATTGAACGGAAGAGATGGAGAGCTCCTGGTCACGCGCGAAACAGCGTCGGATTGTACTCAACGCATTTTCCGAGAGTCAACGAAACCGGGTGGACCCTATGGCTCTGAGCGATCCTGGAATTCGTTGCTGGATGGGATTCAGATTGCTATACTTCCGGCGATTACCTACGCGATGAGGAGGGGTCCATGCACATCAGTGTGATAGGAAGTGGCTATGTCGGACTCGTCACTGGAGCATGTTTCGCCGAGTTCGGCGTCCACGTCACCTGCATGGACAGCGACAGCCGAAGAATCGAGAAGCTTGAGAAGGGCGACATCCCGTTTTATGAGCCGGGGCTTGCGGAACTGGTTGCCAAAGGGGTTAAAGCCAACAGATTGAATTTTACCACGAACATCGCTCAAGCCGTCGACAAGGCGCTGGTCATATTCATTGCCGTGGGAACGCCTCCGAGCGCAGATGGCAGCGCCGATCTCTCGTTTGTCAAAGAGGTTGGGCGAGGCATCGCCCGCCATATGAACAGCTACAAGGTGATTGTCACGAAATCGACCGTACCGGTAGGGACGGGCGAAATCATTCGGGAGGTCGTCAAGGAGACGCAGAAAGGTCCTGTGCGGTTCGACATGGTTTCGAACCCGGAGTTTCTCCGAGAAGGGTCCGCCATCGAAGACTTCATGAGGCCGAATCGGGTCGTGATCGGGGCGGACAGCGATCAAGCAATTGCCATCATGAGGGATCTCTATCGTCCGCTCTATCTGATCGAAACACCGATCGTCGTGACGGATGTTCCGACTGCCGAGCTCATCAAGTACGCGTCCAATGCGTTCTTGGCCACCAAGATCTCGTTTATCAATGAGATCGCCAATCTTTGCGAAAAAGTCGGAGCCAATGTCCAAATGGTGGCGAAGGGTATGGGATTGGATCATCGAATCGGAGCGAAATTCCTTCATGCGGGTCCCGGTTTCGGAGGATCGTGCTTTCCCAAGGATCTCGCTGCGCTCATTCAAACCGGCGAGCGCCATGGCTATCCCATGCAGATTGCCTCCGCCGCCTCACGGGTGAACGACAACCAACGAGGACGGATGATCGAGAAGATTCGAGAGGCGTTGGGGGAAGTGAAAGGAAAAACGGTGGCGATGCTCGGCCTCTCCTTCAAGCCGAACACCAACGATCTGAGAGAAGCCCCGGCCTTGTCGATCGGTCGAGCCCTCCTAGCGGAGGGTGCGAGTATCCGTGCATACGATCCGGAGGCTCTTACGGAAGCGTGCCAGCTGATGCCAGGACTCCAGCCTTGCCGGGACACCTACCATGCAGCCGAAGGAGCCGATGCGCTGGTGATTATGACCGAGTGGAATGTGTTTCGAAACCTGGATTTTGAAAAGTTGAAGTCCGTCATGCGGGTTCCCGTCTTGCTCGATCTCAGAAATATCTATGATCCCGAACGCATCGCGGCTGCCGGCTTCAAACATGTATCTGTGGGGCGTGCGGCGCAGACTCCCTAACAGGCTGATGAAAAAGTCCGCCACCTGCGTTCTCGCATCACTCAGAGGTTCAACGTACCGAAGCGTACGCCTCACCTCTTCGTTCGCTGTGGCCTTGCTGGACGACCTTTTTGACCAGCCTGTGGGTTTTGAGGTTGGTTAGGTGAGCCTCGGTAGTTCGGCCTTGGGCTGTTCCTTGGTTTTCGGCTTATACCCCATTCGATCGAGCACCTTCATGATTCTGGCCTTCAGCCGATCATCGGCGTCGGTCAACGCCGTGGCCAGCGGTTCGACGGCCGGTTTGCCGATCTTCCGAAGAATCTCGGTCGCGGATTGACGAATTTCGTCCTCTTCGGACACCAAGAGCGGAATGAGCGAGGGTACGGAGGGGCCGCCGAGTTTGATCAACGAATCATAGGCCCGTTGCCGCACATCGCCGACGTCGTCGTTCAACGCCGCCACCAAAGGATCGACGGCGCGGGGATCTTTCAACTCACCCAAGACCTCCGCCGCGTATTTTCGATTCAGCCAATGTGTATCTCTGAGGTCGAGCAACATGGCATCGGCCCTCGCGGCGTTCGGGTCTTTGGGACGGACCTTAAAGCTTTTCGCGACCCGCTTGCCGTTTTCTTCCACCACTCGAATTGTGGCGCCGTCTCCTACCTTGATTTTTCTGAGGTCTTCCAGCGCCTCCTCAGCCACGTCCAGCACGACCGTTTTGCCGTCGTAAGCCAGGAGTTCGACCTCGAGCTGTTTGCTCTCGGGGTTGACCGCCACCACACGCTCTGTCACCAAGTTAAAACCGTCTTTTTTCTCTCCACCTTTCGGAGCGATCTGAATCAGCTTCTGAGCTTCATCCGCCATGGGCATGTATCCTCTATCGGGTTAAATTTAGGCTGTTGCAAAAACTGTCAATTTGACTGTCATCATACGTCGTTTCGCAAACCTGAAACACATCGTAGCATCTCAAAGGATGGTGGAAAAGCTCGCAGTCTCACCCTCCCAACCCCAGCGCGCCGAGACGCGCCTTTCACCGGGCAAGGCCGCAGCGAGGTCCGCGACGCGAAGAATAATGAGGCGCACGGTGCGATGAAGAAAGAGCACCACGTTTGTGCGCGCCGGCGAGTCGGTGAGCCGGCAGTGTCCCGCGAGAACGCCGCTGGAGGGCTTTTGCACCATCCTTAAATTATTGCGGTTCGGGAGTCCAGCCAAGACTGGCCAGCACAGCCTCAACGGTTTCCTGGACCATGGTATTCTCGTCCTCGCGCAACACCAGCAAGGGCTGAATGGCTTCTTTTGCACCGAGGCGCGCGAGTGATTCAGCGGCATTCCTACGGACCAGCCAATCCTCGTCTTTCAGAGACTCGATCAATGGGCTGATGCCCCGGCGATCACCGATTTTGCCCAGCGCCTCTGCCGCATGGCGGCGAACCATCCAATTGGGTCCAAGGAGTCCATCGATCAGCGCCTCGACCGCCCGCACATCGCCGATCTTCTTCAAGACGCGGGCCGCGTCCTCGCGCAGGGCGCTGTCCATGAGCGCTTCGATGAGCCCCGGGACCGCTTGAGGATCGCCGATCCGCTCGAGCGCCCACACAGCCGCTGTGCGCACCGCACCGTCTCGGTCCTTGATTGCCTTGACGAGAGGATCGACGGCGCGTCTGTCCCGCAACTTGCCGAGCGCCGAGGCCGCCTGTTCCCGGATCGCCCAGGAATCATCTTGCAACGCCTCGATCATCGGTTCTACGACCGATGGCCCCATCCGAACGATCGCACTGGTTGCGGCTTCCCGGATCACCGCATCTTCATCGGCCATCAGGTCAATCAGCCGAGGAAGCGCCTCCGAGCCGCTCTGACCGAGACTTGCGATGGCGTGGTCGCGCAAGGCATCGTTGTCGTCATAGAGAGCCCGTATAAGCTGTTCGATTCGGCTAGAAGCATCCGGTTCAGTCATTCTAGGCATCCTTTTCGTGGACCTGGCTCTCCATGGCGGTGAGGGCCTCTAACTTGTCGGCAATCAGACCGGCATTGTAGGCCACCAGGCCGTCACGATCCGTTCGGAGCCGGTCAAACAGCTCCTTATGTGGACGCAGGACTCCCACGTCCTTGATCTTGGCCAAGGCCTCCATGGCATACACCCGAAGTGGGCGAATGGGAATGGCGTCCAGATAGAGTTGAGTCGGGCGTGCATCGCCGATCAATCCAAGGGCCTTGATGGCCAACTCTTTGACGCCGGTATCTTTGTCCTGTTCCAGCCGCTTCATCAACGGTTCAACGGCCCGCACATCCCCGATTTTCCCCAGTAAGTCAGCCGCCGCCTCCCGCACAAGCCAGTCCTCGTCATCGAGATATTCGATGAGGATTTCCACGCTCGGCCGTCCGATTCCCAGAAGGTCAATAACCGTCGCCATGCGCGCTTCCTCGCGCTCGCCGGCTCCCTCGACCTCACGCAACGCATTGAATGTCCCGTCGATTCGTTCACGGATCGCGCTCAGCTTCTTCAATGTCCCGACGGCGATATCCCGCACGGCCGGCTGGCCCATGGCGTCGATAAATGCATCGATGGAACGGGGATCCAAGAGTTGATCGAGCATCAATGCCGCCGCGACTTGCGCATCTTGATCCGGATGTTTGAGCATTTCGCATAGGGGGAGGACAGATGTGGGAATCGCCCCGATCAGGTGAGTCAAGATTCGTCTCGTCGTGCCTTCCGGTGTTTTGGGAAGCAATGAGACCAACACCCTGGCCGTGTCCGTGTCGAGTACTCCTGCCATCTGTTCAAGAGCCGTCGCACCTGCCTTTCGGACGGCCTCCTCGTCGCTTTCAAGCAATCCGACAAGGGCGACTCCGGCCTGGGGGTCTTTGATGCGAGCCAGCATCGCCGCCGCTTCTTTTTTCAGTTCGGTGGGGCCGGACCGTAACGCTTCGATGAGCGCCTGGACCGAACGAGGACCGCCGGCCACACAGGCGGCCGTCGCTCGCATACGGCGCCAATCCTCTTCATGGATCAGTTCCGAGACCAGCGTTTCAATAGTTTCCTTCGGCATGGTATTTAGGAGCAGAAAGGCCTACGCCTGCGGCTATTGTGTACCGATTCGTGACCTCCTGCCGGGTCTCCATCCTGCCGCCGCCAATGTTTCTCGGACGTGAAACAGGAGGTTTTCATCGCGAGGCTCGTTCAGCAGTGGAAGCAGGAGTGGAATGACCTTCGCCCCGAATGTGGCCAGTGCCGTCGCCGCTTCAACTCTCGTAAAGGTCTGGTTCAACGCCGCGAGGAGTGAAGGGATTGCCCTTTCGTCGCCGATCAGGCCGAGCGCTCGCGCCGCCGCGCTTTGCGTCATGACTTCTTCATTCCACTGGTCCCCGCAGCCGGCCACTGTTCTCGTCGCTTGGGGGGGACTGGTGCCCGAGAGGACGTCGATCAGCACGGGAACCGCACGAGCATCACCGATGCGACCAAGCGCTTCGACCGCCAATGTCCGCAATCCGGGCTCGCGCATCGCCGTGAACAAATACTCCACCGCCTGTGCATCGCCGATTTCGCCGAGTGCTCGGACGGTATCTTCCCGAACCGCGGAATCCTGATCGTTGAACAACACCGACAGCAGCGGTTCCACAGCCCGTGTTGATTTTGACCTTCCCAACGATTCCACGGCATGGAGACGAACGAGCCAGTCCTCATGCTGCAATGCCTTCAAGAGGGGAGGAATCGATGCGTCGCCGATGGCGGCCAGTGCGGCAGCCGCCTCCTCACGAACCGCTTTGACCTTGTCTTGAAGCAGCGGCATGAGCGGTTCAACCGCGTCTGCGTTCCGTACCCGACCCAACGCCTTGGCCGCGTGCATCCGGACGATCCAGTCGCCGCTGCGCAACACCTTGATGAGCGGAGCGAGCGCCCGCTCATCGGCAATGGCGGCCAAAATTGCCGACGCTGATTCCTGGACCGAAAGATCCGGTTCAGTGAGACAAGTCCCCACCGTCTCGACGGCCGGCGCTCCGATCGAACGCAACGCTTCAATCGCCGCCTCTCGCACGGAACGGTCCTGGTCTCGAAGGAGAGAAACGAGAGGAACCACAGCACGAGGGTCTTTGAATGTACCGAGCAGGCAGGCCGCTTCACCGCGGATGGCCCAATCCTCGTCCCTGAGTGCCGCGATCTGTTCCGCCACTGCATCGGTCATGCTGGTGTTCATCCTTTGCGGAGGGTAACCGTTTGCTTCAGGATGAGGATGCTGAAAAAGCTCGCCCAGCAAGGCCGCAGCAAGGTCCGCGAGGCGACGTGTAAGGAGCCTCACGTTTGCGGACGGGCGCGAGCCGGTGAGCGCCCAGTGTCCTAGAGGCCGAGGCGTATCCTTTCTCACCCGGCCCACCCCGAGCTGCTCTAGCAGCTCTTGCCCGGTGGTACGTTGAGGCCTTGAGGTTCACGCCGCGCCGAATAAGGCGCGGCACGCTCGTGAACGCCGCCGAGATGGTGAGGCGGCAGTGTCCTGCGAGAACGACGCTGGAGAGTTTTTGCAGCATCCTCATGCCATGTCGCCTGAGGGACCAAAGCGCCCGGTCTGCCCTAACGGTCGATCGACGCGCAGATTGTCGGCCTGGCTCGAGCTGATTTCCACCACTTCATCAGGAGGCGTCCAACCCAGCTTTTCCAATGTATCGAGGGTGATCTGCTTCAAGGCGTCTTTTGCCGTCAGCCGAACGGACGCATACGAAAGCACGCGTTCCTTTTCAGCCTCGACCTCAGACGCTTTGGGGTCGTAGAGGAAGGCAATCAACGGTTCAATGGCCGCGTCCCCGATCACCGCCAGAGCCGCCGCGGCCTTTTCCCGCAAGACCCCGTCTTTCAGCAACATGATTAAATCCGGAATCACGCGGGGATTGCGGAACTGGCCGAGAGCAGTGGCCGCGGCTTCCTTGATGAACGCATCTTCACTGACGATGCATCCGGGCGTCGGCGAGCCCTCCTGCTTGATACCTTTTCCTTTCAAGGCGTCCAATACGGCCGGGAGGGCGCGTGAATCACCGATCATGCCGAGTGAAGCAATGGCATGGCGCTTCACCGCTCCGTCCTTCATGGCTTCGATCAGCGCATCAATCGCTCGGGCGTCACCGATCATGCCTAACGCGATCGTCGCATCTTCGCGAACGGCTCGGTCAGGATCTTTCAGGGCGGCGATCAAGGCGTCGACGACCTTTGCGTCCCGTACCCAGGACCTGCCGATTTGATAGTCGGTGGTCATTCCCCCCAACGCACGAGCCGCATGACATCGAACCACAAAATCTTTGTCCTTGAGGCTTTCGATCAATGGATCGACCGAAGGATGTCCGATGTAGACCAGCGCCGTTCCGGCCGTCTCGCGTACGATTTTCGATGAATCTCGAAACAGCTTGATCAAGGCCGGAATGGCTTTCGGATCGGCGATTCTGCCCAAGGCTTCCGCCGCTGCGCTCTTGACGGCCCCGTCCCGGTCGCGACAGGCGACGATCAGCGCGTCGACGGCTCTCGAGTCCTTGATCTTGCCGGCCGCCTTGGCGGCGTGTTCGCGGACACGCCAACGCTCGTCTTTCATGGCAGTCACCAGGCGATCGAGCACGACCGGGCCCATCTTCGCCGTGGCCTCGACCGCCTGATCACGAACTTCCATGATGGAATCGTTGAACAGGCCGATCAGGGATTCGATCGCTTTCGACCCGCCGATTTTCGCGACGCCGCAGCCGGCATGAGCCCGCACGGACCAGAAGTCATCGTTGCAGGCTTCGATCAGCGCGTCCAAGGTAGTCGGGTCACCCATGTCGGCGAGCACCCGGGCCGCCTCCTCACGGGTGGCATCGTCCACATCTTCAAGCGCCTCTAAAAGATCTTCGAGTACGTCAGCCATCGTTCGGTTTCTGATCGTAATAGGCGTCGCGTTGTCCGCTATGTGGGTATGTACGTTTGCACAACACTACCAACGTCCGTGTTCCGCGGCCTTCGACACATTGATCCAAGGATTTTGAAAAGTCGAGCGTGCCGTTGAGAGTCACCGTAAAGGGGAAATCGAACGAAAAGCTGATGAACTTGTATTTGCCCGGCTTCAACCGTAGTTCACGAAGCTCGGATGTCTTAGGCGCATCGAGGGATTCTGGGTCGGAATTCCAGATCGAAGGTGTCACGCCTGGTACTTGCCACCAGGAAACAGGGACCAGTTTCGTCGCGTCGATGGTAATCCCGTGTTCCTGAAAATGAGCGGCCTGCGGGTCTCCCGGGAACCCTACCTGGGGAACGGCCATAGCCGACAGGCTGGTGAGCGCCCAAGCGAATATCGGGAGCGACCAGCGTCGTATGAAGGCGGCGCAGCGCATGATCAGCGTTTCTTGAGGGGTCGTACGGCTGGAGCGGCCGCGGCGGTTTGGAAAATTTCTTCCACCGCTTTACTTTCCCACTCCGTGTGAGTCTCCAATTTTAGAATCTTCATCACGGTGGCCCCGGTATCGATAATTGATACCGGCTGACGAATGAGTTGGCCATGTTTGATTCCGGTCCCCGAGACGATCCAGGGAACGGTCGGCGAATCAGTCGTAGGGACCTCTGCGCCGGGGTCGGCCCCTTTCCCACTGAGAGCGGTGACGACGACGGCGGTTCGGTCCAAGAGCGAATGTTCCTTGAAGAGGTCCAGGACGGATTTCATCGCGCCATCGACCGTTCGCAGCGCCTCGCGATACTCTTTAGAGTCCCAGCCGTGAGCCACTCCCGCCCTCCCTGCTTCGGGAAGGTGAACCACCAGCAAATGAGGCAAGGAAAGAATCGCGTGCCCATATCCATGTCCGCTGGTCGCCTTCTGAAGATACTGCTGGATGTAGGCGACGAGTTTTTGAGAGCCGCACTCCGGCCGCAATGCCCCGCAGAGCTGATAGTCGGTATAGGGTTCCGGCTTGGCAAGCTGATACAGGGACTCGTCCATATAAAAGATGGCGCTGTCGCGGCCTCCGCTTAGATCCAGATAGTCGAATAGACTGGGAGCGCGAGGATAGCCTCGGCTGAATTCGAAGAAATTCCAGGTAATCCCATGTTTCTCCACCGGCATGCCGGTCACCAGTGATGCCATGGTGGGCAGTCGTAAGGCCGGCTTGACTCCGCTCGCGGACCAGGTCACCGATCCTTCCTTGATGAGCTTGCTCAGGACCGGCATCGTGCCGCCCTTAAGCGAATCTTGACCGAATCCCTCCAGGACAAAAAGGATGACATGCTCAGTCTCAGGACCGGAGGCAGCGGCTTCCTTCCCACTGGGTGGAGTCGCATCGACAGGCGCTTGGACTCCGGTTTCAAGCACGATGGTTAAAAAACCGACAAGGATCAAGCGAAGGTATCGTGAAGGATGTGTCATGACGAAATATCACCCCGCATGTGTCCTAAAAGTAAGAAGTGGTACCCTAACATGCAGATTTTCCTGAAGGCAAGGTGGGAAAGGCGCCTGGCGATTGCTGGCGGAACCGCCTTCCTGGTGCTATGCTGAAACCGCTGACCGTTCCATCCATGTTCAGGGTGAGGGTGAGAAGGGGTAGCCCATGTCCGGTCGATTATTCCAACCGTCCCTGCCTTTGCTTCTGCCGTCTCATAAGTCGCATCGACCCATTGCCGTTTTTCTCGCGCTCACGGCGTTCATGGTCGCTCCCTCTGCCCTCGCCGAAATCAGGGTCGTCAATGCTCAAGGCGAGCATCGCATGGGGAACCGCGACACCCGGGAAGACGCGATCAGACTTGCCGGCGAGGCAGCTAAACGGAACGCACTCGAACAAGTCGCCACCTATCTCGAAAGCGTCACGGTCGTCCATGATATGGACGTCACCAAAGACGAAATCCGGTCCTATACGGCCGGGTTGGTGCTCGTGCTCCATCAACAGATCGCCACGACGTTGGACGGCGATGTCGTGGTCGTGAAAGTGGATCTTCTCGCACAGATGGATACGGAAGAAGTGGCGCGCGCAATCGCAGCGCTTCGTGAAAACGAAGATGCCCGTGTTCAGCTGGCTGCACTGAAACAAGAAAATGAACAGCTCCAAGAGGAACTGAAAGCCGTCAATCACGCTCTGGGCAATGCGGCCACAGCGGAGCAGGTTCAACAGGCGGCCCAAAAGCGGAAGGAAATCCTCAATCGTGTGCAATCGAACGCGATGGTGTCGCAAGCCTGGACGAATTGGGTGCTTGTCTCGCCGATCGGCATTCCTCAAGGTTTGTTGAATAATGCGAGCAGTCTCTATCCAACCAACCCGCACGTCGCAATCGCGCAGCAAACCATCGCCAACCGGCAGCCACAGGGGCCGAGGCAGCCCCCTTCACCTGGAAACATGGCGCTTCCCCGGATGCCGAGGCACGAGCTTATTCCGCCTCCTGGGATGTCGGGAGTCCCCCGGACGCCGAATGAGATCGTTCATAGAGCACCTCCTGGACGGCTTCAGAGTGACCATCAACCCATGATCCAACCGGGCCAAGGTTCGGTTCAGCAGCAACCACGTCTCCAATATCGGTTCGATCAATCCTTGGGAGCACCAGGAACCAGCCATCGATCCGGCGGTGAGAGGCCGTGAAGGGCTCGGTTACGATCACGATCGTGGCGAGTCTCTGCCTTATCGATGGGCTGGTCGTCACCAGCGAGCAGGCGGCTGTCGCAGAAGATGCCAGGACACGGGCCGAACGGTCATTCGATCAGCTCAAGACTTACCAGGAAGGGAAAGCCGCGAACAAGTCTTCCTCCGTCAGCCAAGCAGCTGAAGTCGGCCATGGCGCATATTCTTCAGACCAATATTGGGTCGGCAAGGGCCAGGGCGATTTAACCAAAGGCCGAGTCGTTTGTCAGCGTGTGTCGGAGCTTTCGGCTCGGACCGATTTGGCCAAACAAATTCGTGTGTTGGTCAAGGAACATATGATCGATCGGGTCCGTGAACGATCGGGACGGGAGAACGAACAGGACATCGAACTGACCCGTGAAGAGATCGTTCAGGAATACCTACAAGATGTGAAGATTGTTGACCGCCGGATCGATGAAGAACATAAAATATGTATTGCGATAGCAGTCATGCCGAAGGGTCACGTTCCAATAAAGCCTTCCACAGATCAGGAACCCAGACCGGCTGTTATCCCTTAACAAGCCGGTCGGCTCCTTGCAGCCTTGAACCGATATCGGATATGTAGTCCGTCATGCCGATCGAGAATAATTTTCAGCACGACGAACTGTTGCGGAAGAACCCTAGCAGCGTTTGCGATTTGCCGACCTGGCGATGTCCGCCCATCGGCGGCCATGGGCCTATCACCGACCTTAATGTCCTCGTTCTCATAAACGTCCGGCTTGTAAGTCCGAACTTCATCATTGATTAGAACTTCATTCGCAGTCGTTGTCTAAACCTGATTACTTGACCGCTGTGGTGGTCTTTCCGATAATAGCTCTGTAAATGAAGTATGAAAGGAGACTAGAGGGATGAAACTCCATGTTGTGGTGGAACAGGATGAGGCCGGCTACTTTGTCGCGGCGGTTCCCGCCTTGCCGGGATGCCTCTCGCAGGGGAAGACTCGCGACGAAGCGATCGGCAATGTGAAGAATGCTATTGAAGGGTGGCTTGAGGTTATGGAGGCGAAGCAGAAAGTTGATGTTGAACGGATGGTGGAGGTCGTGGTTTGATGGCTGAACGCATTCGGTTGTGTTCGGGATCAGACGCTGTGCGGAAATTTGAACGAGCAGGTTTGGACGGTCGCGCGGCAGCGGGGTTCGCATGTGATGCTGGTGAAATCTGGATACGAGTACACGCTTTCCATTCCTCAGCATGATGAATTAAGTCCTGGACTCCTTCGTAAATTGATCCGCCAAGCCGCCCTCAGCGTTGAAGAATTCAACGCGCTGTAAATCTTGTTGATCTCTTCCAGGTAAAAACATCTTTCCATGCCGGTCGAGAATAATTTTCAGCACGACGAGCTATCGCGGAAGAACCCCGGCGAGCGTTTGCGATTTGCCGATCTGACCGATGTCGTACCTCCGGATTCACCGATGTGGGCAGAGACTATGGGCAAGTGTGGAACGGCTCTGTCTCATGCCGGTGTTGCAAGTGTGGTCTTCGTCCATGGTTCACTCCATGGTACTGATGTCTTCGGCATGCAGCGTTTAGATGAAGCGGGTGGGCTCAAGCGGGGCTATTCGAGGGGCGTGTCCGGTGTCGATGCATTGCTCGCCGCCATGCGAGAGGAGACCAACGGGATTCCATTGCTGCCGGGAGGATTGAAGCCGCCGCTCTCCGACGATGACGCGACGAAAGCTCTTCTGGATCAACAAATCGGGGATGCGGGGAACTTTACCAATGCCGATATCGAATCAATCAGGAAGGCGATCAATAAGAATCTGACCCAGCCGATCTCCTGTATCAGGCTGCTCTGGTCATCAGAGCACCACCATCTAGGACGAGCACTCGCCGCCGTGTCTCTACTCGCCGAGCTATACAAGCTCTGTAAACTTCAGAATTTGAGCAAGGGGAATCGCATATTGATACAGGCTCACGGACAAGCCGGACTAGCCCTAGCGCTGGTATCAAATCTGCTCTGCCCAAGCCCCATTACCGGTCGACTAAGGTTCCTTGGGATTCTGACCGACTATGCCGAGCAGACAAATCAGACCAAGCTCGCCGACACGATCAAACTCGTAGAGTCCTTGCTCGCGACGGCGTCACCTCTTAACGGCGTCGCGCTCGATATGGTCACTTTCGGCACGCCGGTTCGCTACGGGTGGGATCCTTCCGGCATTGGAAAGTTGCTGCACGTCGTGAATCATCGAAACTTGCGGACGGACGGTAAGAGGTGGCTGGCGAAGATGGAGCTTCCTCAAATCACCATGGAGATGCCGATTGCCTGGGGCGGAGATTATGTTCAGGAACTGGCGGTCGCGGGCAGCGATGCCGTGCCTCCGATTGAACCGGCCAAAGCGGCGAATAAGAGGGTCTGGGAGATGGTCGAGCCGTACGATGGGTTCGAACGGTGGCTGGAATGTGCCAGGCGAGCCGTGCGTTTTCCCAGCGAAGGCCGCTGTCTCCTCATCGACTACAAGGACAGCATCGGCTCGACGAACCCCCGAGATCATTACTATGGCCATGCAGTCTATACGCGTCGGCACGTCCTCCTGTTCAATGCGACGCAGATTGTCCGCGCGTTCTACGAGTCTTAACCGTCTGTGGTGCTGGCCGCCTCTATCGGTTCGCTTCCGTTCCCGGCCGATCCATCGGACGAGTCGGGATTAAAGGCGGCCGGCAAGACCTCTTCAATCCGTTCCGCCAAGATGAAGGTCAGTTCGTCGCGCACTTCTTGCGGAACTTCCTTGAGATCCTTCTCGTTGGCCTTCGGCAGAATGATCCGCTTGATGCCGGCCCGATGTGCCGCCAGCACTTTTTCTTTGATGCCGCCCACCGGCAAGACAAGCCCGCTCAGACTGATTTCGCCCGTCATGGCCGTGTCGCTCCGGACGGCCTTGCACTCATAGGCGGATGCGAGCGCCGTCGCCATCGTGATACCGGCCGACGGACCGTCTTTCGGAATGGCTCCGGAAGGCACGTGAATATGGACTCCGTTCCGTTTAAACCGAGAGATGTCCAAACCCATGCTCTCCGCATGCGACCAGAGATAGCTCCTGGCTGCACGCGCGGACTCCTGCATCACGTCGCCCAACTGGCCCGTCAGGGTCAACTCATGACTGCCGGGCAGTAGGGTTGTTTCGATATAGAGCACATCACCTCCCGTAGGAGTCCAAGCCAAACCGGTCGCGACTCCAGGAGGCAGATTCTTTCGGGCCTCTTCCGGCATAAACCGTTCGGAGCCTAACCACTCGCCGAGAAGGTCGGCCCGGATGGCGATCGGCTGGCGCTCTTGACCTTCCGGGAGATCGGCGAATGCTAAGGCGACTTTCCTGGTCAACCGTCCCAGCATCTGCTCGAGCTGGCGTACGCCGGCCTCACGGGTGTAGCGCGAAATGACGAGATTCAACACCTCGTCCGTGAGCACGGCCTGGCTCCCCTCGATGCCTGCCTCTTTGAGCCGTCTCGGCCACAGATAGCGCCGGGCGATTTCGGCTTTCTCGCGCTCGCTGTAGCCCTGAAGGCGAATTACCTCCATCCGATCCAACAAGGGTTGACTGATGGTATCGAGGGTGTTGGCGGTGGTGATGAAGAAGACCTTCGACAGATCGAAGGGCAGATCCAAATAATGATCACGGAATGTGTGATTCTGTGCCGGATCCAGGATTTCCAACAGCGCCGATGCAGGATCGCCGCGAAAATCACGCCCCATCTTGTCGACTTCATCGAGCATCAACACCGGATTATTGACGCCCGCCCGGCGGATAGCCTGAATGATACGACCTGGTAACGCACCGACATAGGTACGACGATGGCCGCGCAGTTCGGCTTCGTCATGGACGCCTCCGAGGCTGAATCGTTCGAATGTTCGGCCCATTGCCCTTGCGATAGATTGCCCCAAGCTTGTTTTGCCGACGCCGGGAGGACCGACGAGACAGAGGATCGGGGCCTTCGCCGTCGGATTGAGCTTCAAGACCGCCAGGTGTTCGACGATCCGTTCCTTCACTTCCTTAATCCCGTAGTGGTCTTCTTCCAACACCTGCCGGACCGTTGAAAGATTGAGATGTTCTTCGGATGCCTTCTTCCACGGGAGCTCCAGCACCAGTTCAAGATACGTCCTCAAGACCTGATGGTCGGGCGACGTCGGCGGCACCTTGCTCAATCGAGCGGCTTCGCGCTCGACTTCCTTGCGAATCGGCTCGGGCAAATCGGCTTCAGCGATTTGTTTTTTCAACCGAGCGACCTCGTTCTCTTCGCCTTCGCCTTCGCCGAGCTCGTCCTGGATGGCTTTCAGTTGTTCGCGAAGAATGTACTCTCGTTGGTTCTTGCCGATTTTGGTCTGCGCATCCTTGGCGATCTTTTCCCGCAACTGCAGTATTTGGATTTCCTTCGACAGCGCGGCGTAGAGGGTGCGAAGAAGGTCCAATGTCGAAGAACTTTCGAGCAAGCGCTGTTCTTCCACCACATCA